>JBEKOI010000239.1:0-6396 GCA_049521915.1 Acidimicrobiales bacterium | reverse complement strand
CCGGTGTGGGGCACGCCTGGCGGCTCAAGATGGCCGCTGGCTGGGTCGATGCAAGACACATGATCGAAGCTGTGACGGCCGAGCCGGGTCCGCTCCCGGTGGGACGAGACCACCGGCCTCGCAGGCTGGTCGACCGCACACTGTTCTCCGACCGCCTGCAGCGAGCCGTCCGCCGGAACGCCGGGGTCCCCGGTGGCCTCGCCGTTCTGGCCGTGGCGCCCGACCCTCGTGCCTTCGACTACACCGACGACACCTCGGCGAAGCGGGCGGAGGTCTCCCTCGTCACCGCGGGGCGCCTGGTGGGTTGCCTCCACTACTCGTCCTTCGTGACACGGGTGGCACCTGACGAGTTTCTTGTCCTGGCCGAGGGAATCGGCGGCGTGGAACGGGCCGTCGTGCTGGCCGATCAGCTCCTGGCGGCCATCCGCCGGCCGGAGATGGCGGGCGATGGGACGCCGGTCACGGCCAGCATCGGTATCGCCTTCCAGGTGCCGGGTGCCACCGCCGAGCAGCTCCAGAACAACGCGGCCGTGGCCATGTACTCGGCCCAGAGCGGCGGAGGGGACCGGTGCCAGGTCTACGAAGAACGGACACAGGAGACCGCCCGCGTCGTCACCGGTGTCGGTTGACACTGAATGAGTTGACACCGAAGGAACGGTCGACCGTCATCGTCGACCAGGCCGTCTAGACGGATCCGAAGCCGATGGGCCGGCCGGGTAGGCGGTACATGCGGGCGTCCGCCGCGGCCACCTCATCGACCAGGCCGTAGTCGATGGCCTCCTCAGCAGAGAAGAAACGGCCGCGGTCGGCATCGTCGAGCAACTGCTCGAGGGGCTGGCCGGTCACCTCGGACAAGCGGGCACAGAACGCCGTCCACTGCTCGGCATGGGCCGACGCCAGCTGCTCGAGCTGCCGGGCATTGCCCTGTACTTCCACGCTCGGCTCGAGCAACCGCAGCCGAGCGTGGGCCGACATCTGCCGGTGGCTGCAGACGGCCAGCACGCCGACGGAGGGTCCCACGGCCTGCCCGACGCAGGAGGCCCGCACCGGCACACCGAGCACGTCGATGATGTCCATCAGCGCCAGAGCCGCAGTCAGCGTCCCGCCTGCGCTGTCGATCTGCAGATGGACCGGGCCGTCGCCGATGGCATCCAGCGTCATCAGTTCGACCCCGACCCCGTGGCCGACTTCGTCGTCCACGGGGCCCGAGAGCAGCACGATGCGGAGGTCGAACAGTTTCCTTCGCATCCAGGACCTCGGGTCGCCATCGTCCATGGTCCAGAGCTGGCCCGGCTCCTCCGAGCCGAGCGCCTCGTGAGCGCCGTGCCCACCTCGTGGATCCCAGCGGGTCGTCGTCATCCGGGTCCCTCCTCCAGCGTCCAGTCGAGCCTGCGGCCGAGCGCGGAGGCATACCGCTCGACGGTGGACACCAGCACGTCAGCGGTCCCCGTCTCGATGCGGGCTACCGCCGACTGCGACGTCCCCATACGGGCGGCCACCTGGGTCTGGGACAAGCCCAGGCCGCGGCGAAGCTCGACCAGCTCGTCGCTCAACGCCCGACGGCGCTCGGACAGCTCGCGGAAGCCGGGGAAGACCGGCTCGTGTCGTCGCTCGTCGGCCATCCGCACCTCCTCATCCGCACCCCCGACCGCCGGCGCACCCGACCATCCACTCCGGCTCCTTGTCCATGCTATCTCTTCAGAGGTATCTCAATACTGAGATATTATGCTCGAGATAGCCCGGGGCGGACCGCCCGCCCGGGCCCGATGGAGGTGCCCGATGACTGCCTATCAGGCCTTGATCCCGACGGTGGTGGAGGAGTCGAGCAGGGGCGACCGCGCCTTCGACATCTTCTCCCTCCTGCTGCGCGAGCGGATCGTCTTCCTCGGCCAGGAGGTCGATGACCAGGTGGCCAACCTGATCATCTCCCAAATGCTCTACCTCGAGTCCCTGGATCCGGAGAAGGACATCTCGCTCTACATCAACTCCCCCGGCGGCGTCGCCTATGCCGGGATGGCCATCTACGACGTCATCCAACACGTCCGACCCGACGTGTCCACCATCTGCGTGGGCATGGGGATGTCGGCGGCAGCCATGGTCCTGTGCGGTGGCACCCCGGGAAAGCGGCTGGCGCTGCCGAACGCCCGGATCATGATCCATCAGGGAAGCGCCGGTACCCGCGGGGCTCCGAGCGACATGGAGATCCAGCTGCGGGAAGTACTGGCCCTCACCCGCCGGATGGCCGAGATCATCGCCCACCACAGTGGCAAGTCGCCGGAGCAGGTGGCCAGCGATATCGATCGCGACTACTTCATGACGCCCGAGGAGGCCGTGGCCTACGGGATCATCGATGACATCATCGCCCCCCGCAGCGGCCTGTCCTCCTCGCCGACGGACGACGCGCACCTGGCCTAAAGTCGTGCCCGTGTCCGATCCGTGCCGGGCATCGAGCAACCGGTCCGGAGTCCGGCAGGGGGAGGTGTGTCGATGGGGGTTCTACCCGAGGTGATGCCGGCCGCGGTCTACCGCCGGCCGGGTGAGGTGGTGGTCGAGGAACTGCCCGTCCCACGCCCCGGTCCGGGCGAGGTGCTGGTCGAGGTCGACCACTGTGGCATCTGCGGCTCCGACATCCACATGCTGCTGGACGGATGGGGTGACAAACCGGGTCTGGTGGCCGGCCACGAGTTCACCGGGGCCGTGGCCGCGGTGGGCGAGGGCGTCGACGACTGGGAGATCGGTGAGACGGTGGTCGGCGGCACCTCCCCGAAGTGCGGCCGGTGCCGCCGGTGCCTCGAGGGGAAGCCCTCGCAGTGCGAGAACCGCCAGGGCTCGATCGTCGACGGCCACAACGGGGCATTCGCCCGCTACCTGTTGGTGCGGGACGCGGCATTGCTGCGGCTGCCACCGGGCCTGTCGGCGCGTCACGCGGCGCTGGCCGAGCCGCTGGCGGTGGCATTGCACGGGATCACCCGATCGGGCGTCGCACCCGGCGACAGCGTGATGGTCATCGGAGCAGGACCGATCGGCGCGCTGTCCATCGCCGCGCTGGTGGCACGGGGCATCGGGCCCATCACCGCCGTCGAGCCCGCGGAGCGGCGCAAGGAGCTGGCCGGGGCGCTCGGTGCCGACGAGGTCCTCGACCCGGCCGACCTGGAGAAAATCCCGCCCTGGGAGCCCGAGCGGATCTCCGAGCGGGCCGTCCATGTGGTGCTCGAATGCTCCGGCAAGAAAGCGGCCATGGAAGTCGGGTTCCACCAGCTGCGTCGGGGCGGCACCATGGCGCTGGTCGGCGCCGGCATCGAGCACCCGTCCTTCGACCCCAACCGGTTCATCCTCAACGAGCTCCACATCGTGGGTTCGTTCGTCTACGACAAGGGTGGGTTCGAGCAGGCCCTGACCCTGCTGGCATCGGACGGTTTCCCCAACGATCTGCTGATCGAAGAAGAGGACGTCCCCCTGGACGGCATATCCGACGCGCTGGTCGGCCTGGCCGAGGGCCGCTTCGCCGGCAAGGTGATGGTGGTACCCCGGCTCTCGGACGGAGCCGGCCCGCAACCGAGCTCCAGGAGGGCGTGATGACCCACCCCTACTACCCGACCGGCAACCCGCGGTTCAACCACGTGGCCATGAGCCTCGATGCCGAGATGCTCGACGAGCACAACCGGGCCGATATCTGCCGGTTCTGGAGCGAGGTCTTCGGCTTCGACGAGATCGAGGTCATGACCGAGGACCGGCGCCGCCTCATCCTGTCGTGCGTGCACTGGGACCAGTTCATCTTCCTCATCGCCGAGAGCGACCCGATGCGCTGCCCGCGCATGGACCACTTCGGCTTTTCGGTCGGGTCGCTGGAGGAGCTGGTGGGGGTGCAGGCCCGGGCTGTCGCATTCCGCGAGCAGGACGACCGGGTCGACCTCATCGGCCTCCGCGCGGACGACCAGGGTGTCGTCAAGATCCACTCGGTCTACGTGAAGTACCTTCTGCCCATGATGTGCGAGGTCCAGTGGTGGGAGTTCGCGGCATGAGTGCCGTCGGCCCGACGCCGGCCACCGGGGCCGGTGCCCTGCAGATCGGCGTCTTCGTCCCCCAGGGCTGGAAGCTCGAGTACAGCGGCTGGAGCGGACCCGATGCGTGGCACCGGTCGGTCGAGCTCGCCCGCCTGGCCGAGTCCCTCGGCTACGACCACCTGTGGGTCTACGACCACGTCGAGACCGTGCCGCGTCGTGAGCCCACCCACGTCTTCGAGGCGTACACCATGCTGGCGGCACTCTCGCAGCAGACGACACGGGTCGGGCTGGGCCAGCTGGTGACGTGCGCCTCGTACCGCAACGCCGGATTGCTGGCCAAGGAGGCGGCCTGCATCGATGTCTACTCCGGCGGGCGGCTCATCCTCGGACTGGGTGCGGGCTGGTTCCACGAGGAGTACCACTCCTACGGGTACGAGTACCTCTCCAATCCGGGGCGGCTGGCCGTTCTCGATGAGACCCTCGAGGTGGTCCGTCGGCTGTGGAGCGAGGAGACCGTCACCTTCGAGGGCACCCACCTGCACTTCGACGGCGCCTACTGCGACCCCAAGCCGGTGCAGCAGCTGCCGCCGGTGCTGGTGGGCGGCGGGGGCGAACAGGTCAACCTGCGCATCGCCGCCCGTCGGGCCGACCTCACCAACTGGCAGGTGAGCCTCGAGGCCTTCGAACGCAAGTCGCGGCTGTTGGCGCAGTACTGCGAGGAGGTCGGCCGGCCGTTCGAGGAGATCAACCGCACCCACGGCCCCGACTGCCGACTGTTCGACACCGAGGCGGACACCCTGGCCTGGTGCGAGTCGGACGGGGGCGGGAACCTCTGGCCCGGCGTACCCACCGACCGCTACCTGGCCGAGAACCTGGTCGGAACCGTCGACCAGGTCATCGAGAAGACCCAGGCCTTCGTCGACGCCGGGTGCCGGGGCCTCATCCTGTGGCTGCGCGACTTCCCGGGCGACGAGACCCTGCGCCGGTTCATGGCCGAGGTCGTCCCGGCCCTCAAGGTGCCGTCGGGTCGATGACCACTCGACGTGACCGCTGAACCACGTCACCGGATAGTTGGTCGGATGTCAGGCGAAAATTGGGTAGACGCTGGTACCCTCGTACAGGGGTGATTTCCGACTCGATCCACCTGCTGGAGGTGAACCATGCGTTTGAGGCTCTCGAACGCAAGCCCGATGGCGAAGACCGTGCTCGCACTGGTCATCATCGCGTCCGTCTCAGGTATCGCAGTCGGTGTCGCCACCCAAGCCGGTAGCGCCGCCACCAAGGCCCCGGCGGCGGTCCACGTCACCGTGAAGACCGTGTCAGCGCCGAAGCCGGCAGTGGCCCATGCGGCTGCAGCGGGGTCAACGGCGCCAGCGGGGACAGCCACCGCCTCGGCCACCGGCAATGCCATCGTGGCCGCGGCAGCCAGCCAGTCCGGAAAGCCCTACTGCTACGGCGGCGGAGGCATCGACGGCCCGAGCGAGGAGACCAACAATTCCTCGAGTCCCGGGTGTGCGCCGCCGGCCGTGGGCTTCGACTGCATGAGCCTGGCCCAGTACGCCGTCTATCAGGGGACCGGTCACCAGGTGGTGGTGGCCGAGAGCGGCGCCCAGCCGGCGAGCGGAACGTTCATTCCGAACCAGGGCTCCGAGTCCGGCGACGTGAGCATGCTGCTCCCCGGCGATGCCGTCTTCTTCGGCGGGACGTCCATCACCAGCTACGCCCACTCGGGGATCTACGCCGGCAACGGGGAGGTGTGGGACGCGCTCGACAACGGCATCCCGGTTCAAGAGCACGAGTTCTCGGCCGTCTACAGCGACTACGGCAACGTCTTCGACGGCGCCTACCGGTTCACCGCCTCGGTCACCCCTCCGCCTCCGGCACTCGCCATCACCACCACATCGCTGCACAACGGCACCGTCTATAAGGTGACGCACAAGGCGTACTCGGTGACGCTCCGCGCCTCGGCCGGCACCCCCCCGTACACGTGGTCGTTGGCCTCGGGGTCCAAGCGGCTGCCGGCGGGCCTCAAGCTCGGGGCCTCCGGTGTGATCTCGGGGAAGGCCACGAAGAAGGGGACGTCCTCCTTCACCGTCCTCGCCGTGGATGCCGGCTCTCCCAAGGAGTCGGCGACGAAGGTCCTTTCGATCAAGATCGCCTGACCGCCCTCGATCGGGGACACGCGGCCGCGGGCTCCGCCGTGGGCCGTCATCGATTTCGCATGGGGCCGACCTAAGATCTCGTCATCACCGAACCCGGCCGCGGACAGACAGATCCTCGTGGCGACTCCCCCCCGCCCGACGTCGACGGAGCCGGTACCGGTCGCTCCTCCCGTGGCCTCTCCGGTGCCAACCGGGGCCCGTCCTCCGCCGCCAGATGGCAGAGCCCGGTG
>JBEKOI010000238.1:0-6650 GCA_049521915.1 Acidimicrobiales bacterium | reverse complement strand
GTCCGGGCTCGGCAGGTTCGGGCTCGGGCTCGGCGGGTCCGGGCTCGGCGGGTCCGGGCTCGGCGGGTTCGGTCGGCCTATCGGGTCTCGGCGGGGCGAGCTCCAGGGGTGGGGCCGGGGGAGCGGAACCGGGTCCGGGCGGGGACGGGCCTCAGGGGACGCGGCCCGATACGGGGCCATCCTCGGCCGAGTCGACCGGGGTCGGGACCACGGAGTCGCCCGGTCACGGCATCCCGGCCTGGGCAGTCCACCCCCAGGCCACCGCCACGGCCCGGCGCTCTTCGGGTAGTGGAGCAGCGGTCGACGCCGACAGCGGCTCGCTCCTGGCCGCGGCATCGATTGTCCCGGGATCATCGGCTCCCGCCGGACGGCCCAGCCCGGCGGGTCCGTCCGGGTCGGCGGGAGGTCCGGGCTCATCAGCGGGGTCCCGCTCCCAGGGAGGAGACGCAGGGCACGTCAAGCAACTGCCCAGACAGACGGGCGCCTTGCGAGCCGACACCCTCGGTCGGGACGAGCTCGGCGTGCGCCTGATCAGCGCGCCGATCGGGCCTGAGCTCCCTGACCGGCGAGGACCCGATCGTGACACGCAGGGCGACCATGGCCTCTGACCACGATCGGGGCCAACGGGTGCGCTACCGGTTCTCCCCGTTGGAGCGGAGGGGCGTGATCGCCGGCTGGCGCGGCGGTCAGATCGCTTCGGTCACGTGCGGCCTTCTCGTCGACGTCGTGGTTCTCCGGGCCAGGCCGTCGGCCGGCGGGGTGTTGCTCGCTCTCGTCGGGCTGGCGGCTGGATTGGCAGTGGCCTTCTGGCCCATCCGGGGACGCACGGGCGAGCAGTGGCTGCCCCTCGTCGTCCGATGGTTGTGGTCGGCATGGACCGGGAGCCACCGGCAGCTGGCTGAGGGCCCGGCCCGCGGCCATCTGGCGACGGTCGACACGTCTCGGCGAGGCCCCGGGTCGATTGAGGTCCGACCCGTCAACGCGAAGTTCCACGGCGGCGGTGGGACGGTATTCGATGGGCTGACGGTGGTGGGGACACCGTTCGAGTCTCAGAGCCCGATGGCGGAGCTCGGCATGGTCCTCGATTCCAGGGCGCGCACCGCCACCGCCGCGCTTGTCGTGCGTGGCCACAGTTTCGCCCTCCTCAGTTCTGGCGACCAGGAGGGGCGAATAGCCGCGTGGGCCAGGGTGCTGTCGTCGATGGCGCGCGAAGGTTCCGAGATCCACCGGGTCCAGTGGATCGAGTCCTGTCTGCCGGACGACGGCGGCGCCGTCCGCCGGCACCTGGCCGACAATGCCGTGCTGGGTGCCGACTCACCGGCGGGTTGCTCTTACCGGGCGCTGGTGGACGAAGCCGCTCCGGTGACCCGCCGCCATCAAGTGCTCGTCACCTTGTCGATTCGCACCGGGCGCTCTCCGCGGGTCGGGCGATCCTCGCGGGCCGGCGGATCCTCAGGGGCGAGCCGATCCTCAGGCGCGAGCACAAGCGGGATCGGCGGTGTGCTGGCCCGAGAGGTGCTGTCCTTGCACCGGGCTCTCGACGGGGCCGACGTCAGTGTCGAAGGCGTGCTGGGTCCAGGAGCACTGGCTCGGGAGATCGCGGGGGCGTCGGCCGCGCTCAACGAAATCGGTGAGCAGGCTGGTCCCGCTGGCTCCGGCGGCCGGGCCGGCCCTTCCGTTTCCGGCGGCCTGGCCGGCCCTTCCGCTTCCAGCGGCCTGGCTTGTCCGTGCGTTTCCGGTTCCGGCGGTTCGGTGGCTGGAGGGCATGGTGGCCCGGTGGCTGGAATCTACGACGGCCGGGCCGGCCGAGCGGCACCACGAGAGGAGCGGACGAGTCACTGGCCGTGGCCCATGGCCGTCGAACCGACGTGGGACGCCCTGCACACCGATGCAACGTGGCACGCCACCTATTGGATCGCCGAATGGCCACGGGTCGACGTCACGCCCGAGTTCCTGGGTCCCCTCCTGTTCTCCCCGTTGCGGCGGTCGATCAGTCTGATCATGGAGCCGATCAGTCCGAGTCGAGCCGCCCGGCAGGTGGCCCAGGCGCGGACCGCCGACCTCGCCGATGGCGAGTTGCGGAGGAGGGGGGGTTTCTTGACCACTGCACGGCATGCCCGGGAGAAGGAGAGCGTCGAGGAGCGTGACGTCGAGCTGGCCGACGGCCATGCCCAGTACAGGTTTTCGGGGTACGTGACCTTGACCACCGACAGCCGCGAGGAGCTCACCGCATCATGTGCCGCAGCTGAGCAGGCCGCGGGCCAGGCCGGCATAGACCTCCGGCTCCTGTACGGGGCCCAGGACGTCGCCTTCGCATGTTCGCTGCCTCTGGGTCGCGGGCTCACGTGAAGAACCTCACGCCTCGGGTTCCGGCCCATGTCACGACCACGCGTCATCTCTGTGCCGCCTATCCGCTCGTGAGCGAGGCCGGCCTCGGCCATGAGGGGGTGCTCATCGGACGGGACGTTCTCGGCGGCTCGTTCGTCTACGACCCCTTCGTCCTGTACCGGCAAGGTGTGATCACGAATCCGAACATGGTGGTGTTCGGTCAGATCGGAAGGGGCAAGAGCTCCTTCGTGAAGTCATACCTCTGGCGTCAAGCCGTCTTCGGCCGGCGCGCCTGGGTCATCGACCCCAAAGGAGAGTACGGTCCGTTGGCCGAGGCCTGGGGAGTGGCTCCCGTTGCACTCCGTCCCGGTGGACCGGTCCGGCTCAATCCGCTCGACACCGACGACGCATACCTGGGCGTGGACTCCGAACCCGGTGACGAGGTCATGAGACGAAGGGTGGTGCTGACCTCTTCACTGGCGGTGGCCTGTCTCGGTCGTGATCTCCTCCCCCGAGAGCGCGCCGCCATCGATGCTGCCGTCGCAGAGGCCACCCGATTGGCTGGGGGTGGGAGGTTGCCCGGTCCCCGGTCGGCTGGGGACCGGTCGACCGGGGACCGGCCGGTCGGCAGTGCCGAGATACCCGCGCCGACACTTCCCAAGGTTGTCGAGGCGCTCCTCGAACCGAGCGTGGACGCGTACCAGGCGCTCCGCACCACGCGCTCCTTACTGATGGAGGACGGCCGCGACGTGGCCCTCGAGTTGCGCCGCCTCGTCCACGGTGACCTCCGCGGGATGTTCGACGGGCCGACCACCCCCGGCCTGCGTCTTGACGGCCCCCTGGTGGTGCTCGACCTCGCCGCGGTGTACCACTCCCCGGCTCTCGGCGTCCTGATGGCATGCGCGGCGGCGTGGCTGCAGAGTGCCGTCAGGTCCCAGCACCGCAATCGGACCATCGTCGTGGTGGACGAGGCGTGGGCCATTCTCTCCAACCTCGGAGTAGCAAGATGGTTGCAGACGTCGTGGAAACTTTCACGCGCACTGGGTGTCGCCAACATGGCCGTCCTCCACCGACTGTCCGATCTTCGGTCGGTGGGGACCGCGGGGTCGGAGCAGGTGAACCTGGCCGAAGGGTTGCTGGCCGACTCGGAGACCCGGGTCATTTACGCCCAGTCGCCGGGCGAGGCGGCTCGGTCAGGTGAGCTCTTGGGTCTGACCGAGACCGAGGCGGAGCTGGTTACCCAATTGCGGCGGGGCATGGCACTCTGGAAAGTCGGGCGTCGCTCCTTCCTCGTCGAACATCGACTGGCCTCGAGCGAACGGTGGCTGACCGACACGGATCAGGCCATGGCCGACGCTGTGCCGACGGGCACGGTAACGGCCGACACGGCCAGGACCGGCGGCATGGTCGCGACCGGCGCGGCCACGACCGACGGCCACGCGGCCACCGACGCGACCAGAACCGGCGGCGCGGCGACCTTCGCCACGTCCGGCATCGCCACGGCCGACTCCACCGCGAGCAACCCCACGACCGACTCCACGGCGACCTTCGCCCGTCCGACTCCACGACCGGTATCCCGACGGCCGGCAGGGCAATGACAGACGCCCCAGCCCCAGCCCATGGTGACCCTCGCGAGCGGACGTCGGTCGGGTCGGAGAGGGCTCGCCTCCGGCAATTCGAACCCCAGGGCGATCAACCACCTGTCTACGGTCCGGCATAAGCGGATGGCCCCGCTGTCGGATGGGCTCTCGGTCGGGGGACTGGCCGCGTTCGTTGGAGCGGCTCTGCTCGGCCCTGATCGTCTCTGGTCGGGCCGCCCCGGAAAGGGCAGCTCCAAATTCGGTACCCGGCGCCCGCACCCACCCCCTCCCGGGCGCCGGGTGCCACCCCTGGCTTCGATGGGTGGTGGCGGGCGGGGAGGCACAGGGGTGGGTAGGCGGTCCACCCAGGCCAGGAGCGCGGCATGGGCGCGACCCCGAGACCTCCGACCGCTCCTGGTAACGCCCGGTCGTCACGCGGGCCCTCCGCCGTGCGGTCGATTGGTGCTCGGGCGGGCGGGCCGGCACCTTGTGGCGTCCGAGCGTGCCCAATCGCTGATCGTCTTCGGCCCGACCCAGTCGCACAAGACGTCAGGGCTTGCCGTTCCGGCGATTCTGGGATGGGAGGGACCGGTGATCGCAGCCAGCGTCAAGACCGACCTGCTGGAGCACACGATCGGTCACCGACGTTCCCTGGGCACCGTCTTGTGCTTCGATCCTTCCGGGTCGACGGGTTTGGATTCTGCGCAGTGGTCTCCGTTGCCCGCGTCCCGGACCTGGCCCGGAGCCCGTCGGGCCGCTGCCGGATTGACCGACGTGGCAAAGGCGTCGGTGGGCACGATGACCGATGGTGACTTTTGGTACGCCACGGCCACAAAGATGCTGGCGCCACTCCTCTTCGCGGCTGCGTGTGGTGGGCGGGGCATGGACGACGTCGTGCGTTGGGTGAACACCCAGGAAGAGACCGAGGTGATCGACCTGCTCGTCACCGCCGGTGTACCCGAAGCCGTCCATGCAGCCCAGTCCACCTTCGGGAAGGAAGACCGCCAACGCAGTTCGATCTACACGACGGTCGAGACCATTCTCGAGCCATTTTCCGATGTGTCCTGCCGGGACGACATCCTTGGGTCCGTGGAGATCGATCCCCGGCAACTGGTGGGGGGTGCCAACACGCTCTACCTGTGCGCCCCGGCTCATGACCAACGTCGACTGACTCCGCTCTTCGCATCGGTGGTCCGGCAGACCATTGAATACGTGTACGACCAGGTCGCCCGCACCCGACTCCCCCTGGAGCCCCCGCTCCTCGTCGTGCTCGACGAGGCGGCCAACATTGCGCCGTTGTCGGATCTCGATGCGCTGGCATCCACCGCAGCCGGTCACGGGGTGCAGTTGGTCACGATCTGGCACGACCTTGCCCAGATCAATGCCCGGTACGGGAGTCGTGCCGCCACTGTGGCCAACAACCATCGGGCCAAGCTCTTCCTCTCCGGCATCTCTGACCCGTCAACCTTGGACTATGCCAGCCATCTCATCGGTGACGAAGAGGTGTCACTGCCTACCACGACGATTGGTGGCCGGAGTGGGCCTAGCTCGAGCCACTCCCCGTCGGTGAGGAGGCTGGCACCACCCGACGTCCTGCGCCGGATCCCACCCGGAGAAGGGGTCCTTGTCTACGGCGACCTTCATCCAGCACGAGTCCACCTGCGAACGTGGTTCGCTGATTCGTGGTTGAAGACCAGGGCTCGGCCATCTTCGGAACCTGG
The DNA here is from genome assembly GCA_049521915.1 of Acidimicrobiales bacterium. Lineage (GTDB taxonomy): Bacteria > Actinomycetota > Acidimicrobiia > Acidimicrobiales > RAAP-2 > Bog-756. The sequence continues at coordinate 1,021 of JBEKOI010000238.1, read as the reverse complement.
GAGCGCGCAATAAGGAGAGTGCACCAACCGGTAAGGATGCAGGACCGGAGTTCAGTAATCCTGCCTGCCATCGGGTGCCCGCGAGAATTCCGGCGCGCCGGCCATGACTATCAGCGACTCGGCTACCGAGGCGAGAAGCAGAGTCGATTTCTTGCTGTCCAGGTCGAGAATGGCGGCGGCGGCCAGGTTGGTGGGGATGTCTCCTTCGTCTCGCAGCGTCAGGACCGCTCGTGCCAACCTGACGCGACGGCCCAACGAGTCGACGTTTGCCGCCACTTCGATCGCCGCGTCGACGAATTCCGCGACGTCGTCATTTTCGAACGCGTCGATGGCGCGGTCCATGTCTGGCGTGATGATCCCGAGGTGCGGCTGGAAAGATCTGTCGATCTCCGGCAGATAGAACAACTCTTCGAAAAGGGCCTGTATCTCGTCTTCTTCGAGGTGCGACAGGGCCGGGATCACCGCTCTGAAGATGCGGGCAGAAAGATGATGAATCTCGGTGGTCCTATCGTTCCCGTAACAGCACCGTTTTGCCTTCGTGGCGCTCCCGCACGGGCAGGGCCCGTTCCGTCTGATCTTGGTCATGCCAGCCTCTATCTTCTCGGGGGTCATTGTCTTGGTTCTCTTGGGATTCGGCTGCTCACTTTTTGGTTTGCCTTTTGGACTGCGGCTTCACCCCGTCTTCGCTCCCGCCGGGCGCCCGCACCGCCGCGCACCAATCGCGAGATCGACGATGTCCCGCTGGCGTTTCCGGATGGCGTTGACTCACTCGTTCCGTCTGTCCCGTTTCCGGCGACTTCTGGCCTCGTCGGTGTCCATGCCGAGGCCCGGTTCCTGCCCGAAGGGGGGTTGGGGTTCGAATCGCCACCGGGGTGTGCCCGTCGGTCCGGTGCCCTCGTTGGAGAGGACCCAGCCCTCGTAGGTCTTGAGGAAGTGGTGGTGATGGCAGAGCAAGGCCAAATTGTCGAGGGTGGTGGGGCCGCCCTCGACAAAGGGGACGATGTGGTCGATCTCCAGCCCG
>JBEKOI010000237.1:0-9122 GCA_049521915.1 Acidimicrobiales bacterium | reverse complement strand
AGGGCGCGCTGACCGGCCACTACGACGGGGCGAACTGTCGCGGGGAGGAGAAGCTCCGCCGTCTCAGGCAGTGGATCGACGAATCGGGCGGGCCGGAGGGTCGGCTGTGGGCCTACGGCAACAGTCGCGGCGATCTCAGGATGCTCCGGGCCGCCGACGTCGGGGTCAACGTGGGCCGCCTCGGGCGGGTCGGTCAGCTCCGGTCGTTCCCCGGCCTCGACGGTACCGAGCCGGGGCGGCCCCCGGGCTGAGCCCCCCGACCGTGCTCACAGGTACTCCTTCTTCCTCATCCACACCAGGACGAACCATCCCCAGATGGGGGGCAGGTAGGCGGTGAAGAGACGCTGCACGAAGACCGCGGCCACGGCATCGGTCTCGCTGATCCCCGCCGCAGTGAGACCGATGATCATCCCGGCCTCGACCACCCCCATGCCTCCGGGGACCGGTGAGATCCCACCGAGCATGGAGCCGAGGGTGAGCACGACCAACAGGGTGGCCAGGCCCAGGTGGTCACCGAAGGCGTGCAGGGAGGCACCCAGGGCCAGGGCCACGAAGATCTGGGCGGCGACATTGCCCCCGAAGATCTCCACCAGGTTCCGTGGGTGGGTGGCCAGAAGCTTGAGGTGGGACCACACCTCCGAGGCCTTCGGGCGTAGCTTTTCGGCGGCCAGGCGGCGCCAGCGGGGTATGGCGAGCACCAGCCCCGCGGCCACCCCCACTACGACCACGGCCAGCACGATGAACCAGACCAGGTGCGACTCTCCCCCGCCGGAGCTGCTGTTCGGTTCGCTGAAGTGCAGGTCTCCGATGGCCAGGGGCAGCGCGATGAGGAACAGGGCGCCTTTGACGATCCAGCTGGCCGTGCTCACCAGCACACCGGAGCTCACGGCCACGGTGCCGCTGTACCCCTCCTGCTGGAAGAACCTGACCCGGGTGGCCAGCACGGCCATCGAGCCTCCGGCCAGGGCGACGAAGGTGTCCGACAGCTCGAGGGCCAACGTCCGTCCGAAGGGAAGCGGGTTGGTCACCGAGCCCACGGTGGTGATGGCGATGGCCGGATAGGCCGCCTGGGCCAGCACGAACACCACCGCCACCCAGCCCCAGGCGGCGCCCGTGATGGTGCTCCACGACTTCGTCACGTTGATGAGGACCCCGATGAGGGCCCAGCCCCCGATGAGGGTGCCCACCACCAGGAGGAGGGTGACCCAACTCAGGCGCCGGGGCTCGATCAGTTTCGGCACCTCGACCCCGGTGGCCGTCGCACCCCGCTCGCGCAAGGAGCTGAGGGTGGCCTTCTTGCCCCGGAGGGATCGGGAGGCCACCGGGCCCAGCGCGGCGCGTTGGAGGAAGGGCAGGGCGCCCACCAGGGCATCGGACGGCATCGAGCGGGATGCCGAGGCCACCGCCCGCTCGGGTCCGGCCACGTCGGCCACGGCCGCCAGCACGGCCGCGGTGTCGCGATCGAGTTGGTCGGCCGTGGCCACTGTCGACGCCGACCGGAAGTCGATGAATCCCGCATCACCGTTGCCGGCGGCCACGATGGTCCGGGTGGACAGCGCACCGTGGGCGATTCCCGCCTGCCGCAGCACCATCAGCTGGCAGAAGATGTCGTTGAGTAATGCGTCGGTGATCACGGGCCCGTGCTCCGCCTCCGTGTCCGACGACGGCGTGGCCGCCTCCGTGTCCGAGTTGACGGCGTCGCCCTTGCCGCCGTCGCCCTTGTCGCCGTCGCCGTCGCCGCTGCCGGGGTCGGCGTCGGCGTCGGGGTCGTTCGGCTCGGCGGGAGGGACGAAGGGTGCGAACCCGGAGAGCGGACCACCGGCCGGCGGCCGGGTCACCAAGAGCGCGTCGTGGGCGGGACCGGCGGGTCCGGCCACCAGCACCGCCGGCACCCGGGCGCCGGACCGGGCCGCCATCAGGCTGAGGTACGCCTCGTGCTCGACCTGTTGGCGGCGGGTCAGGGCCAGTGTCGGTCCCGAATCCCGATAGAAGAGAAAGCGGGTCGTCTTGGCCAGCAGCTGCGCGTCGGACGCGTCTCGGCCGTACACGGACACATCGACCTCGCCGCCGTCGACGAGCGCGGTGAACCGGCCGACACCCCACTCCTGATCGGCCACCGGCACCACGGCCTCGGCGGTGATACCGAGGTCACCGAGCAGGACCCGTACCTCGTCGGTCGAGGGGAGGCCGAGCGGCGAGCCCACGATGAGATGGACGAGCGCGGTCATGCCCCATCCCAACGCCAGGCTGCCGAGGATGGCGACCGGCAGCCCCGATCCGTTGACCACCGCGGCCAGGGCCAGCAGGCCGATCGCGGTTTCGATCGTGCGCTGCAGCCAACGGCTGAGGTAGGGCATGGCCGCGGTGGCCACGGCGGCGGTCACGGCCACCCGCGCCACGGGGAACGACAGGTTGAAACCCTGCAGGGACGCGTCGGGGGGCCGTCCTGCGGAGGGCCCCACCAATTCGGCCACGATCACACACACGATCCACGACAGCACCCCGGAGAGCCCGACGTCACGGATGGCGGACCAGCGCCGCGAGACAAGGGTCATCGTCGAGACGGAAGGCATCACTGCCCCGCCGGCGGGTCTGACCGTCGCCGACCGGTGCGAAGACGATCGAGCGCCACGGCCGGTTGCCCCTCCGGCCCGGCGCCGGGTCGCTCCCGTCCCTCGTGCCCGGCAGGGTGCTGGGTACGGGCGCGGTGGGTTCGGCCGTCATCTGGGCGGCCCCGCCCCGGGGTCGGCTCCCCGGGCACTGGTCGGTCGTCGGGTCATCGCGGTGTGAACACTAGGACGTGGCCCCCACCGGCTCCGTGATCCGGAGCCGTCCCGGCGGCGCGACCTACCCGGCGGCGGAGCCCAGGAAGGGTGCGTCGCCGAAGGAGAAGATGCCCCCGTCGGACGCAACCAGCCAGTAGCCCCGGCCGAGGTCGGCCGACGCCATGCCCACCACCGGCTCGGCCAGCGCGATGTTCCCGGTCGAGCCGTGGAAGGTGGCGTCGCCGAAGGAGAAGATGCCCCCGTCGGAGGCCACCTCCCAGTAGCCCTTGCCGTCGGGGGTGGCGGCCATGCCCACCACCGGTTTGTTGAGGGGGGTCCCGCCCATCGAGCCGTAGAAGGTCGCGTTTCCGTAGCTGAAGAGTCCGCCGTCGGAGGCCACCAGCCAATAGCCCTTGCCGTCGGGGGTGCCGGCCGTGCCCACCACCCGCTGAGCCAGGGCGAGCCCGTTGGCGGCCCCCAGGAATCCGGCGTCTCCGAAGACGGCCACGCCGCCGTTGCTGGCGGCCAGGCGGTAACCGGCCCCGCGCGGGGTGGCGGCCATCCCCACCGCCGGTCCACCCAGGGAGGCGTCGGTGGTGAACCAGTCGGACTTGAGTCCCAGAGCGGCGGCGAAGGCGTCGCCGGTCAGCGAGACGTCCTGGCCGGAACCGACCAGCGTCATGGCCGTGACCCGCCCTCCCCAGTCGCCGTCGCCGTCCCGGGCGGTGATGTCGACCGACACCAGGGTGCCCAAGCTGGGCCACGTGGCCTCGATGGTCGACACCGGTATCGACGCCGTCCAGGTGTGATTGGGATTGCAGGCTCCCGGGACACAGACGCTGTCACCTGCATCCTGGACCGCCGGGAACGTACCCGGAGCCGTGTACCCCCCGGTCGAGGCCGAGTACTGGGTGGCGGCCACGGCCCCGCCCGGGAACTCCATGACCTTGCCGGCCGTGTCGGACACGGCCAGATCGGTGAGGGCGCTCTCGTTGAGGGTTCCGCGGTAGGTCTGGCAGTCGAGATCACAGGTGTCGGCGTAGCCCCCGTATGACCCGAGGCCGGCCATCACGTACGAGCGGGCCGCCACGGCCTGGGCCTCGAGCTCCTGGAACCCCCACGGCTGGCCCTGCGGGCCGGGCTGGCCGAGCGTTCCCCATCCGGCCGGCGACTCGTTGGGAACGACCCCCGAGACGTACTGCTCGAGGGGGACGATGTTGACCGTCCGGGCCGCGCCGGCCGAGTTGAACACGGCCTCGATCGAGCCTCGCACGGTCAGGTTGCCCCCTCCCTGGCACAGCTGGAGGGCCCTCGACGACGTCGCCGGGGCGCCGAGACCGGGATTGACGCCCGGGTTGGCGGTGGGGTCGGACACGTCGGACCGCGTGGGCGAGGCCGGCCACGGGCCGCCGCACCCGGAGCCCACCCAGACGTTCCAGCGGCCGCCACCGGCCGGGCTCATCTGCACCGCCCGGCCCGCTCCGACATCCAGCCCGGCGCCGGAGACGGTGAACGGGGACCCCGAGGTCACGATCACCGCGTTGCCGTCGTTCTCGGTGAGTGCCACCCGGACCTGGGTCGCCGCCTGGGCCGCGGAGAGATTGGCCAGCGCCGTCCCCCCGTAGTAGTGGGCGACGATCGACTGGTAACCGGTGCCGGCCAGGGCGTAGCCGAGTGCCCCCCACTGGCCCATCCCGTGCCCGTGCCCGTAGCCGTGCCCTTCGAGCGTCACCGAGGCCGCCGGGTAGGCCGACGCCGGGGACGAGGGAGCGATGGCGCCCAGGGCGGCGACGACGGCCACGACCATCGAGAGCGAGGCGATGGCCCAGCGGGCGCGCCCTGCGGACCCGTTCTCACTCCTCACGCCGACCACTTCCTTCAGTCGACCCCAACGGCCTGGCTGAGGAAGACCTGTGGCATCGACCCGTAGAAGGGCGCGCTCCCGAAGGAGAAGAGGCCGCCGTCGGCCGCCACCAGCCAGTAGCCGTTGCCGCGGTTGGAGGCCATCCCCACCACCGGCTGGTTGAGGGGTTGCCCACCCATGGAGCCGTAGAACTTGGCGTCACCGAAGGCGAAGATGCCGCCGTCGGCGGCCACGAACCAGTAGCCGCCTCCTCCCGGGGTCACGGTCATGCCCACCACCGGCTGGTTGAGGGTGATGTTGCCGGTGGACCCGTAGAAGCCTGCGTCACCGAAGGCGAAGACACCGCCGTCGGAGGCCACCAGCCAGTACCCGTGGCCGTCGGGGGTGCTGGCCATGCCCACCACCGGTCTGTTGAGGGCGATGCCGCCGGTCGACCCGTAGAAGCCTGCGTCCCCGAAGGCGAAGATGCCGCCGTCGGAGGCCACCAGCCAGTAGCCGTGGCCGTCCGGGGTGGCGGCCATGCCCACCACCGGTCTGTTGAGGGCGATGTTGCCGGTCGACCCGTAGAAGCCCGCGTCACCGAAGGCGAAGAGGCCGCCGTCGGAGGCCACCTCCCAGTAGCCCTTCCCGTCCCCGGTGGCGGCCATGCCCACGATGGGCCGGTTCAGCGGCTGCCCGCCCATCGAGCCGTGGAAGGTGGCGTTGCCGAACGCGAACAGCCCTCCGTCGGAGGCCACGTTCCAGTAACCCTTGGCGTTGCCCGTCGGGGCCATGCCGACGATGGGCTTGTTGAGATGGCCCGGGGCCGGCGTGCTCAACCATCCGGTCAGTTGCGGGTTCTGATGGAACATGGGCCAGGACCGCTCGCCCAGCGAGTGTCCCTGCGATCCGCCGATCTCGTAGTGCTGGATGACGCCGGCGTTCTGGTTGTTGTAACCGGCGACGGTGATGCCGATGGTCCCGTTGGGATCGACGGTGACCATGGGCGAGTTCTGGAGCCCGATGTCGGGTCCACCCAGCGTGGCCACCACCTGCGCGCTCCTGCCGTCGTAGATGACCAAGCCGTTGGAGGTGGGGACGAGCACGTCGTTGTAACCGGCTCCGGTCAGGTCGGCCGTGACGATGCCACCGATGATCGTGCCCGAGGTGGCCTGGGGCCATCCGGGCATGGCGGCACCGTTGGATCCGTTGAGCGCCCACACCAACCCACCCGAACCGGTGTCGGCACCTTCCAGCACCTCCACGTTCCCGTCGCCCTCGATGTCACCGATGGCCGGGCTGCCGGCCGTGGTCCCACCGAGGTTGGAGCGCCACACGATGCCGCAGGAGGAGTTCGCCCCGAACAGCGTGTTGGAGTCCGACGCTCCCGGGTAGTACGACCCGGTCCCGAAGGCGATGCCCGTCTGCCCGCCGGCCAGGAAGTTGCCCACCGCGGGTGAGGAGTCGACGGTCTGGTCGGTGTTGTAGTCGCAGATGAGATTCCCTCCGGCTCCGATCACACGCAGATGGCCACCGGCGGTGTAGGTCTGGCCGTAGGCCAGACCCGGCGACGAGTCCCCGCCTTCGACGGCTTCGGTCTGCCCGTTGCCGTAGAGGTCGGCCAAAGCCGGCGTGCCGAAGCCGCTGTCCGCGGTGAAGAAGGGCCACCCGGGCAGGATCGATCCGTTGCCGGCGTTGAACGCGTACTCGTCCTGGCCCAGGGACGGCGCCACCACCGAGGTCACCCCGTTGAGACTTCCCACGGCCATCGACGCCTGCACCCCGTGGAGCCCGTTGGGATCCGGGGCGTTCTGGCCCCACACCTCGGTTCCCGAACTGTCGAAGGCGTAGTAGCCCCCCACCCCGGGATTGGCCGCATTGCCGGCCCCGACGAAGACGTCGTCGGTGCCCTTGCCGTCCGGGGTCACCGACGGCGTCGAGTCGATCGGAGCGCCGCCGGTGTGAGCGGGCCAGCCGCGTACCGACGAACCGTTGTCCAGGTGGAACGCCCAGAGGTTGCCGGAACGGTCGCCGACCACCACCGACGGTCCCCCACCGTCCAGGGTGGCCTCCGATGGCGAGCTCTCGGCGATAGGACCGCCGGCGTCCGGCAGGGTCTGCTGCCAGGTGAGGGATATGGGCAGCGCGGAGTGGGCCGTGGGTTCGGCGGCCGAAGCCGGTTGCGCGTGGGCCACGCCCCCGGCGACGGCACCGGCGGTGCCGAGGAGGAGGAGAGTCACTCCGAGGACGGTGAATCGACCGGGATGGGGCCCGATCCGGTGAGTTCCGACCGTCCCGTCGGCACCTGACACTTCGTTCATACGGACGCTCCTCTGCCTCGAAGTCGGTTGTCGTGAAGATGGCCGGGGCTCTTGCGGGCGGACACCGTCCACCATGGGTACGAGCGGGTGCGCATCAACACCCTGCAGGTATCGGCCGTTCTCCACCCGAACTGAACGGATTACCCGTGCCTTCCGGCGGGTATGACCCTGCCGGTGGCCTGTCCCTCGCTACCCTGAGCCATGGCCTCCGCCCCCCACGGCGTCGAGCTGGTAGCGCTCCGGCCACCGGTACGAACACTCCCACCCATGACCCGTATGGAGCGGCGGAGGGCGGCCCGAAGGTCGCGGGACACCGCCATGCCGTGGATCGTTGCCGCCGTCACGCTGGCCCTTCGCCTGCTGACCGCGGCCACCGGTCCGACCGATTGGGACTCGGCCCAGTACGCCGCGGCCGTCGGGCACTTCGACGTCACCCACGGGCAGCCCCAGCCTCCCGGGTACTGGCTCTACGTCATGGCCGGACGACTCATCCACCAGGTGTCGGGGTTGGGAACCATCCACAGCCTGGTCCTGGTGTCCGCAGCGACCTCGGCGGCGGCAGCCGGTCTCACGGCCGTGGCCGGACGGGACCTCGGTGGCCCGTGGGTCGGCCTGGCGGCCGGGCTGGTGGTGGCCACCTGCCCGTTCGCCTGGTTCAACGGCTCGATCGTCGCCACCTACTCCTTCGACATGGTCGGCTGCTCGTTGCTGGTCATCCTGGCCTGGCGGGCCCGTCCGGGCAGCTGGCACGGTGTCGCGGCAGTGGTCGCCCTCGGTGTGCTGGCCGGGTTCCGCCAATCGATGGTCCAGTCCTTCGCCATCCTCGCCCTCATCCCGGTGGCGGCGTCGACCCGTCGGTGGGGACGGTTGGGTCTGACCATCGGCGCCGGCGCTGCCGCAGTGGCCGTCTGGCTGATTCCCATGTCCCTGAGCCAGGCCGGCGGATTCGGCGCGTGGCTCCGGGCCACCCGGATCGAGGCAACCGGTGCCGCCCAGGCCACGTCGGTGCTCGATCATGCCGCCGGTGGCGGTACCAACCTCGGAACGTTCGCCGCCTTCACCACGGTGGCTCTGGCGCCACTGGCCGTCGTGGCTCTCCTGGCCGGAGTGGCACTTGGATTCCGACGGCTGGTTCGCCGGACCGAGGGGTCGGGCGTCGGGGTTGACGAGCCGGCCGCCGCGGGTGACCGGCCGGCCCCTGGGGGCGGCGGCCGGGGCGACGGCCGGGATGGCCCGGCCGGGTGGAGACGGCCCTGGTACCAAGCGCGCACCACCATCCTCGGTGCCGCCATCGTTCCCCCGGTGCTGCTGGTGGCCCTGGTCCAGTTCGCCAAAGGGGGGTACCTGCTCGCCTACCTTCCTGCCGCGGTCATCGCCCTGCTCCTGCCCCTCGGTGCGCTCAACCGGCGATCACCGCAGCGCGGTCGGTCATCACGCGTGGCCCTGGCCGTGACCTCGCTCGCCGTCGCCGTCGTCGTCGCCCTGGGCGCCCAACGTTTCCTGGCCGGTGACGGAGTGCTGCCCGAGCGCGACGTGGCGTCTTCGGCCGCGCTGTGGCTCGAACAGCCGCGCTATCAGGCCCCCTACACGGACACGCGACCGGCCATCCGGGACGCCGATGCCGTGGACGCCGCGCTGGAAGCCCTCGGGCCATCGGTGGATCCCGGCCGTGACGTGGTCGTCTTCGACACCGTCGACGGCGGTCAGAACATCTACCGGAACGCCGGGTGGGCGCTTCCCGGCGACCGCATCTCACTGATTCAGCCGGGCCGGGTCGTCTACAACCAGCTGCACGGCGCTCTCTACTACTCCTCGACCACGACAGTGGATGTCGGGCCCTCCGGGTCGGTCATCCTCGTCGCCGCCCCCTCGTTGCCCGGCCTGGCCTCGCTCACCGCACGGATCATCGTCCTCCCGGTGACCACCGCTCCGCCCATCGGCGGCTACCGGGTCTGGCGCGTGCTCCCCGGCACAACCATCCTCGGCGTCCGGGTGGTGAGCACAAGTGGTCCGCGACCGCTCGGGACCGGAATCTGACTACGCCGCGGCGACTACGGACTCGACGAAGGCGGCGTACCGGTCGATGACCCGGGGCCACCGGAACCAGCGGTCGACGTAGTCCCGGCCCCGGGCCCCGAGCCGGTCCCGCAACCGGCTGTCTCGGCAGAGGCGGTCCACCACCGCCTCGAACTC
>JBEKOI010000236.1:0-6594 GCA_049521915.1 Acidimicrobiales bacterium | reverse complement strand
CGACACGGCCCGCGTGCTGAGGGATCTCGGAATCAGCTGACCGGCACCCGAGGGCAGAGCCGGCCGGCGGTCCGCCGTCACCAAGCCTCACCGGAGGGCGGATCTCGGGGATTCGCAGCCGTGGGCGGGGGCTCCCGGCTTCACGGAGGGCTGGTTCCTTCGGTACGCTTCGGAGAGGACATCGACAAGGGGGACACGCAATGGATATCAACGAGATGGTCATGGTCAGCGTCGACGACCATGTCGTGGAGCCCCCGAACCTCTTCTCCGGGCGCCTTCCGGCCAAGTACGTGGACCTGGCCCCCAAGTTCATCACCAACGACGACGGCACCAACGCCTGGCTGTACGAAGGCCAGGTGCTCCCCAACGTGGCGCTCAACGCGGTGGCCGGCCGTCCCCGCGAGGAGTACGGCCTCGAGCCCACGTCGTTCGACCAGCTGCGGCCGGGCTGCTACGACATCGACGAGCGGGTGAAGGACATGGATGCCAACGGCGTCCTCGGCTCGCTGTGCTTCCCCTCCTTCCCCCAGTTCTGCGGCCAGCTGTTCGCACGGACCGAGGACAAAGACGTGGCCCTGGCCATGGTGCAGGCCTACAACGACTGGCACATCGACGAGTGGTGCGGGACCCACAAGGGACGCTTCATCCCCTGTCCACTGCCCGCCATCTGGGACCCCGAGGTGCTGGCCGGAGAAGTCCGGCGCACCGCGGCCAAAGGGGCGCACGCCGTCACCTTCTCCGAAAACCCGTCCAAGCTCGGCTGGCCCAGCATCCACTCCGACTATTGGGACCCCTTCTGGAAGGCGTGCAGTGACGAGGCGGTGGTGGTGTGCATGCACATCGGCTCGTCGTCGGACATCGTGATCACCTCGGCCGACGCCCCCATCGACTGCCTCATCACGCTGACCCCGATGAACATCGTCCAGGCCGCCGCCGACCTGGTGTGGTCGCCGGTGCTCCGCAAGTACCCCGAGCTCAAGGTGGCGCTGTCCGAAGGCGGCATCGGTTGGATCCCGTACTTCTTGGAGCGGGTCGACTACAACTACGACCGCCATCATGCCTGGACGGGCCAGGACTTCGGCGACATGCTCCCGAGCCAGGTCTTCAACCGCAGTGTGCTCACCTGCTTCATCGACGACCGCTTCGGTATCGCCAGCCGCGAGTTCCTCGACATGGACAACGTGATGTGGGAGTGCGACTACCCGCACTCCGACTCGACGTGGCCGATGGCTCCCGAGACGCTGGCCAAGAGCCTGGACGGGGTCTCCGACTACGACATCGATCGCATCACCCATCTCAACGCCATGCGGCACTTTCACTACGATCCCTTCACCGAGCTCGGTGGGAAGGCCAACTGCACGGTGGGCGCCCTCAGGAAGCAGGCGGTGGGTCACGACGTGTCCACCAAGTCACAGTTGCGGGACAGCATCACCAAGGGAGGGACCCGGTCGGTCGACCTCCTCTCCATCGCCAAGAAGTGACGGCGGACCGCCCCACCCCTGCGCCACCCCACCCACCTACGGGTCACTGATCGAAGGAAAGAGCCACCATGGCCACTGCACTCTCCGGTTTCCGCGTCCTCGAAGTGGCGGCCTGGACGTTCGTCCCGGCCGCCGGTGCCGTTCTGGCCGACTGGGGCGCCGACGTCATCAAGGTCGAGCACCCCGAGACGGGTGACCCCCAGCGAGGACTGGTCTCGATGGGACTCATCCCCGGCGGCGACGGTGCCGTCAACTACATCATCGAGCAACCCAATCGGGGAAAGCGCAGTATCGGCATCGACATCAGCACCGATGGCGGCCGCGACCTCCTGTACAAGCTGGCCGAGTCGTCGGACGTGTTCCTCACCAGCTTCCTCCCCGCCGTGAGGCAACGGTTGAAGATCGACGTCGAGCACATCAGGGCGGTCAACCCGGGCATCGTCTACGCCCGCGGGTCGGGACAGGGACCGCTCGGCCCCGACCGCGAGAAGGGCGGGTACGACGGCTGCTCCTACTGGGGCCGCGGCGGGGTGGCCAACGCCCTCACCCCCGGCGACAGCTCGTATCCCATCGGCGGGAGGCCGGCCTTCGGCGACCTGGCCGGGGGGATGGCCATCGCCGGCGGGATCGCCGCCGGCCTGCTGCAGAAAGAGAAGACGGGTGAGGCCCCGATCATCGACGTCTCGCTCCTCGGATTGGCCATGTGGCAGCTCTCCCCCGACATCGTGGCCTCCGGCCTCTACGGAGGCGACCCCATGCCCAAGTTCGACCGCACCTCGTCGCCGAACCCGCTGGTGGGCAACTACCGGACCAGCGACGGCCGGTTCATCACGCTCATGATGCTCCAGTCCGACCGGTTCTGGCCCGACTTCTGTCGGCACATCGACCGGCCCGAGCTCATCGAGGATCCGCGGTTCGCCGACGGCGGTGGGCGCTACGCCAACTCGAAGGAGTGCATCGAGATACTGGATTTGGTCTTCGCGTCGAAGTCCTTCGCCGAATGGAAGGAGAAGCTGGCCACCTTGGAGGGCGTCTGGGCTCCGGGCCAGATGCCGAGCGAGCTGGTCGACGATCCCCAGGTCGGGGCCAACGGGTACCTGTCCACGGTGGAACGTGAGGATGGGAACAACTTCGACCTGGTGGCCAACCCGGTGCAGATGGACGAGACGGCCGACCGGCTGACCAGCGCTCCCGAGCACGGCCAGCACACCGAGGAGATCCTCCTCGAGCTCGGGCTCGACTGGGATCAGATCATCGCCCACAAGGAAGCGGGCGCCATCCTCTGACCGGGCCTACTTGGGCGGGAACCGGAGCGCCCCGTCCAGGCGGATGTTCTCCCCGTTGAGGTACGGGTTCAAGACGATGCTCTCGACCAGCAGCGCGAACTCGTCGGGCTCACCCATCCGCTTGGGGAACACGATGTTCTCGACCAGCTTGGTCTTGAGTTCCTCCGGAGCGCTCTGCATCAGCGGGGTACCCATGGTGCCGGGGGCGATGGCGCAGACCCGGATGCCCACCGGGGCCAGGTCCCGGGCCAGCGGCAGGCTCATCCCGAGGATCGCCGCCTTGGCCGCCCCGTAGGCCACCTGGCCGGTCTGCCCCTCGTAACCGGCGATGGAGGCCGTGTTGACCACGACGCCCCGTTGACCGAACTCGTCGGGCTCGTTGGCCGCCATCCGGGCCGCACACAGCCTGGTCACATTGAAGGTGCCCACGGTGTTGAGCTCGATCGTCGACCGGAAGGGCTCGATGGCCATCGGCGTGTTGTCGCGGGACAGGGTGCGCCCTCCGGCCCCACCGCCGGCCACGTTGACCACGACGGCGAGCGGCGCCAGTCCCGACGCGGCATCGATGGCCCCGATCACGTCGGAGTCGTCGTTCACGTCCCCGCCAACCGCGGCTCCGGTTCCGATCTCCGCGGCCAGCGCCTGCCCGGCTTCGAGGGCGCGGTCGAATATCACCACCCGGAGGCCGAGGGCGCTGAGCCTCCGGACGGTGGCGGCACCCAGGCCGCCCGCCCCTCCGGTGACGATGGCTGATCGTTGGCTCCACTCCACGGGCACTCCTTGTCGGGTCTTGGGGGTCAGGGCTCGGTCCCGGGTCCGGCCGGCCGCCGATCGGAGGCGGCTCCGGCCCCCCGGGAACGTAGCCCACCGGGCGGAGACCCTGAGGACGTCGGGTGGATGGCGTGGGGCCCGATCGCCCGCGCCGGGGGTTGACAGGGCTAACGTTGTTAGCCATACTGGAGCTAACATCGTTAGCCCCGACGACGGGGATCCAAGCGGAGGAGACGGAGATGGTCGAAGAGGTGCACTACCGGAAGCCTGGGATGTTCACCAGGAGGGTCTTGAACCCGTTCATCGTCCTGGCCCTGCGGGCCGGGATCAGCATCTGGGGAAGCCGGATCCTCGAGGTCAGGGGACGCAAGAGCGGGGCGCCGAGGCGCACGCCGGTGAACCTCCTCGAGGTCGACGACCGCCAGTACCTGGTCGCCCCACGGGGCGAGGCCCAGTGGGTCAGGAACGTGCGGGCGGACCACGGCCGGCTGGCGCTCCTCCTCGGACGGCACCGGGACGAACGGGTCGCCCAGGAGCTGCCCGACAGCGAGAAGCCGCCCGTCCTCCGGGCCTACCTCCGACGCTGGAAGATGGAGGTGGGCGTCTTCTTCGACGGGGTGGGGGCCGGCTCGGACGAAGAGGATCTCCAACGCATCGCCGCGGACCACCCCGTGTTCCTGCTCTCGCCGGCCAACAGCTGAGATGGGCACGGACACCGCCCGGGCGCTCGGCTCCCCGCCCGTCCGCCACACGATCGACGGCCGGCCCGGCCGCCCGGTGGACACCGGGACGGCGTCGATCATGGGCGGGGCCAACCTGGCCGTGCGGGTGTGCGTCGAGCTCGGCGCCTACGCCAGCTTGAGCTTCTGGGGCGCCTCCCTCACCGCGTGGCCCGCGGCCAACGTGTCACTGGCCATCGTGGCCCCGCTGGCCGCCATCCTGGTGTGGGTCCGTTACCTGGCCCCGAAGGCACGGCGGCCCCTTCACGATCCGGGGGCCCTGGTGGCCGAGCTGGCCGTCTTTGCCGGTTCGGCACTCGCCCTGGCCGTGTCGGGACCGGTCGCCCTGGCCATCGCCTTTGCCGCGGTGGCGATCGCGAACACGTTCCTCATCCGGATCCTGGGCCGCCACCACCTCGATGTCGCACAATGAGGCAGCTCACCGCCATCGGGCCCGGACATTCGACCCGGCCCGCGCCCCGGACCCGTTCGCCGAGAGTGCACGAGTTGATCGCAGCCGCCCACCATCTCCTGGAGACGGAAGGGTACGAATCGCTGACCATGCGGCGGCTGGCCGAGACGGTCGGCATCCGGGCACCGTCCATCTACAAGCACCTCGACGGGAAGGCGGCGGTGGCCCTCGGCCTGGTGGAGGACGGGCTGTTCGAGACGGGCGACGCCCTGCACCGGGCCGTCGAGGACCCCGGTCCCGACGGCCCCATCCCGTCCCTGCTCGCCGGTTACCGGTCGGCGGCCGTCGGACATCCCAATCTCTACCGGCTCACCACCTCGTCGGAGTTCCCGAGGGACTCCCTGCTGGCCGGCCTCGAGGACTGGGCCGGTGAGCCCTTCTACCTGGCCACCGGCGAGCCCTCTCTCGCCCAGGCCCTGTGGGCCTTCGCACACGGCACCACCATCCTCGAGCTCGACGGCCGCTTCGCCATCGGGTCGGACCTCGATCTGACCTGGCAAGCCGGGGCCAGAGCCTTCACCGCCCTCCGGTCGGCGCCGGGCGCCGCCGGGTAGGCGGGACGGATCAGCCGGAGGGAACCTGCAGGGGCGGGACGGTGGTCTTCGGCACGGTGACGGGACCCCCTCCCCCCTGGGTGACCGGTGCCGTCGAGCTCGAACCGGTCACCGGCGCGTTCCCGGGCCCGCGGGTCAGGTGCAAGAGGACCTCCAACGTCCCCGAGCTCTGGGTGGTCACGAATCCACCGATGCTCGGGTTGGAGATGTCCCACTCGGCGAAGACGATCGGGATGTCGGCCAGGACGTAGATGGTGTCCCCGCTCCGTTGGCCCGACACCTTGAAGCTCACCGACTTCGTGACCCCGTGCATGGTCAGGTCTCCGGTGGCCGCCAACTGCTCGACCGACCCGTCGGCCGGGACGGTGCCCAGGTCGATCGGCTCGGTGAGGACGAGGGTCGAGGTCGGGTAGGCGCTCACGTCCATGATCCGGCCGTCGAACTGCGCGTTGCGCTCGCTCTGGTCGCTTTCGACACTGGCCATGTCCACGGTGAACGAACCCCTGGTCACCGACGTCCCCGATATCGATACCGAACCGGAGACCTTGGCCGTGCGGCCGACGGCGGTGGCGTGCTGGCCGATCAACACCTCTTGCACCCTGTAGCCGACGATCGAACCGGAGCCCACCGACCAGGTGCCGTCCAGCGATGCCTGGGTCGACGACGAACCGCCGGCGTCGACCGGCGTCGAGGTCCGGGGCAGCGACAGCTTGGCCGGCGCGGGGCCTTCGATGAGATGGATGTACACGAACGGGCCCCCGACGAGCAGGACCACTACCACGACGAGGCCTACGATCCACCATCGCCTTCTGTGCCTGCCTCCGGCCACCGGCATCTCCTTCTCGTGCTTACAGACCAACCCCTGGGACCTGCTCCCCGGGGCACTCTGACAGAGCGAGATGTGAGCCAGCTGAGAAGGCCGGCCGGATTCGAACGATGCGGGGCCCGAATGGATGCGGTGCCCGGCGCACACCGGCGGGCTGTCTCCAGTTTTTCGAAGAGCGCACCGTCTCCGAATTCGATGCCCACGGTGACGGGCCCGAACGACTGGCGGGCGGCGGCTGCGGAATCGTGCGCGGCGCCGCTCTCGGCCTGTTGATTGACCCAGTTCAATGCGGCCGGACCGGCGAATGCTCCGAATCCGTTGGCCAGGAAGGCACGTTCCACCCGCCGACGCCGGTGAGACCCAGAGCGTACCGATGTCGGGCTCCGGCCCGGCCCATGCAGCCGGCGTTCGAACCTCGGCGGCCTCTCAGGATCGCTCCGGCTTCCGGGTCACGAAGCGGAACTGGTAGTCCTCCACGCCGAGCA
>JBEKOI010000235.1:0-6683 GCA_049521915.1 Acidimicrobiales bacterium | reverse complement strand
TACAAGGAGACCGCCCCGCTGGTGGAGCAGCTCGCCGCCCAGGGCGTGGCCCTGGTGGATGCGGGAACGTCGGGCGGTATCTGGGGCCTCAAGGAGGGGTACTGCCTCATGGTCGGGGGGACCAAGGAAGCGGTGGCCGTGGCCGAGCCGGTGTTCAAGGCGCTCGCCCCCGAAGGCGGGTACGCCCACGTCGGACCCCCCGGGGCCGGTCACTTCGTCAAGATGGTCCACAACGGCATCGAGTACGGCCTCATGCAGGCCTACGCCGAAGGGTTCGAGATCATGTCCGAAGCACCCGAGTTCGACCTCGACCTCCATCAGGTCTCCTCCATCTGGCGGTACGGCTCGGTGGTCCGTAGTTGGCTCCTCGATCTGGCCGAGCGGGCCCTGCGTCCCGAGTCGGGCTTCGACCAGATCGAAGGGGTGGTGGTCGACTCCGGCGAGGGCCGCTGGACGGTGGAGGAGGCCGTCAACCGCGGGGTGTCGGCCCCGGTGATCTCGTCGGCCCTGTTCGCCCGGTTCGCGTCGCAGAAGAAGGACGCCTTCGGGCTCCGCCTGGTCTCGGCCCTGCGCAATCAATTCGGCGGCCATGCCTTCACCACCGCCGCGGGTACCCAGGGCGGCGAGACCTCCACGCCCAAATGACCGCCGAACCGACCGATCAGGTATCGGCCCAGACCGAGGCTCAGACCCAGGCTCAGACCCAGGGGAACCGGACCCCGGGAAAGCGTCGCGCGCTCCCCCAGGTCCTGTCCAAGGCGCCTCCGGCGGCGATGGTCATCTTCGGCGCCTCCGGGGACCTCACGGCCAGAAAAATCCTTCCCGCCCTGGCCCGGCTGGCCGACCGCGGTGTCCTCGACGACGGTTTCACCGTCATCGGCGTGGCCCGGACCGAGTGGAACGATGACGACTTCCGCACCCACGTGGCCGAAGCCACCCCGGACGGAGGTCCCAAGTGGCGAGCGCTCACCGGGCGATTCAAATACATCGCTGGAGAGTACGACTCCCCCGACACCTTCGCCCGGCTGAAGGAGCACCTCGACGAAGCCGACCGGGTCGACGGGACCGCCGGCAACCGGCTCTACTATCTGGCCACCATCCCGAGCGTGTTCGGGCTGGTGGCCGGGGCGCTGGCCTCCCACGCCTGCACCCACCCGGGCGATGGCGGGACCTTCGCCCGGGTGGTGGTGGAGAAGCCTTACGGCCGCGACCTGGCCAGCGCCCTCGCCCTCGACGAGCAGATGCATGCCGCCTTCGACGAGCCCCAGATCTACCGGATCGACCACTACATGGGGAAGGAGACCGTGCAGAACGTGTTGGCCCTGCGCTTTGCCAACGCCATCTTCGAGCCCATCTGGAACCGCCGTTACGTCGAGCAGGTGCAGGTGACCGTAGCCGAGAGTCTCGGCGTGGAGCACCGCGGCGGGTTCTACGAGACCGCCGGCGCCCTGCGCGACATCGTGCAGAACCACGTGATGCAGGTGCTCGCCCTCACCTTGATGGAGTCCCCCACCAGCACCGACGCCGACCGGATCCGCGACGAGAAGGTCAAGCTGCTGCAGGCCATCGACATCCCGACCCCGGACGAGGCGGTCGACAAGTCGGTACGGGCCCAGTACAGCGAGGGCTTCATCGACGGGGAGAAGGTGATCGGCTACCGCCAGGAGGCCGACGTCTCCCCCGAGAGCCAGACCGAGACCTATCTCGCCCTCCGGTTGCGGGTGGAGAACTGGCGCTGGGCCGGGGTACCCATCTACGTGCGCACCGGGAAGCGCCTCCCGGCCCGGGTCACCGAGGTGGCCCTCACCTTCCGCCAGGTGCCGTTCCTGCTCTTCGACCACCGGGCCAGCCGGGACCTGCGCCCGAACACGCTGATCCTCCGGATCCAGCCCGACGAGGGGATCAGCCTCGAGTTCGGGGCCAAAGTCCCCGGCGAGAAGTTCCACATCCGCTCGGTGGCCATGGACTTCTCCTACGCCGAGGCCTTCGCCGGCGTCGAAGCGGCCGACGGGTACGAGCGCCTCATCCACGATGCCCTGGTGGGCGATGCCACCCTCTTCATCCGTTCCGACGAGGTGCAGCAGGCCTGGAGGATCGTCGATCCCTACCTGCAGGCATGGTCGCAGCCGGGAGGTGCCCTGCACACCTACCCGGCCGGGACGTGGGGACCGCACATGGCCGACCTCCTGGTCGAACGCTCGGGAGACGAGTGGCGCAACCCGGAGATCGACCTCGAACTGAGCGGCGGCCGCCTGACCGAGCTGCCCCAGTGAACACGTCCCGGCCATGAACGGCACGATCGAGCGGGTGGCGTCGGTTCCCGATGCCTTCGCCCGCCTGGTGGCCGAGCGGGCAGCCGGGGCCCGGGACGGCGGATTCTCCCTCTTCCTCTCGGGAGGGCCGACCGCCCAGGCCTGCTATCAGCGGCTGGCCGAGCTCACCACCCCGGACCGGGACGCCGCCGGGCGCGGAACCACAGGCCGCGGGCGGGTCGACTGGACGACCGTCGACATCTACCTGGGCGACGAGCGGTGCGTGCCGCCCGACGACCCGGACTCCAACCACAGGATGATCACCGAGACGCTGCTCGACACCGTCGGGCCGGTGCGGTCGGACCATCCCATGTACCGGTCGGGATCACCGGAGGAGGCGGCGTCCGCCTACCAGGGGGAGCTCGAACCGTTGACCGGGTTCGACCTCGTCCACCTTGGGCTCGGTCCCGACGGGCACTGCGCCTCCCTCTTCCCCGGCTCGGCGGCGCTCGCCGTCGATGATCCCGCCGTGCAGGTGGTGGCCAATCGGGACCCGAATGCCAACAATCCCCACGATCGGATCACCCTCACCCTGCCGGGGATCGCACGGGCCCGACTGGTCGTGTTCACGGTGTCCGGGTCATCGAAACGCGACGCCTTCAACCGCCTGACAGCCGGCGCCGACCTGCCCGCGGCCCGGGTCACCGCCGGAGAGGTGCTGTGGCTGGTCGACGCCGATGCGGCCGGGGACGGCGGTCGTCCCGACTAGCGGGCCGGACTCCTCCGGTAAGGTGTCGCCGATGCCCGCCGACCCCGGCTCCACCCCGGCGACCTCTGCCGCGCCACCGGCGCACCTGACCGACGAGGAGCTGCTGGGCATGCCGTTGCCCCTGCTGCAGGACCTCGCCCGAGGGGTTCGTGACGCGGCCCACGGCAACAGGATCACCTTCTCGCCCAAGGTGTTCATCCCCCTCACCATGTTGTGCCGCGACCGGTGCGGCTACTGCACCTTCGCCAAGGCACCGGCCCGGTTGGACTCCCCCTACCTGTCGATCGAAGAAGTGCTGGACATCGCCCGGGCCGGTCGGGCCGCGGGCTGCCACGAGGCGCTGTTCACGCTCGGGGAGGGACCCGAGGATCGGTATCCGGTGGCGCGCCGATGGCTCGAGAGCCACGGTTACACGTCCACCATCGACTACCTGGCCGTCGCCTGCCAGGCGGTGCTGGAGGAGACCGGCCTCCTGCCCCATGCCAACGCCGGCGCCCTCGACGGCGAGGCACTGGCCCGGCTGCGCCAGGTGTCGGCCAGCCAGGGGATGATGATCGAGTCGCTCAACCCGGACCTGGCCGCCCACCGCGCTGCGCCGGACAAGACCCCGGCCCGGCGGCTCGCCACCCTCGAGGCCGCCGGCACGGCCCGGGTCCCCTTCACCACCGGCCTGCTGGTCGGCATCGGCGAGACACGCGCCGACCGCCTGGAGGCCCTGGCGGCCATCGCATCCAGCCATGGTCGCCACGGCCACGTCCAGGAGGTGATCATCCAGAACTTCCTGCCCAAGCCGGGCACGACGATGCACCGTGCCGCACCGTGCCCGACCGACGAGTTCCTGTGGACCATCGCCGTGGCCCGGCTGGTGCTCCCCTCGGACATCCATCTGCAGGCACCGCCCAATCTCTCCGACGACCTCGACCCGCTGATGGATTCGGGGATCGACGACTGGGGCGGCGTCTCGCCGGTCACCGCCGACCACGTCAACCCCGAGCGCGCCTGGCCGGCGCTCCGGATGCTGCGCCAGGCCACCGAAGGGGCCGGGTTCACGCTGGCCCCCCGGCTCACCCTCTATCCCGAGTTCGCGCAGCATCCAGAGCAGTGGCTGGCCGAGGGTCTGCGATTCCCGGTTCTCGACGCATCCGATGCCGAAGGTCTCGGACGCGACCATCCGTGGTGCTCGGGCGGGGAGGTGCCTCCTCCGCTGCTGCTCGGACCCGGGGCGGATGCTGACGGGGAGCCGGCCGGCGCCAGCGGGGCTCCCGCGGTCGTCGCTCCTTCGGTGGTCACCATGTCCAGCACCCGCAGCCCGGTGGGCGAGGTACTGGCCGGTGTGGCGCTGGGTCAGGCCGTCGGTGAGGACGAGATCGTCACCCTGTTCACGGCCCGGGGTGGCGAGGTCAGGTCGGTGGCCCAGGTGGCGGACGAGCTCCGTCGCCATGCGGTCGGCGACGAGGTGACCTACGTGGCCAACCGAAACATCAACTACACCAACGTCTGCACGTTCAAGTGCAAGTTCTGCGCCTTCTCGAAGGGCCCGCTCTCGCTCAACCTCCGCGGTACCCCCTACCTGCTCGAGCTGAGCGAGATATCGGACCGGGTCAGGGAGGCCGAGGCGCTCGGCGCCACCGAGGTGTGCCTCCAGGGTGGGATCCATCCCAAATTCGACGGTGGGTACTACCTCGAGGTCATCAAAGCGGTGCGCGAGGCTTCGGCCACCATCCACATCCACGGCTTCACCGCGTTGGAGGTGACCGAGGGAGCCCGGCGCTCGGAGATGCCACTGGCCGACTATCTGACGCTGCTCCGTGATGCCGGGCTCAAGACCCTTCCGGGTACGGCCGCCGAGATCCTGGACGACCCGGTGCGGGCCGTCCTGTGCCCCGACAAGATCAACACCGAGGAGTGGCTGTTCGCCCACCGTACGGCCCACTCGGTGGGCTTGCGGTCCAACGTCACCATCATGTTCGGTGCGGTGGAGCAGCCGCGCTCGTGGGCCCGCCACCTGGTGCGGACCCGCGACCTGCAGTTGGAGACCGGCGGATTCACCGAGTTCGTGCCGCTCCCCTTCGTGCACATGGCCACCCCCATCTACCTCAACGGCAAGGCGCGCCGGGGGCCGACCTTCCGCGAGACCCTCCTCATGCATGCCGTCGGGCGGATCGCCTACCGCGGCGCCATCGACAACATCCAGATCAGCTGGGTGAAGATGGGCGCCGACGGCGTGCGCCAGATCCTCGGAGCCGGCGTCAACGACCTCGGCGGCACGCTCATGGACGAGAACATCTCGCGGGCCGCGGGCGCCAGCCACGGCCAGATGATGGACGCCGGGCAGTTCCGGGCCATCGTGGCCCCCTTGGGCCGGACACTGGCACAGCGGACGACGCTCTACGCGCGGGACCCGGGCCCGAGCAGCCAGACCGAAGCACTCGCCGCCGCCAATTGAGCCCGTCGAGATGAGCCCGGCCACGGAAGGCCCCGCACCGCAGGCCGATGCCACCGTCGAGTCCGCGGCGGCGCGGCTGCTCGAGGAGCTGACCACGGACGGCACCACGACGAGCCAGGCCCGCCTGTACCGGTCGATGTTGCAGACGGTCACGTCCCTGGCCGCCGACCACACCGACGTGATCGATCTGAAGGTTGCCGACACCGCGCTGGCCGAGATGGCCGAGGCCTTCCAGGTCTTCCGGCCCTTCCGGCGGCGCATGAAGGTGACCATCTTCGGCTCCGCCCGCACCCAACCGGACCACCCGGCCTACCGCTGCACCCGCGATCTGGCCGCGGCGATGGCCGAGGCCGACTGGATGGTGGTCACCGGAGCGGGGCCGGGCATCATGGCCGCGGGCATGGAGGGTGCGGGCCGGGACAAGTCGATCGGGGTGAACATCAGGTTGCCCCTCGAGCAGGGCGCCAATTCCTTCATCGCCCAGGATCCCAAGCTCGTCGAGATGCGGTTCTTCTTCACCCGCAAGCTCATGCTCATCAAGGAGTCCGACGGGTATGTCGTCCTGCCCGGTGGGTTCGGAACCCTCGACGAGGGGTTCGAGCTCCTGACCCTCCTGCAGACCGGGAAAGCGGAGCCGGCCCCGGTGGTCATGCTCGACGTTCCCGGTGGCACCTACTGGCGGGAATGGGACGACTTCCTGCAGTCGGAGGTGGAACCCCGGGGCCTCGTCTCGGTCGACGACCGTTCCCTGTTCATGGTCACGGACGACGTGACCGAGGCCACGGCCGAGATCCTCGGTTTCTACCGCAACTACCAGTCGTGCCGCTGGGTCGGCGACCTGCTGGTGATGCGACTCAAGGTGGCGCCCGACCGGGCTGCACTGGCCGACCTCAACCACCGGTTCGGCGACATCGTGGCCAGCGGGGCGATGCGGATGTCGAAGCCCCTGCCGCCCGAGCGCGCCGACGCCGACCATCTCGACCTCCCGCGCCTGGTGTTCCGGTTCGACAAGATCCACTACGGCCGGCTCCGCCAGTTGATCAATTTCCTCAATGAGCTTCCCGGCGTGGAGGGCTGACGGCCGGCCCGACGACTCAGGTCGCCGCCGGCGGCGGCCGCTGGTTGCGTTGGCCGTTGTGGGGTGGACACAGCAGCCGCCCGTTCTCCTGGGTGGTGGGACCGCCGAGGGCCCAGGGCTGGATGTGGTCGACCTGGC
>JBEKOI010000234.1:0-8961 GCA_049521915.1 Acidimicrobiales bacterium | reverse complement strand
CGGACCGCTTCGTAGGCGGTGTCGCCGGTGTCGGTGCCGTGTCGTCGTCCGTGTCGGTCGTCCGTGTCGGTGTCGGTGTCGGTGCGGTGCCGGTGGCGGGCTTCAACCGGCTCAACCGGCTCAACCGGCTCAACCGGCTCAACCGTCTCAACCGTCGGCGTTCCGGCCCAGGCCGGCCAACACCTGCTCGGCCTGCCCGACGATCTGGGCGACGAGGCTGGCCGCGGGCATCAGTGTCTGGATGGCCCCGACCCCTTGGCCGGTCGGGTAGCACTCGCGGTCGGGATCGATGCCCTGGGTGTCCTCGTCCCCACCGAGGTGGAACGCCCCGTCCTCGATGGATCGGCCGAGCTGGGCGGGAAACGGGCTGAGGTCCGCGGGATGCTCATCGAAGAAGGTGGTGTACTCGTTCCGGACCACACGCATGGTCTTGCCGGAGAAGGCCCGGCTGATGGTGGTGCCGTCCTCCCTGGTCCGTACCAGGGCGTCCTTGTAGCCGGTCACCGCCCGGGCCTCGGGGGTGGCGATGAAACGGGTGCCGATCCACACCCCGTCCGCTCCGAGGGCCAGGGCCGCGGCCAGGCCCCGCCCGTCGAAGATACCGCCGGCCGCCACGACCGGGATGTGGGCGCCGACGGCGTCGACGATCTGGGGGACGAGCGGCATGGTGGCGACCAGGCCGGTGTGGCCGCCGGCTTCGGTGCCCTGGGCGACGACCACGTCACATCCGGCCTCGAGCGCCCGCCGGGCGTGGTCCACCTTGCCGCACATGTTGATGACCAGGACGTGGTGGCGGTGACAGAGGTCGACCACCGCTGCCGGAACGCCGAGGCCGGCGACGAAGACCGAGGCGCCCCCTTCGATGATCTGCTCGACCTGCCCGACGAGGTCTCCGGGCATGGCGGTGAGCAGGTCGACACCGAACGGCTTGTCCGTGGCCTCACGGACACGGGCGATCTCGGACACCATCTGTTCGTTGGACATCGTCGAGGCGCCGAGGCAGCCGAACCCCCCGGCCTCGGACACCGCCGTCACCAGGGGCGCGTAGGACACGCCACCCATGCCCGCCAACATGACCGGGTGGTCGATGCCGAGCACGTCGGTCAGCCTGGTCTTCATCTCGGTCTCCTCGGTCGGTGCGCGTCTGCGTGAACCCTAATGGGGGTCGACCACGAGAGGGCCCCCGGTCGTTGGTGCGGTCCGGGTCCGGGGTCAGGGGTCCGGGGTCCCGGTCCGGGGTCCCGGTCCGGGGTCCCGCCGAGCGCCCGGTGTCCGCTGGCCGGTGCGAGAGCCGAGATCTCGGCACTCAGACCAGATAGGGGC
Organism: Acidimicrobiales bacterium; assembly: GCA_049521915.1. Lineage (GTDB taxonomy): Bacteria > Actinomycetota > Acidimicrobiia > Acidimicrobiales > RAAP-2 > Bog-756. The sequence goes on along the minus strand of JBEKOI010000234.1, from coordinate 7,638 downwards.
AGTGGCGGCAGCCCGATCCGCAGCACTTCTGCCGGTCGGCCAGCTGCGCCGCAGTCAACACGAAGAGCCCGGTGTCGGGATCGAGGTAGCCCGGCTCACCCCGGGCCATGGCCGCCCGATGGGCATCGATGATCTCGTCCCACCGGGGGTGCTCCGGCGCCAACCGTGAGCGATGGGGCAGATCCAGCGGCCGGTCGGCCCGGCGCACGGGGCCGCGATCGAGCTCGCCTCCGGCCGCCCCGTCCGTCGTCTCCATCACGGTGAGGGCGTCGTCCGGGAGAGCCCTGGGGAGTGAGACCCGGTCGGAGCGTTGCCCGGGGCCGGATCTTCCGGGCTCTCGGGAAGGTCGGGGCCACCCCGGGGCGCTCGTCCGGGGCCACCCTGGGGCGCTCGTCCGGGGCCACCTGTGGGGCCACCTGTGGGGCTACCTGTGGGGCTACCTGTGGGGCCGGCGTCGGTGGGCGAGTAACTGGGCACGAAGTCGCGCTGGCGTACGAGGGCCAGCGCGGCGACGGCACCGATCAGGGAAACGACGGAGGCGATGGCCATCAGATGGTCGAACGTGGCCGTGAAGCCGACCCGGTAGGCGCTGAGCAACGCTTGCCGTGCGGCCAGGTGTGGGATCGCCGATGCCACCTGGCGGACACCACCTTCGGCGAGGGCACCGGACATCGACGAAGGCGCGTGGGCGAGCATGATACGCCCGGCCGGTGTTCCGGCCAGGGCGGTGACGGTGGCGGGGCGGATCTGGCTCAAGAAGACGGCTCCCAGCCCGGCGATGCCCGTGGCGATACCCACCTGCCGGAAGGTGTTGGATGCGCCCGAAGCCATACCGCTGTGCTCCGGCGGCACGACGGAGACGGCGGCCGATGCCACCACCGGGTTGGTGATTCCGATGCCGAAGCCGGCGACGATGAATCCGGGCAGGAGCACCGTCCATGTCGAATTGGGCATCCGAGAGCGATCAGGATCAGTCCCAGTCCGAGCAGGTAGCGCGAACTGACCTTGACGGTGAGCTTCCCGGCGATGGGCGAGATGACGAAGGCGAGCACGGTGATGGGCAGGAACCGGATACCTGCGGCGAGGGGCCCGTAACCGAGGATGTCCTGCATGTAGAAGTTGAGGTAGAGGATCATGGCGAAGATGGACGCGGAAAGCGTGAACGCGACCACCGACACCCCGACCATGGCCGGCCGCTTGAACAGCGAGAGGTCGAGCATGGGATCCGTTCCACGCCACTCGGCGACGAGGAAGATCGCCATCAGGACGGCCGACCCCACCAGCAGGCCCAGGATGGTGGAGCTGGTCCAGCCCTTGGAGTTGCCTTCGACCAGGGCGTACACCAGCACGAACAGTGAAGCGGAGAAGGTGACGAACCCGATCCAGTCGATGTGCCGCTCCGTGGGGGATTTCGAATCCTGCACTTTGGCCAAGGTGACGACGATGGCCGCGATCCCGATGGGGATGTTGATGAAGAAGATCCACCGCCAGCCGATGCCACTGGTCAGCGCACCACCGATCAGCGGGCCGATGGCCCCGGCCCCCCCGATCACCGCCCCGTAGGCACCAAAGGCGGTGCCGCGCTCCTTGCCCGAGAAGGCCTGGGCGATGAGGGCCAGCGAGGTGGCGAACATGATGGCACCGCCGACTCCCTGGACACCGCGGGACAGGGTCAGCATGAGCGGGCTCGTCGACAGCCCGCACGCCAGTGAGGACGCCGAAAAGATGGCGAGACCGATGGCGAACAGCCGACGTCGGCCGAAGATGTCCCCGATGACGCCCGCCGTGAGGAGGAACGCGGCCAGGGTCAGGGTGTAGGCGTCGATCACCCACTGCAGATCGGAGAAGGTGGACCCGAGCGACCGCTGGATGGCCGGGAGGGCGACATTCACCACGGTGATGTCCAACAGGAGCATGAAGGTGCCCGTGCACACGGCCAAGAGCGTCCACCACTTGCGGTCCATCACACCCCCTCCCGGCGATCGATAGCCAGATACGGTTGCGGGTCGATCCGGTTGCGCTGCGACCGCGCCGGTCTCGGGCCAGTGCACGAGTGTTGCCCACCGCCAGGCCAATTGCCACAACCTCCTGCCGGGTGCTTGGCTGCCGGCTCGCCGGGGTGCCGTCCGGGGGTCCCGAGGTGGTTGGCTGCCGGCTCGCCGGGTCAACCGGGCCCCCGCCGACTCGATGGCCCGCCGGGGTGCCGTCCCGGGCTCGCCTGGTCCCCGGGCTCGCCGGGTCCCCGACTCGCCGGGTCCCCGACTGCAGCTAGAGGTTCAGGCCATCACGCCGTCCCGTACGTCGTGGATCGGTCCCGGGCCCGGACTCCGGTGAGGGCCAGCTGGCTGGCTGCCGCGGCCAGGTCCGAGCAGAGCTCGTCGATGACGATGCGGTGTCCGGCCTGCACGGTCGCGTGCAGGCTGTCCGGCGGGGTCTGGCGGTCGAAGAACCACCCGCCCCGCTCGGCCAGGGCGTCACCCAGTGCGAAGGTGTCGACTGGCCCATCATCGGCATCCGCTCCGAAGGCGAACACGGTGGCGTCCGGGTGACCACGGACGGCCAGCCCCGGGATACCCGTGATGGCCGTTTGCAGCGCCGATGCTGCCTGGTAGGCGTCTTCGGCCAACCGCAGGTATCCGTCGGCACCCAGGTGGTGGAGCACGGCCCAGCCGGCCGCGATCGGCCCCGCTGGTCGTGTGCCCGCCATGGACGGTGACCCGTAGAGGCCACCGAGCCAGTTCGAGGTCACGAACGGCTGGAGGCCGGCCAGCTCGCGCCGGCTGTAGAGGATCACCGAGACTCCCTTGGATGCGTACCCGTACTTGTGGAGGTCGGCCGAGATCGAGGTCACCCCGGGCACGGAGAGATCCCACGGTTTGGTTACGTGCCCGAGCTGGCCGAGGAACGGGAGGATGTAGCCGCCCATACAGGCATCGACATGGCACAGGATGCCGCGTTCGAGGGCGAGGGCCGCCAGGTCGGGGATCGGGTCGATGACCCCCTGGGGATAGGAAGGGGCGGAGCCCACGATCATCACGGTGGAGTCGTCGACGGCGTCGGCCATGGCGTGGACGTCGGCGGAGAAGTCGGGCCGGACCGGTATGCGGCGCGACTCGATGTCGAAGTAGTGGGCCGCTTTTTCGAACGCCGCGTGGGCCGAGGTGGCGAGCACCATGTTCGGGTCGGCCACGCCCGGCGCGGCCCTCCCCCAGTCCCGGGCGGTCTTGGTTGCCTGCAGCAGTGACTCGGTGCCACCCGAGGTGAGATAGCCGCGGACGCCCCTCGACTGCTCCACGGGAAGGCGATCGGCTCCGAGAAGCCCGGTGGTGATGCTCAGGATGTCACGCTGCATCCGTTCGAGGCTGGGGAATACGGTGGTGTTCAGCGCGTTCTCGGCCGAGTACATGGTGGCGGCCCGAGCCAGGAGCTCGTGTACCTCGTCACCGGCCGAGTAGACCAGGCTGAACACGCGGCCTCCCCGCCAATCTCGGTCATCGTTCCGTAACTCGCCCATCCGGGACAACACCCGGTCGGCATCGAGACCGTGGGACGGGAGCCGGTGAGGGAGTGCGTCGGGCACGCTCGAATCCTACGGTCGACACCGGCGCTTCACCCGGTGACCGATCCAGGTCAGGTGATGTCCCGTTGCACCAGGATGACCGAGCCGAGCGCGGCGAAGAACAACCCGTAGCCCAACATCAACAGCGTGCCCTGCCACCAATTGAACAGACCGAAATCGGCTCCTCGACCTCGGGTCAGGTTGGAAGCCGCGGTTGCGGCACCGGTGGGGACCCATCTGGCCGCGCCGTGGACCAGGCTCACCAGGATGCCTTCCAGGATGATGAACCAACCGAGGCACACGACGATGGCTGCCACCTGGTTGGTGAGGACCGACCCGACGCCGACACCCAGGATGGCGAAGAGGGCGAAGACCAGGATCATCCCGGGGGCGACGGCCGGAATCTGTCGCACCAGGGATGAGAACGAGCCCCCCTGGGCCGAGAGGGTGATACCGCCGGCGATGAGCGTGACCGCCAGCATGAGCACGGCCAGCAACGCCCCGAGAATGGCGGCGGTGATCAGCTTCGCGCCCACGAAGCGAGGTCGGTGTGGGGTCACGAGGAACGAGGTGGTCACTGTCTTGTGCCGGAATTCGACGGTCACCATGAGGGTCCCGAGCAAGAGGGCGAAGAGGTAGCCCTCGAATCCGGAGCCGAGAAGGTTTCTCAGCTGTTGGGTCGTGTGGGGATAGTTCTGGACTCCGAACGAATTACCGTTGCCACCGCCATTGCCGTGGTTCACGAAGTACACCAGGATGAGCAGGCCGTCGATGACCAGGGCGATGCCGGCCAGGACCCACGGAATAGCGGTCGTCCGGATCTTGAGCAGTTCCGACCTGATGCCGGGGATCATCCCGCACCCCCGGGCGTCGGAGCCGATCCAGCGCCCGACGCCGATCCAGTGCCCGAAGCCGATCCAGCGCCCGACGCCGATCCAGCGCCCGACGCCGAGCCGAACGGGGCAGCCTGGCCGCCGGCATTGGCGCCGGCCAGGTCCGGATCGGCCGCATCGAAGCCGTGGGTCAGGCTGAGGAAGACCTCCTCGAGACTGCTCCTTTCGTGGATGAGCTCGTAGAGGACGATCTGGTGCTGGGCGGCCAGTGGCCCGAACCACTCGGGCGTGGCCCGGTCGATGACCAGTGTGTCGGGCGATGTCTGGAGGTAGGCCACGGGGATGGCGTCCAACACGCCGATCAGACGGGGCAGCTCCGGTGTGCGGATGCGCAACCCGGTGCTGGTCCCGGCCTGGGAGGCCAGATCGGCCAGCGTGGTCTGGAGAACGAGCTTCCCGTGGGAGATGATGACCACGTCATCGACCGTCTCCTCCATTTCGGAGAGGAGGTGGGACGAGACCAGCACGGCGTGCCCGATCGAAGCCTGATGCCGGATGAACGTGCGCAACCACTGGATGCCCTGGGGGTCGAGCCCGTTGGAGGGTTCGTCGAGGATCAGGATCTCGGGATCTCCGAGCAGGGCGGTGGCCAGTTGCAGACGTTGTCTCATGCCCAGTGAGAACTTGCCCACGCGGCGGCGGGCGACGTCGGACAGCCCGACCAGGGCCAGTGTCTCGTCCACCCTGGTGCGGGGGATCCCGGCTCCGAGAGCCACCATCTTCAGATGGTCCTCGGCCCGGCGGCTCGGATGGAAGCTGGTCGCCTCGAGAACGGCACCCACGTGATGGATGGGCTTGTCGATGTCGACGTAGCGGCGCCCGCCGAAGGTGGCGGCGCCGTCGGTGATCGAGACCAGTCCGAGCAGCATGCGCAGCGTGGTGGTCTTGCCCGAGCCGTTGGGTCCGAGGAAGCCGGTGACCCGGCCCGGCGCCACCTCGAAACTGAGGTCGTTGACTGCTCGTACCGGTCCGAACTGTTTGGACAGTCCCCGTACTTCGATGGCCGAAGGCATGTCAGACGGTACCCCGTGAGGCCTGCCGCAGATGGTCAAGCCGTTCGCGCCCGGGCGGAAGGCCCGGAGAAGGCACGTAAGGAACGGTGCTGCGGGTCAGTTCTGGCTGAGGGCTGGGACATAGATGTCGGACGGCAGGAGCAGCCCGACGGCGACGACGAGCTCATCGTGGACCCGGCCCATGTTGCTCCAGCCGTTGACCCAGCCGACCAGGGCCGAATACCAGACATGACCGAGCACGCGGGCGCGATCGCTGAGATCAGGCGGGTGGGGTTCACCGATGGCCCGGGTGATGATCCCCTCCATGAGCACCGACACCTGCTGCTGGCACTCGATGGCGGCGGGATCCGGGGAGGCGAGGGCGGTGAACACGGCGCCGACCAACTGGGGCTGACGGCCCATGGCTCTGAGCGCCCGGTCGAGGACGTCCATGACCCGGACGGCGGCTGAGTCGCCCTGGGCCGGAAGTTGGGCCAGCCGGCTGTCCAACTGCTCGACCCAGTGCACCAGGGCGGCGGCCAACAGGTGGTCTTTGCTGGTGAAATACCGGTACACGGTGCCCATGGCCACGTCGGCCCTCGAGGCCACGTCGCGCATCTGGACGGCTTCGTACCCCCCGTCGAGCCCAAGGGCCATGGCCGCGTCGACGACACGCTGGCGACGGGCTTGCTGGGCCCGCGTCAAGGTGCGGGGCACCGGACGGTTCGCCATGAGCTTTTACCCTACTCTCCAGGGGTTTCGTTCCTGGTAATCCGATCTCCGGCCCGATTGTGGCCCTGCTCTGCAGGTCCGGCCCGGTCGATGGCCCGGCCCGGTCGACACTCCGTCACGTCCGGTCGACGCTCGGTACCATGGTCCGCCATGCACATTGTCGAAGATCCGGAGGCCGACGACACGGAGGCCGCCGATGTAGGGGCCGACGATCGGGGGTCGGACGGCGCCGGCGGCGGACCCGGAAGCGAGGATCCCGAGGCCGATCCGGAGCTGATCGCCACCACCGATGGACGGATCCCTGGTCACCGGGGCAGGGCCACCCGGCAACGGCTTCTGCAGTGCACCGCCGAGCTGCTGGTGGCCACTCCTTGGCGCTCGATCAAAGTGATCGACATCGCCCGGCGGGCCGGGACCTCGCCGGCCACGTTCTACCAGTACTTCGAGAATGTGGAGGGCGCCATCACGGTGCTGGCCGAAGAGCTGGTCGAAGGGGTCGGTGTCCTGGCCGGGCTGGTGGACGGCGATTGGTCGGAGGAAGCCGGGTGGGACACCGCCGTGGCGGTGGTCGAGGGATTCATGGAGTACTGGGAACGCAACCGTGCCGTGTTCCGGGTGGTCGAGCTGACCACGGTCGAAGGCGATCTGCGGTTCCAGGGCCTGCGGGTCCGGGCACTCAATGCCGTGACCGTCACGCTGGCCCGGGTGATTGCCAACAACGCCGGAATCTCTGGGTCCCCGGCCGGCTCCGATCCGATGGCTGCTGCGGGCACCCTCATCGCCATGCTGGCCCAGGTGGCCGGTCACCGCTACGGCTTCGAGTTCTGGGGCATTCGTACCGCTTCGCTGGTCGATAGTCAGGCGCGGCTCCTGCACTGGTCGGTCACCGGCCGCGCCGCACCGGCGGGGGCTCAGGTGGCCGGGGCGGAGGCTCTCCTGCCCCGGACGGGACCGGTGGTGGGAGGAGGCGCCGCATCGGCCCGTACCGCAGAGGTCAAGGCGGCCTCGGCGAAGGCTGTCACATCCAAGGCCGGGGGCCGGTCGAAGCCGCCGAGTTCGTCGACCAGGCGGTAGCTGGTAGGGGCGCGGGGTCGTGTTCCCTCAGCGCAACGCCACCGGATTGACCGGTGAACCCAGGGCGTTGGTGAAAGGGAGAGGGGTCGCGTCCAACAAGAACTCGTACCGACCATCGGCCGCGCACGCGTCGGCCAGTTCGTCGAGGAACCAGTTCTGGCCTTGGGTCATCCCCATCTCCGCCAGATGGAGGAGGTGCACCGGCAGGTAGAGCTCCTCCGATTCACAGGGATAGACCTCGAGAACCAGCGTGTCCGTGGCCACCGCGGCCACATCGTGGGCGTGGAACCACTCGGCTGTGGCCATGGTCAAGCCGGGCGTGGGCCATGTGTAGGCGACCAGGTTCCGCACGGGATCACTCCCTCCCAGCCCCGGTCTGCCGGGCAGG
>JBEKOI010000233.1:0-6824 GCA_049521915.1 Acidimicrobiales bacterium | reverse complement strand
CGGCGGAGAGACACCCGTTCCCATTCCGAACACGGCAGTTAAGCCCGCCAGCGCCGATGGTACTTGGGGGGTAGCCCCCTGGGAGAGTAGGACGCCGCCGGGATTTCTCCAGACAATGCCCCTGCCCGCGCGGGGGCATTGTCGCGGTTGGCGGTGTGGCCCGTGGGGTAGGGATCAGAGGTGGCTCGGCGGTAGTGTCACCACGAGGGGAGTGCGATGTCACCCATTGGCAGCAGCAGGATGCGGGCGCCGGCCAGGGTGGTGGCGGCGTTGGCGGTGGTGTTGGTCGTGCTGACCGCTGCGCTCGGCCTCGGAGCCGCTGCCCGCGCCCAGGCCGCCTCCTGGTGGATACCGCCCCTCGGCAACCAGCCGTGGCAGTGGGAGCTCGATCATCCGCTCAAGCTGTCCAGCGCCGCTGACATGGGCACCGACGACAAGCTCCCCGACGGCAAGGCGGCGCCGGCCCCGGTCATCTACGACATCGACGGCATCATCAATCCGGCTTCGACCGTCTCGGCGTTGCACGCACGGGGCAAGCACGTGGTCTGCTACATCGAGGTGGGAGCCGCGGGCAACTACTACACCGCGGCCGGGGAGCACACCACGACCGCCTACTACCGGCAGCTGCAGCTGGCCGGCGTCCTGGGCAAGAAGGTGCCCGGTTATCCGGAGTACTACCTCGACATCAAGTCGCCCAGGACGATTTCGATCATCGAGTCGATGATCGATCACCAGTGTGCGGCGAAACGGTTCGACGCGGTGGAGACCGACATCGACGACGAGTACACGGACACCACGGGCTTCGGGCTGACCAAGGCCATCGAAGAGAAGTACATGACCACGTTGGCCGGGTACATGCACCGTCTCGGGCTCGGTTGGTGGATCAAGAACCCCGATGACACAGGCGACAGCTATGCCAGGGACATGTACCGGCTGGCCGATGCCGTGCTGACCGAGCAGTGCAACCAGTATGGGACCTGCTACGCCCTGTCCGCTTACGAGCGTCACAAGGCGGTGTTCAACGCCGAGTACAGCCTGAAGACGTCCCAATTCTGCGCAGCCGACGACGAGCGCGGCTTCGACGGCGCCGTGTTCAACGTCGACCTCAGCGGCGGGCGTGATCCCTGCCGATAGCGGTTCCGCGGTGCCTCGGGTCGGTTGGGCGCTCGGTTGTGCACTGGGATGTGCTTCGTCGACTGGCCTGTCCTCGGGACCTCAGGGCGCCGCGGCCAGCTCGACGAGCAGGCCGGCGACGATGTCGGGGACCTCGAGCATCATGTCGTGGCCGGCGGTCACGTCACGACAGTCCCATCCGTCGGACACCGCCCGTCGGTGGGACCGTTCGAGGCTGGCCAGCGGGGGGTCGGTGTGGCGAACGTAGGCCCTGCGCACCCGGGCCAGTGACGCCTGGTCGAAGGTGGTGGGCTCGGTCTGGCAGCGGAGGGGAAAGTCGGTCAGGCGTGGTCCGACCCAGGCGGCCAGATCGCCGTCGGTGACTCCCCACTGGGTGAGGAAGGACGGATCGGCGGGAATCAGCCACCCGCCGCCGCTGTCCTCGGCCTGACGGCGGTAGCGGGCCGCCACCTCGTCGGGCTCGACGTCGAGCAGGCACTCACCGGGTCGGGTGATGAACCCACCCAACAGGGTGACCGAGTCGACCCGATCGGCCGACCGGGTGACGATCGGGCCGGCGAGGATCCCGGCGTAGCTGTGGAGGACCAGGTTGACCTCGGTCAGGTCCTCGAACCAGAGCAGGTCGCTGATGTCGGTGACGTGGGTGCTCACACCCACCTCCGGGGTGCAGGACGACCGTCGGTCGCCCTGGCCGGTGAGGGTGGGCGTGAAGACCTGGTGCCCCCCTTCGGTCAACCGGCGCCGGACGTCGCGCCAGCACCAGCTGCCGTGCATGGCCCCGTGGACGAGTACGAAGGTGGAGATGGCCAGATGGTAGCGGTGGCGATGACCTTCGAGGATCGCCCCGTGGCCCCGGCACACGGGCCCGACCGGCCATGATGGGTGGGTGCGCCGCCTGGTCCTCTCCGTCACCTGCCCCGACCGCACCGGCATCGTGGCTGCGGTGACCGGGTTCATCGCCTCCCACGGAGGCTGGGTGGTCGAGGCCGCACAGCACGGAGACCTTGCCACCGGCCGGTTCTTCCAGCGGATCGAGATCCTGGCCGAAAGCCTGGCCTTCGGACCCGAGGAATTCGGCGGGTACTTCGCCGAGACGGCCGACCGGTTCGGGTTGGACTGGCATCTGAGCGACACCGATGTCCGCAAACGGGTGGTCATCCTCGTCAGTCGTGAGGACCACTGCCTGGCCGACCTGCTCTACCGGTGGCGCAGCGGCAATCTCGAGTGCGAGATACCCGCGGTGATCTCGAACCACCCCGATCTGCGCCCGATGGTCGAATGGCACGGTATCGATTTCTTCCACGTCCCGGTGGCGGCCGATCGCCGACAGGTGGCCTTCGACGAGATCGTCGCCCGATTCGACGAAGCCCGGGCCGACACCATGGTCCTGGCCCGCTACATGCAGATCCTTCCGAGGGAGGTGTGCGAGCGCTACCCCGGTCGCATCATCAACATCCATCACAGCTTCCTTCCCTCCTTCGCCGGCGCCCGGCCCTATCACCAGGCCTTCGAGCGGGGGGTCAAGCTGATCGGGGCCACCTGCCACTACGTGACGGCCGATCTCGATGCCGGGCCGATCATCGAACAGGACACCAGCCGTATCGATCACGGTGACACGGTGGAGGACCTCATGCGTATCGGCCGGGATGTCGAGCGCTCGGTGCTGGCCCGCGGGCTCCGCTGGCACCTCGAGGACCGGGTGCTCGTCAACGGCGACCGTACCGTCGTGTTCGCCTGACGCCCGCCATGCAGCCTGAAGCGATCAGCTGCCGGTGAGAGAGGCGATCAGGTGCCGGTGAGAGACATGTCGTCCCAGTAGATGACCGTTCCCTTGGTCGCCTTGGAGAAGTTCGGCTCCATGGCGGCATTGGTCTCACTCGAAGTGGGCTTGATCCCCGTGATCTGGAGCTGGGTCCAGGTGCCGGCGGCCAGGGTGACGGTCGACCCGTTGGCACTGTTGACATAGCTGCCGCCGGAGTTGAGCAGGTCGAGGTTGAGGTCGACCTTCACAGCGGCGGTGGCGTAGACCCAGATCGACGCGGTGTAGGTGTCAGCCGAGGCGATGGGCGCATACCAGGTCGGGTTGGAGTCGAGGTCCCAGCCCCCGCTGGACGAGGTGGTGGTCTGGGCGAGCGACCACGAACCCGAGTGGACGACGGCGCCGGAGCGGGCCAGTGTGCTGCCCCAGTCGTCGACCGGAATGGCTGAGGTCTCGAAGCCGGGATCAGGAACCAGGTTGGAAGAGGTGCTCGAGGCCTGGTAGGCGAACTGTGTGTTGACCGTCGCCGCGCTGGTCCCGCCCGTCGTGGTGACGGCGACGTTGACCGAACCCGACCCGGCCGGCGAGGTGGCCGTGCACGAGCTGGCGGTGCAGCTCACATTGGTGGCCGCTGCCGACCCGAAGGCCACGGTTCCCCCGGACAGGTTCGAACCGCTGATGGTGACGCCGGTGGCTCCGGTGGCCGGACCGCTGGACGGGCTGATGCCGGTCACCACCGGGGCCGGCACCGTGGCCGCCTGGTAGAGGAACTCTGCGTTGACCGACACCGGGCTCGTACCGTACGGAGTCGTCACCGCCACCGATTCCGTGCCACTCCCGGGTGGAGCGGTGACCGTGCAGGAGCTGGCCGAGCAGGACGGACTGACACCGGCCACCTTGCCGAACGCGACACTACCCCCCGTCAGATACGTGCCGTAGACGGTCACCGCGGTCCCAGCTGTTCCAGAAGCCGGCGACACGAGTGTCACGGTGGGCGGTAGGTCTGCGACCGAGTTGGTGTAGGTGAAGCTGCCCGGCGATGCCGTTCCGGTCGGTGTGGTGACCTCGACCGTGGCGGCCCCGGGGCCACCGGCTGGGGTGGCGGCGAGACAGGTGGTGTCGTCGCACCAGCTCTCGGTGTCGGTGGAACCCCCGATGCTGACCCAACCGCCTTCGAGGTTTGTTCCCGTGACGGTGATGGCGGTACCGCCCGCCGGCGTTCCCGATGTCGGGGTCAACCCGGTGGCCGTGGGTGCCGGCGCGGTGTCGATGGCGCCGGACGTGTTGTTGGAGGTGTTCACGTCGCCCGGATTGGACACGGTGATGGTGGCGGCACCGTTGGTGACGGGGCCGATGATCACACCCTGGACCTCGAACCCTGTGACCTGCTGTCCAGCGGCGATGGTCCCGGTGTAGGTCAACACGGCCGTGTGCTCGTCGGCTGAGATCGACCATGTCAACGTGCAGGTGCCCGGGGCGGAGACGGCGCAGGTGCGGTACACCACGTCGGACATGTCCACGGTGGCCGGCATGGCGATGGTGATGGTCGTCGTCCCGGTGGCCGCGGTGTTGCCCACATTGGAGATGGCCAAGGAGTCGATGTTGGGATTGCCCAGGGCGAAATCCTCGGGGAAGCCGAGCGAGCCGGTGAGGTCGGGGCCCGATGTCGCCGCCGCCGCCGGCGTCGCCGCTTCAGTGGCGGTGCCGATGATGCCGAGCAGCCCCCCCGCCAGCGCGGCGGTGGCCACGGCGATTCTCAACGGACTCCACAGCTGGCGCATCGCGATCTCCTTGATCAGGCGGGCCCTGGGCAGACGCTCGCCTCGACGCGGGTGGTGGCAGCACCAGGCGATCTTCATGGTACGTGTCGACGTACTGACCGGATACCCTGGAAGTTCTGCACCCGGTGCCGGGCCGACCCGGGTTTTTTGTGTGCCCACCCTTTGCGCAATCGGCGCGACATGCGGCTGCGGTCCTCCTGGTTGGCCGCAACTCGGTGGTCGTCAGCCCAACGGGGTCAGAGCAGTCCGTCCCCGTAGGTGTGGTCACCGGCGATGCCGGGCGGGCAGGCGAAGATGCCGCTCCCGGTGTGCACCAGGTACTCGGCTAGGGCGTCGATCTGTGAGAGTCGGGTCTGGATGGGGATGAACTGCAGGCGCGGGTCCCGCTGGAAGCAGATGAAGAAGAGGCCGGCGTCCAACTCGCCCGACTGCGGGTCGACACCGTCGGCGAAGCTGTACCCGCGGCGGAGGATGGCCTGGCCCCCGTTGGAGCTGGGGCCGGCCACGCGGATGTGAGCGGTGTCGGGGATGACCAACTGGCCGTCCACGCCCACCGCGAAGAGGTCGACGGGATCCGACTCGTCGGTGCCGCCGAGAGGCGCCCCGCTGGCCTTGACCCGACCGACGGTCTGTTCCTGGTCCTGGAGGGTGCTGCGGTCCCATTCCTCCAGGTGGATCCGGATCCGGCGGGCCACCAGATAGGTGCCCCCGACCATCCACGGCTGATCGGAGTCATGGCCGACCCAGACGAATCTGTCCATGGCCTGCTCGTCGTCGATGTCCAGGTTTGCCGTACCGTCGTGGAACCCGAGGAGGTTGCGCGGTGTCTGGCGGCCGGTTCCGGCGGATGCGGTCCGCCCGAAACCGGATTGCAGGGCGTGGATCGTGGCCGTACCGAAGGCCAGCCGAGTCAGGTCGCGGATGGCGTGGAACGCCACCTGGGCGTCGTTGGCGCACGCCTGGATGCAGAGGTCACCACCGCAGAGCGAGGGATCGAGGTCGTCGCCGGGGAACGCTGGGAGATCCACGAGGGCGGCCGGCCGCCGCCGGCCCAGCCCGAAGCGCGAGTCGAACAGGCTCGGTCCGAACCCGAGGGTGAGCGTCAATTGGGAAGGGGGCAGCCCGAGGGCTTCACCCGTGTCCGGCGGTGGGGCGAACTGTCCACCCGGACCCCGGAGCGGTTTCCCCGCCGTCAGGCGGGACGATGCGTGGGTCCACTCCGCCAACAGGGCAGCCAGCTCGGCCACATCCCCGGTGGTGACGTCGTAGGTGGCAAAGACCATCCGGCTCTGTTCGGGCGTGGTGATGCCCGCCTGGCGGGCTCCGCCGAACGGGATCGCCGAATTGTCCGGGACCGGTGCAGAGGTATCGGCACCGACCGGACCCGCACCGGATGCGGCCACCAGCGCCGCTGACGCCACCCCGGCACCGGCGAGCAGTCGCCGTCTGCTCATCCGCTCCGTCATGACGAGGGCCCGGTCGTCCCGAACGGGACCAGCGCCGCGGCCAGCTGTGACAAGGGTGCCGCGGTGGCATCCACCTGCTGAGACAGCGACAGCCGGAACGCCGTCGAGATGTCCTGGTCCGCAACCTGGGCGGGGTCGCCGAGGGATCTGACCGTGTCGAGCAGCCGGGCGAAGAGCTGGTCGACGGAAGCGGTGAGGGAGGGGGCGACCAGGTGCCCGAGTGGCTCGACCGAGACGAAGGCCTCATGGGCAGCTGCGACCGTGGCCACGATGTCGACGGCGTCATGCCGTGAGTACAACTCCTCGCGGCCCGGGACGGCCGTATCGTTGACCCAGCTCAACTCGTCCACACCGGTGGAGGCGATCGCTTCCGGGGCGAGTACCTCTTTGGCCAGCAGGTACTGGGCAACCGGCGCCTGGGCCACGAGGCCGGTGATGTCCCCGGAGGCGTCTCCCGAGGTCCACAGGTCGCGCTCGACGGCGTGCAACCCTCCGAACGACTGATGGGCGCCGACATCGCCGGCCAATTCGTCGAGGGTCGCGGCGGTCACCTGGTCATCGCTCTCCAGCGCCCGGAACCGGTCGTAGTCGGACTGGGCGGCCAGTTCGTCCGTCCGCGCCTCGGCCACAGCTCGACCATCGACCGACGCCTGGAGCCGGTCGACGTCGGAGACGAACGCCGAG
>JBEKOI010000232.1:0-6872 GCA_049521915.1 Acidimicrobiales bacterium | reverse complement strand
CAGAACTCCGGGGATATCCAACTTCGGGTCTCCGGAAGGTTCTGCGACCTGAGGGGCCATGCGTGGTGGTGCCTTGCGGGGTGGGTCGGCCAGCCTCATCTAATCGTCTGACCGTCGGCCATCCTGAAGCTGCGCTATCCATACGCCCCGACATGCATCCCGGACGCACTAGCAATCGCGAGCGTAGACACGCCGGTCCGCTTCTCGGATCCCCGCCTTCTTCTGCGTCACCCGATTCCTCGACCAGCAGCAACGTAGATCGTGGTGCACGGTGCACGAACCGCCCTCGCGGTCTGGGTAGGGGACTATCGAGGGCACGCAGTGATCCAGTCGAATTGGGAGGTGATTCGGATCCCGATTCCAGGAACTTGCATCGGTTCGATGACGCTGCGCAAGGCGTCGCAGAAGTCGTCGAGCCCGACTGCCCGAATGGCCGGAACCGATGGGCCGGCCGCGACGAGCGAGCGGACCGCGATTTCGATGTCGGGCCATTCGTTGACGACGGTGACGGTCCCCCGCTCGAGGCGTTCGAACCCAGTGGCTTTCAACATGTCCTCGATCACGTTCTGCGTGTCGCCGTGTTCCACGTTGGCTGCCGCGTGGGAGGCTCCTGAAAGCTCGATCACCTTCACGAAGTACGGCATGAGGCCGAGGTGCTCGAACTGGCCCCAGAAGGTCAGACCGAGCAGGCCTCCCGTGACCAGTACCCGGCGTGCTTCGAACAGGGCAGCCTCGCAGCCTTTCCAGATCCCGTTGAAGCTGGTGGCGGTATCGAAGGACGCGTCCGGGAACGGCAGGGCGAACATGTCACCCACTCGGAAGTCGCCTTTCGGCGTGCGGGCGCGGGCGATGGTCACGAGGCCCTCAGAGGCATCGATGCCCGAGACTGCCGCGCCACGCTCGCTCGCCAGGTGCGCGGCGAAGCCTGACCCGCAGGCGATGTCCAGCAACCGCGTGTCATCGCCGACGGCGAGTTGGTCGAAGACCACCTGGTTGGCCGATCGGGCGTAGGGCTCCCACAGGTATGCCCAGTCGGTAGCCCGGTCCCCCCAGGCCTGCCCGGCCTCTCGCCAGTCGTGGCTGGTGGTCGCTTCGTGGGCCATGGTCAACCTCCTTAGACGAACGATCGTATAGTACAATGTGGATGATCGTCCGTCTAGCCTTGAACGGGAGCCCGAAGGACCGAGCGCAGATGGCAGACGAGCAGGGACGAGCATCCAAGCAAACCCGGGAGCCGGGGGACCGGGCGCGGGCCCGGATCGTCGAGCATGCGGCGCGTCTGGCAACCGTCGAGGGGCTTGAGGGGTTGTCGATCGGTCGGCTCGCCGTGGCCAGCGGCGTGGCCAAGAGCAGCGTTCATGCGCTCTTCGGCTCGAAAGAGGAGTTGCAGCTGGCAACCATCAACGCGGCGCGGGAGAACTTCATCGCCGAGGTCGTCGGACCCGCGCTCGCTGCGACCTCGCCGGGTCGTGAGCGACTCCTCGCGCTCTGCGAGGGGTACCTGTCCTACGTCGAGCGCCGAGTCTTTCCCGGAGGGTGCTTCTTCGTCGCCGCATCAGCAGAGGTAGGAGCGCAGCCTGGACGCGTACACGACGAAGTCGCGCGGGTTCAGCAGCAATGGCGCGACCTCCTCCTTCAAGAGGCCCACGCTGCTGCCGACAAGGGCGAGCTGACCGCCGCCGACGAGCCCGCACAGCTCGCCTTCGAGCTCGGAGTGATCCTTGCCGGGACTGACATCGTCGCCATCCTTCACGACGACCCTGGTGCCATATCCCGTGGTCGAGCAGCGGTGGTGACCCGGCTCAAAGGTCCGGAGAACTGACGAGGCCGTGACGCCGCCCACGACTGCAAGGATCCGGCGATCCCGAGTCATTCCACGTGGCGGGTCCGGCATGTCGAAGCTGCCGTCCGCGTTGTCCGAGGTGACGATTGGAACCAGGGACCACTCAGGATGCAGAGTCTGATTGCTCGCTCCCTCGGCGGTGGGGGCGGGATCAAGCGGCGTCGGCGCCAACTACGTGATGGATTTCCAGTGTTCGTCGTGTCTTGGTCGTCAATGGTTTCGCGGTGTCCCGCTGCCAACCGCCGTCGTGGGCCCGCATGGCGGAAACGGGTGTGACATCGCTCCGGGCCCTTGGATCGATAGCTTGGGCCTTCGATCCTGTGAATCCGACCCCTGTCAAGCCCAACCGGCGAACCCGACCGAGCACCCTCAGCCGGGTCCTGCTGGCAGTGGTGGCCGTTGTGGTGTTCGTTGTGGTCGTAGCTCAGGTTCCGGCCAGCACGGTCGCGGGACGTCTGGCCGATACCACCGGGGGTGCGGCCACGCCGCTGGGCGTCACCGGCTCGAAGTGCCCGTGGCTCGAGGCCGCCATGACCCGCAACCTCCGGCCGTCGACGCTGGCCCGGATGGTCGTGGGGCGCATGACCCTCGGTGAGAAGGTCGGCGAGATCGTCCTGGCCCCGACGCGTTCCTACGAGAATGCCAATGCCGGGGTCCCACGGCTGTGCATCCCGGCACTCTCCCTCCAGGATGGCCCGCAAGGGGTGGCCTTCGGGGCTCTCCGGGTGACACAGCTCCCCGCTCCTCTCGGCATCGCCGCCACGTTCGACCCCGCCGAGGCCCACTCGTATGGCCAGGTCATCGGCACCGAGGCCGCGGCCAAGGGAATCGATGTCGTTCAGGGTCCCGACCTCAACATCGACCGGGTGCCGCAGAACGGGCGTTCCTGGGAGGGCTTCGGGGAGGACCCGGCGTTGGTGGCCTCCATGGGAGTGGCGGACATCGAGGGGATCCAGGGGGCCGGGACGATGGCCATGGCCAAGCATTTCGCCGTCTACAACCAGGAGACCAACCGGGGCCAGATCGACGCGGTGGTGAGCCAGCGGGCCCTCCACGAGATCTATCTGCCCCCCTTTGAGGCCGCGGTGAGCCAGGCCCACGTGGCCGCAGTGATGTGCGCGTACCCCCGGCTCGACGGGGTGTTCGAATGTGAGGACGCTCAACTGCTCGACCTGTTGCGGCAGTGGGGCTTCGCCGGCTTCGTGCGGTCTGACCTGAACGCCGTGCAGGACCCGGGGGCGGCCCTGTCCGCCGGGACCGATCTACTCAAGCCGGCGGTCGCGGCGCAACTCGTGGCCCTGGTCGTTCACCACCAGCTCCCCGTGACCGTGGTGGACACCGCGGTGACCAAGGTGATGACCGAGATGTTCGCGCACGGGCTGATCGGTCGGCGCACCACGGGCAGTGCGTCCGCCGCCGCCGACTCGGCCAATCATGCCGCCTTCGCCCTGGCCGCGGCCGAGCACTCGGCCGTGCTTCTCAAGGACAGCGGGGCGGTGCTTCCCCTGTCGGCGACCCACGTTCGCAGCGTCGTCGTCATCGGTGCCGACGCCGCATCCGACCCTGAGACCTCCGGGTTCGGCAGCGCGCAAGTCGCAGCGCCGTTCACCTCCACACCACTGAGCGCCATCCGGCGTCGTGCCGGCGGCGATGCCCTGGTGACCTATGCCAACGGTGGCAGCACGACCTCGACCCTGGCGCCGATTCCTAACGGCATCCTCACCCCTTCGTCGGGTGGTGGGAACGGCCTCACCCTGACACTCGTTCGGTATGGGCCCCGTGGCGACGACCTCCTTTCACCGTCCACCACCCGCACCGTGGAGCCCACCGTCGATACCGACGTCGTCCCCTACGACGCCAACGCCCAGTTGCCGCCGCCATCGCCCGGGGTCTCCCGTGTCGTCCTGCCCCAGGGATGGTCCGATGCCACCGCCCGGTGGACCGGCACGCTGACGCCACGCCGCAGCGGCGTGTACACCCTCTCCCTCCAGGGGTCGGGAAGTGACCGCGTGACGATTGACGGCCGGACCGCGGTCTCCGATCTGCCCAGCCACGACCAGGGAATCTGGTCCGGGACCGTTGCGCTCACTGCGCACCACCGGTACGGCATAGCCGTCGACTGGGACCCGTTCGGAACGCTGACCCCCTACGGTCTGTCTTCTCCGGTGCCGGGCACGATCACCCTCGGCTGGAGCTACGTCAGTGGCCAGATCCGGACGGCGGTCGATGCCGCCCGCCGGGCCGATGTGGCCGTCGTGTTCGCCGCGGACTACGAATCCGAGGACTTCGACCGTCCGAACCTCTCGCTACCGGGGGATGAGAACCAACTCATCGCCGCCGTGGCCGCAGCCAACCCGCGCACGGTGGTGGTGCTCAACACCGGTGGTCCGGTACTGATGCCGTGGCTCAGCCGGGTGGCCGGTGTCATCGAGGCCTGGTATCCAGGAGAGGAGGACGGGACGGCCATCGCCGCGCTCCTGTACGGGGACGTCGATCCATCCGGGCGGCTGCCGGTGACCTTCCCAACGGTCGAGGGCGGTACCGGGGTCGACACGGCGGCCCAGTGGCCGGGGGTCGATCTCCACTCGGACTACACCGAGGGTCTCGACATCGGCTACCGATACGACCACGCGCTCGGCATCCGTCCACAGTTCCCGTTCGGATTCGGGTTGGCCTACACCACCTTCGCCCTGAACGGATTGGGTATCGTGCCGTCGGCTTCGGGGGTCGCCATTTCGGTGCGTGTCACCGACACCGGTGAGCGGGCGGGAACCGATGTCCCGCAGGCGTACCTCACCTATCCGGAGAGTGCCGGCGAGCCTCCGGCCCAATTGGTGGCGTTCCGGCCGGTGACGCTGGCCCCGCATGCGAGTACGACGGTGTCTCTGTTCGTGCCCTGGACGTCCTTCCGTGCGTTCATCGGCGGCACGTGGACCACCGTGCCCGGCCGCTACCTGGTGTCGGTGGGTGAGTCGTCGTCCGACCTGGCACTGACGGCGCCGGTGATCCCCGGCTGACAGCCTCCCACTCCGACATCAGACCGGGTCGCCCCTTTGGCACCACCGGCGCAGTATGCCAGTCTCCAATGGGAGGGACGAGTGATGCCACGACGAATCATGAAGATGGTGCGGAGGGATGGCTGTCAACGTACGAGCCCGTCTCGGATCGTACGAGCTGGATCAGATTTCCCATTTCAAGATTCGGATCGTCGACGTGGAGCCCCCAGGCCGGAGTCGGGGTGGCGGTCAGATGAGGACCGTCGGATTCGTCGGGCTCAACGAGCAGATAGTTGAGGCCGTCCTTCAGAACGCAGCGAGCCGAGATGAAACCGTCGTACTCGATCCACGGGGTGGTGGACGTCGGGGGCCTCGATCCAAAGATCCCCTCCGTTGTGCTTCCTGCCACCTCTTGGGTAGGCAGCTGGGTTCTGTACATGGAGATCACCCGCCCTTCGGTTCCGTCGAGGGAGGCCGGGTTGTTGCAGACGTCTTCCACCGCATGACCGTTGAACTCGGGTTGGGGCGGCTTCCCGAATATCGAGTCCGAGGGGGGTGGCCCGGTGAAGGCATTGTAATCGATCACGCAGCCGGTCTGTGTCGACGACTGACACGGTCCGATGGTCTTGAGCGGGCCAAACCCCGTCTTGTACACAGGGAGGTTGGCGCCGGTGATGATGGCGGAAACCAGGAGGCTCCGGACCCGGGGGAGCTGGTCGATGTGCTGGCCGAGGAGCTGGGCCAACCAGTAGGAGCCTTCGGAGTGGCCGATCAGGACAACTCCTCGGCCGTCGTTGTAGTGGGCGAGGTAGTCGTTCCATGCGCCAACCACGCTGTCATAGGCGATCCGTGACGCACTCCCCTCCGCCGCAGAACCCGTCGCATCCCCGGTGTCCTCTCGATAGATGGGGGCAAATACCCGACACACCTGTGAGAACGGAGAGGCCTCCAACTCGGCGATGGAGGTCTCCTGGGGATCGATATCGAGGTTGGCGTTGTCACTTTGTTGATGAGTGATATTGGGGTACACGAAGAAGCAGTCGACCGGGGGATTGCGGGCGGGCCGGTAGTCAACGATGTGCTTCGAACCGTTCTGTTCGACCACCGTTGTCTCCAGTGAAGCCGAACATGGATCGTGGGGCAGGCCGGGCCGGCACAGCCAGACGACCCCTGAGGCATCGGGAGGCTCCACGGTGGTACCTCCCGACTGTGAGCACCCGGTCAAGCTGCCAGCGAGCACGATGAACGTGCCGACGAGAACGATCGGCCGCCGGAGCACGCGCACTGTGCCTGGGCCACTGGGCATCAGCATCTATCCAATGATGCCAGGTGGTCCGGCTTCGCAAGAGTGTCTCCTCGATCAGGAGAGGCAGCACGGGGGAGTTGTCGGGCATGGACGGTCAACGAGCCTCTTTCGCTACCGGGTCGCGGGCTGGGCCATGACCCCCGGATTCGTTCGGCTGGCCCCGTCGGTGTCGCCCACCCCGCATCCGCTCGACCAATCAAACGTTTGGGAACCGATCTGGCCGGGTATAGGAGCGGCAGGCCGGAAAATGTCCGGGTCATTACCTTACAAGGGGGACGTTCCATGCGTCGAACGATTGTGGCAGCAGCTGCATTGGCTGCACTGGCCACGCCGGCGTCACTGTTCGTAGTCGGAGGATCCACCGTCGCCGGGGCTGCCACGCCGAAGAGCCTGGTCTGCAACAAGGTGTCGGGATCGGACAAGAGCACCGTGACCATCTCCGAATGTGCCGTACCGACGGCCGACAAGAAAACCTATGCCAGCGCCAGCGGAAAGGCCACGAGCTTGGAAAGCGGGGGCACCATCACCTGGTCCTCGAGCAAGAAGACCACCGTCTTGAAGCTCAAGATCGCCAGCAGTTCGGGTTGCGCCGTGGGCGACCTGACCGAGAAGGCGACCGGCTCGGTGACCGGTGGTACTGCTACGAAAGCCGTGACCTCCAAGGGTCAAGCCGTGTCGTTGACCGTGTGCGTCGACGTGTCCAGCGGTGCCATCAGCCTCAAGCCTG
>JBEKOI010000231.1:0-6902 GCA_049521915.1 Acidimicrobiales bacterium | reverse complement strand
GATGCATGGCCGGCGCGGCTGGTTGACAGTGGACGCACGGCCGGCGCGGGCTCGTGCGTCACGAAGCTTCTTCTGTGTCACGAACATTTCAGTTGAATCTCCTGGCCGGCGGGCATATCCTGGCCGGCGTCGCCAGTCGGGGCGGCCTTATCAGGGGCAGTCGGGATGCGGTCGAGTGCGGGATTTCCGAACCAGGGTCGTCGTCTGTCCGTGCTGTGGCGCTCCGGACGATGCAAAACTGCTCGAACCGTCACCGGAGAGTGGAATCGTTCGCCAGTGCTTGGCATGCGGTTACCAGTGGCCGATCGACGGATGCCGCACGCTCGTCCTCAGTGATGGTTGACGCCGGGTGGCCTGGCTCTGACCCCGACGACTGCGACCCTAGAGATCCGGGGGCCCGGCGTAGTCCCAGATGAGATTGGGATCCTCTCGGGCGTCGAGCAGGAGATTGGCCGGTATCTGCTTGTCGATGTGACCGATCAGGCCCCTGTAGATGCCGTAGCCGACCAACTGCTGGAGCCTCGGTGTGAACTTCCGCACGGTCTCGACGGGTAGGCCCAACTGCTGGTTCTCCTGCTGACGGATGTAGCCGGCGCAGTAATTCATGGCGATGCCGACCCGCCGCGTCGATGTCGTGTTGGCACCGCCTCCGTGCCACAGGCTGCCGTGCCACACCAGCACGCTGCCCTTGGCCATCTCCGCGGGTATGGACTCGTAGGTGCCGAAGAGGTCGGGGGACTCGGGCGCCGTGTGGGTGCCGGGGATGATCCGTGTGGCTCCGTTCGCCGCGGTGAAGTCGGTGAGGGCCCACATGGTGTTGCACACGGTCGGAGGGTGTGGCTTGGGCAGCGGGATGACCTGATCGTCGGCGTGGATGGGTTGTGGCGTCTCGTCGGGTCCGATGGCGATCGAGGACAGGGAGGACACCAAAAGGCCGGGGTCGAGGACTCGTTCGCAGATCGGAAGGATCGCCGGGTGAACGGGGACCTGCTCGAATACGGATCCGTAGGCCAGCAGGTTGTAGATCCGGGTCGTGTGGGCGCCTTCGAATTCGTTGGTGGCCGGGACGATGCCCAGGTCACGCTCGAGGCGGAGGAGATTGTCGTCCAGGGCATCGATCAGATCGAGGTCGATGGCATCCTCCACGATGGTGTAGCCCGTCTCTTCGATGCGATTCACATGAGTGTCGATGTCGGTGCCCATTGTTCGCTCCTCTGTCGGATGCTCCGAGCCTATTGTGCATGGATGGCCCGGAAGAAGCGACCGGACAATCGCTACGAGCTGTTCACGTGCGCATGGACCGGTCATGCCCTGGTGGGCACCGATGCCGCCACCGTTGGTCCCGAGGACTCGGCGCTCGTCAGACAGGGAGGTGGGGTCCGATGGTGCCGGTGCCTGCGCTGCGATGCCTGGCTCCCGGTCGAGATCCCCGGGCACCCCAGCCGGGAGCGGGTCCCCAGCCGTGACGAGATCGAGCTTCCGGCACGAGGCCCGATCTTGCGCGACCGCTACGTGCTTCGACTCATCGCCATCGACCGCGCCATCCACGTGATCGTTCTCAGTGCGCTGGCCGTCGTGCTGTTCACCTTTGCCGGCCATGACGCTGCGCTCCACAGGGACTACAACAACATCATGAACGACCTGTCGGGCGGCAACCCGGGGGCGGCCCAACTCCGGGGCATCCTGGGCTACCTACGAAAGGCATTCACGTACTCGCCCCGACATCTCATCCATCTGGGCTTGGCCGTCACCGCCTACGCCGCCCTGGAGGCGACGGAGATGGTGGGACTCTGGTTCGCCAAGCGCTGGGCCGAGTATCTGACGTTTGTGGCCATCACCGTCCTGGTCCCGATCGAGATCTACGAGCTGGCACTCAGCGTGAGTGTGTTCAAGCTGATCACATTGGCCATCAACCTGGCCATCGTCGTCTACCTGCTCCTGGCCAAGCGGCTCTTCGGACTGCGAGGCGGGCACCGGGCCGAGCTCGAGCGGCGGCGCCAGTTCGGCGGTTGGGCGGCGATCGACCGAGCGAGCCCTCCCGTGCCGAATGCGCTCGGTTGACGGCTCACCACCGGGGCGACCCTCGCCGCCCCTTCAGGAGTTCGTGCACGATGGCATGACGGGCCGTCCCCCCCCGGCGCCGGATCCGGCGAGTGGTATCGTCGGGCGTCACGGGCCGTTGGCGCAGTTGGTAGCGCACTTGCATGACACGCAAGGGGTCGTGGGTTCAAGTCCCGCACGGCCCACCAGTGAAACCTCAGCTCAGGCGGGGGTTTTTGAATTGAAACACCCGGGCGGTACCCGCCGAAGTGCCGATGTCAGCAACGATGACAGCAAGTAATGCTCTGTGAAATTCCGGTTCATGCTTTCCACGGTGGCTCCGGTACCTGCACGACATTTCTGAGACGCGGCTCCGGTACCTGGGCGACACTGGCTCCGGTACCTGCATGACACCTCACGCCTGACCAGGGTCCACCAGGTCCGGCCAGCCACCTCCTTTGCTGTGGAAAGTCACGTCCACAGAGGCAAGGAGGCCGCTGATGCTGGTGGAGCTGGGACTTGTGGAGCAGCGCTACAAGGCAGTGTGTGAAGTCCTCGATGGAGCCACGGTCACCGACGTGGCCAAGCGCAACGGGGTGGCCCGACAGACCGTCCACACCTGGCTCCGGCGCTATGCCAACCAGGGCTTGGCCGGCCTGGTCGACAAGAACTCGACGCCCGAGACCTGTCCCCACCAGATGAGCCCGGTGGTCGAGGCCCGGGTGGTCGAGATGCGCCGGGCTCACCCCGGTTGGGGACCCCGAACCATTCGCACCAACCTCGACCGGGAAGGTGTCTCCCCCCTTCCGGGGAGGTCGTCCATCTATCGGGCGCTGGTGCGCCACCGGCTCATCGAGCCCACCAAGCGCAAGCGGAGGCGGGAGGACTACAAGCGCTGGGAACGCTCCCGGGCCATGGAACTCTGGCAGATGGACATCGTCGGTCGCTTCTACCTGGCCGACGGCACCGAGGTGAAGGTGGTCACCGGTATCGACGATCACAGCCGCTACTGCGTCTGTGCCCGCATCGTGGCCCGGGCCACGGCCCGACCGGTCTGTGACGCCCTCCTCTTCGCCCTCCGCACCCACGGGGCACCCGACCAGATCTTGTCGGACAATGGCAAAGTTTTCACCGCTCGATTCGGCCAAGGCCCAGGACCCGTCCTCTTCGACCGGATCTGTCACAACAACGGGATCCGCCACCTCTTGACCGCTCCCTTCTCGCCGACGACGACGGGGAAGGTGGAGCGATTCCACAAGACCCTGCGGGAGAACTTCTTCGCCCACCACGACCGGTGCCACGCCACCATCGACGAGGCCCAACGGGCCCTCGACATCTGGGTCGAGGAGTACAACACCATGAGACCCCACCAGTCACTGGGTGATCGGCCACCGGCGGAGCGCTTTGCCCTGGCCCGGCCCGCGACACCGCTCGATGACGGATCCGGCGAGGCCATCGAGGACGACGGCCCGCTCACACTCGCACGTCCACCGGGGGTGAACCGGTGGGTCGACCAGCGTGGTTCGATCACCCTCGGTCGCTTCCGCTACCGGGTCGGCCCCACCTTCGCCGGGGAGCCGGTCGAAGTCGTCGTCCGAGGAGGACTTGTCGAGATCCTCCATCAGGGTGTTCTCGTGGCCACCCACGCCGAACGGCGAAGGGAAGGGACCACTTCGGCCAGCACCAGGGCACCACGGGCCGGGCGGGCACGTCCCCCAAGTTCGGGCATGACCGTCATCCGATCGGTCGACGCGGCCGGTTCGATCTCATTTGCCGGTGCCTCCTATCGGGTCGGGCGCAGCTGGGGCCGCACCAGCGTCGAAGTGGCCATCGTGGCCGGGTCCGTACAGATCTCGGCCCACGGCAAGGTCATCCGGGTCCATCAGATCCGCCACGACCGTTCCAAGGAGCACGGAGCCTTCGCCACGCCCAAGGGCCGTCCCCGCAACAGGAAGCCCGCGTGACGGGTTAGAAGTGTCGCTCACCTACCGGTGCCAAAGTGTCGTGCGGGTACCGGGTCTTGACACAGCAAGTAATGCTCAGCAGGTCAATCCGCTGAGCTGCCACTTACAGAATCGACAATCGGGGTCGATGTGCCCCGCTCAAGTAGGGAACGGCACTTGCGCCGCGTCCGCCAGGAGCGAAGCTCGATCCGCGGCGAGGATGTACCCGGAGGCTATGGCCCGGTCGAGGTCGGTGGTGTAGGCGGCGACGTAGCCGGCCTTCGTCTTATAGAGCGCCACCAGCGTCTGTGGACCGAACGGAACCGTCGACCCGAACAGGCCGCAAAGCTCGCTGCTGCCTTGTGGCGGCGCACCGCTCAACGTCGACACCGGCACGTCTACCGCGGGGGTCCGGACACCACCCACCACGTTCCCGTGGGCGTCCAGCGCCAGCTCGGCAGGGTCAGAGGAGGAGAGGGTGAACGGCTTCGGCGAGGGTGGCTGCGTCCCGTCATCCACCCAGTGCAGGAATGCGACGAAGGCGGCCTGGGCCACCTCGTGCTGGGGCCCCGAGTTGACCGCAGTGCTGCAACCAAGGAAGGAAGCGGCCGCCCCCACTTCGTAGGCATCGGCGTGGGATGTCCCGGCCACTTCCCACGTCCGGATCCTGGAGGTGTTCGGCTGCTGTGCCGCCGCGTAGCCGAGCTGGATCAGGTCCGTCTGGGTCTCGAGCATGAAGACGGGGACGTCGAGGTCGGTACGGATACGCACATGGCCCGTGGTCGCCGAGGAGACGTCCAGGGCACCGAGGGGGGCGGCCCCGCCTCCGCGGGAGTGGATGAAGATGCCCTGGTAGGCGTGGTCGAGAGGCTGGATGGCGTCGGCGTAGGTGGTCAGGTAGAACGCCGATTGGGACTCGCCGATGGCCACCACGTGCGACGGTCGTAGCCCTCCGAGCACCGACGGTGCGGAGGCCCGCAGCGCCTGACCGATCTGGGCAAACATGTCGAGTGAGTACTGGTCGCCCGGGTGGTGCAGGTTCCCGTACCGGGCCGGCTCCTTTTGCGAAAGCCCGGGGCTCGATCCCGAACCGAGGAGCGCCTTCCCCCCGTTGACGGCGAGCGCCTGCGCGGACACCCCCACATAGGCGGCACCCGAGTCCATGAGGGCCGGATCGAGGTAGTCCCAGTCGGGGGCGGACTCACCGGCCGACACGTTCATCCACTCCACGACGACGTTCCCGTCGAACCTCGCGGGGTTGCTCGGGCGTCTCACGATGATGCGCGTCCGGTAGGGCGCCGATCCCGAGACGGCGATGGTCCACTTCCCGTCCGAGGGCATGGACCGGCTGGTGAAGGAGTAGGCGGTTCCCGAAGCGAAGTACTCCTGCTCCACGTAGCCGTGGGCGGCCAGATCGGTGGGATTGGCAGACAGGGGCTCGATGATGTGTCCGGTGTCCGGAGGGGTGCTGAACACCGCCGGCGCCCGCCAACCGGTCAGCTCCGCCGCTGTCGTCGCTGGGGAGGATGTGGTCGCGCCTCCGCATGCGGCCAGGGCTCCGGCGACGATCAGGACGACGGCACTCCATTTGCCCGTGTCGCTCGCGGTGCGGTGATCCAAAGTTCGTTCCCAGCCTTCCTTGGGTACCAACAGACGCCACGACGTAGCTCGGACCCAGGGGCAGAGTAGCGCCCGCGTCCAGGCCCAGGCTGGACGCCAGGCAGTGACACGACGGGTGGTAACGCTCCACTCATAATCCTCCGGCTCGATTTCACGTAGGCCAGAACATTCTTTTCTCCACCAGACACTTCGCGGATACCAGGCCGGTTCACCTTTTCAAAGGCGGTGAAGCCGCAAGTTCGCTCGCGATAGTGAGCGCCCTGAGCCGAGCTCGAGATAGTGCGGCGGCGAGCCGGTTCTGGGGCAGGGGGACCGCCCGGTATCTGTGCATTTCCGGGCGGTCAGCCCACCGCAGCGAACAGCCTCCAGGACCCAGGCACGCCCTTCAGTTCGTAGTCGCCTCGATCTTTAAACTCGATGCCCGAGCCGACGACAAGGTCTGTCACAGTCCGAGAGACGAGTACCTCACCCGGACCACTCAAGGCCAGAACTCGCGCCGCGATATGGACCGCTACCCCGGCCACGTCGTCCCCACGAGTCTCGATCTCGCCCGTATGGAGTCCGGCACGAATGTCGAATCCGAGCTGTGCGACAGCTTGGCTGAGGGCACGGGCGCACTCAACTGCTCGCGCCGGCCCGTCAAAGACAGCAAGGGTACCGTCCCCGGTCGTCTTGATCTGGCGGCCTCGAAACCGCTCCAGATGACGCCCCGCAAGGTCATCGTAACTATTGAGCACTTCTCGCCATTGTCGATCTCCAAGCTCGGTTGCTCGCTCGGTCGAATTCACAATGTCGGTGAACAACACCGTGGCAAGGACCCGGTCCAAGACAGGACTCGGTCGTGCACCCGTCACAAACTCTTCCACCTCGTCAAGAATTTCCTCGCTTCGACCGGCAAAGGGCCAATGGTCATCTCCCGCGAGTTCGACCAGCCTGGCGTCAACGATGAGGTCGGCCAGATGGCGGCCGTGTTCAGGATGAACGTGGCGGTCCCTGGCCCTCGTAACCACGAGTGTCGGCGCCTGAATGGCCTTCAGGACATCGGTCACGTCGCTTTGCCAGAATGCCTGTGGAATCACCGATGAATCGGGCGCGGCGGAGAGCCGCTCGTGGCGCCCCATTCGACGCACCGCTTCGTCGTTTCCAGCAAGACTCGGCGCCAAGACTGCAAGCACAGCTCCTGTGCCCCAGAAGTCACGAACTGCTTGGGCGTAAGAGGGGATCGACTGAGTTGGCATACCCCACGGACAATCGTCGCTGCGCTGGTACCGGGCAAAGGAATTGAGGAGAACAAGGCTC
>JBEKOI010000230.1:0-6915 GCA_049521915.1 Acidimicrobiales bacterium | reverse complement strand
GAGGCGGTGGGGCTCGGTGGAATAGGCCGCGGGTGTCAGGGGCGTCTCCCCGTTGATACCGAGAGCCTCTGGCGCCGCCTCGCTCCAGCCTCAGCTTCCGTCCGGGAACCCACCTTTGGCGGTCACCGCCGGAAAGTGCGGCAGGACTTGTCGCCGCGGTATCTCGCTCCGCCATCCTTCCGGGTAGGGCTCCATGCCTTTCCAAAGAGGCGAACCCGGACCGGGATCCCCGACGATTTGCTCGGCGGCCCGCCGTAGACGCCGGACCGCCCCCGACGATCGGGCGTCGGGCCAGCGACCTTCGAGGGACTCCGTCCACTGGAAGTAGGCGTCGCGGGCCCGCACCCCTTTGGGAGTCAACCGGGCCACTCGTCGCCGGCCGCCAGGGTCTGTCGCAACCTCGATGTAACCACACTTGTCCAGAATGCGGACCCAGTTGTCGACGGCCATCTTGCCCACGCCGCTCAGTTCGGGAATCCTCACCACGACGATCCCATTGTCACCGATCAGGCGCAATACATTGGCGCAGATCGGCAGCCGGGACCCCACCCCTGCGGTGTAGATTTCGAGGGACAGATCCGAGTGGTCGTCGAAATCGAGCGCCAGCGCCAACAGCACCTTCGAGAGCAGGGCCGTCAGCGGCATCTGGGTGTCACCCTCGGTCCGCTGCCGCGGTGGCAGGCGCGGTTCGCCAAGGGGATAGTCGGGGAGGTCTATATCCAGTCGCCCCACCACCTCCGCCAGCGCTGACCGCAGATCGCCCATTGCTTTCTGACCAAATCGATCAGTCCACCGTGCCTCGATTTCGTCGGTGAGCAGAGCCCAGATGCTCTGCGCCTCGCGACCCGCCTTCGTGGGTCGGACCAACCATTCCGAAGCAGGCGGGCTGGCCCGCCCGTCGGTGGGATCCGGCCCTAACTCGAGGTATCCCCACCATTGCCCGACCCGCTTGACCAGGACCTGCATGCTCTTGGGGGTGAGCTGTGACCGCCGAACCAGATCCCGGGCGCTGATGCCGTCTTCCGGTACAAGGCGCATGACGTGGACCCACATGGCCATGGAGATCAACCATGGACGAGGACCTGCCCCCGCCGTGCGCCCGTGGCGAGTCGTCCGGTGCGGCATGCGATGCTCGAACTCATTGTCGAACTCGATGGTAAAGGCCACCAGCAGCGCCGAGAGCAGGGCCGGGAGGCGAAGCGAGAGGTCTCGTTCAGAACGCGTGTTGGCCATCGTCACCTCCGTGGGCAGCTGTATCTGACCGTATATCGCCAGAAGACCCGGGAGTGATCGCTCATCGGTCACCCTCCGGCGAACCGCCGGACCCACCCCGCCTACGGGCTCAACGTGTCACCCGGAATTCGCGGTCAGCGTCCCCAAAAGTCCCGTCGAACCGGGACGGGCATCATCGACCGGGAGCGCCGGCCGCCCACCGGACACCGGCATGACCGGAATGACAGTCCTTGAGCAAGTCCCTTGCCGATGTCTGGCGCCCCAGAGTTCATCCTGGGTGCCGAAGGCTGTTCATCCCCGGTACTAATCGAAGTCGAATCACCGGACCGCTTCAACCATTGCTATCCCGGTGCGACGGAGCCGCGCTCAGGTCGGCGTGCGAGCGGAGGAGAAAGAGGAACCTCTCCATTGCGTCCTCGACTCGGACCCGGTCTCCTGTTGTCAGCAGATCGAGTACGAGGCCGGTGACAGTGGCGATTGCGAGCGTGGCTGAGATGTCGTCGATGGCCGCCAGCGGCTCATCGAGCCAGTCATGGATCGCATGGTCGATGAAGCCCGAATACCGGTCAGGGTGGCGGAGCGCCAGCCCGTACGTCTCGAAGAACAGCCGCATCAGCGGACCTTGGTCAGGGTGAGACACCCACGTCCACACCGCTCCCAGTCCCGAGCGGTCGGTCTCGGCCTCGGCAGTCCGCCCGAGGGTCCGCAATCGATCGCGAACTTGGCCAAGGATCTCCTCTACGAGGTGCTCCTTCGAGCCAAAATGATGGAGCAGGACCGGTGCCTGTGTACCGACGGCGGCAGCCAAGGGCCGCAGCGACAGGTCGGAAATACCATTGGCAACGACGTAGTCGACTGAGCGATCAAGAAGCTCCTGTCGGCGCTTCGGATCGACGGGTCGGGCCATCACCGAGCAAGGACTCGGCAGCGGGGTCGTATCGGCTCCGATTGACGGCAGGGCATGTCATTTACTATAACACTTGTAATAGTAACAGCTACCTCCGAGGAGCAGCCCTGACGTGACACTCGACTACCTCTCCATCATTTCGGATGAATCTTCCCGCATTGTGAGCGCGTACGAACTCGATCGAAAGGCAGCGGTTCCATGGTCCGATCGCTGGACGGTCGCCACGGTGGCCCGACACGTGGCGGGGACGATCATGTCGTGGCCGATGTCATAAGGGACGGCCCGACGCCGACTTCGGTCTGTTTGGCTCCTTGCAAACACCGCCGAAGGACTCCCCGGAGTTCGTCGATTGGTTCCGCTCCGGGACTGCCTCGCTACTCGAGCAACTGTCGAGCGTCCCTGCCGGCGACGAATGTTGGTCGTGGTTCGAGCCGGGCCGCCGTGTTGGCTGGTGGACTCGTCGCATGGCACTCGAAACCGTCGTCCATCGCTCAGATACCGATGCAGCGCAAGGTAAAGAACTGTCGATTGCCTCCGAAGTCGCCGCCGACGGCATCGACGAGTACCTCGACGTCTTCGTCGCCGCATCACGGTCTTCGCATGATGCTCCCGCGGGGCCGACGCTGAGCTTCGAGTGCAGCGATCGAAATGAACGGTGGTGGCTTGATCTCTCACGACCGGGAGAGAGAATCGTGAGTCGGGAGCCACACGACGCATCGGTTCGGATCCGCGGAGCTGCGCAACAACTCCTTCTCATTGTCTGGGGGCGGGTTCCCGCATCTCAGGCTGCCAGGGTTGAGGTCTCTGGCGACCTTGGGGGACTGGCTCGATGGTCAGAACTCGTCCCGCCTATGTGAAGGTCTCGGAACTGGTCTCGGAACTACCTATTGAACTTGTCGCGTGGCACCATGGGGCCATGGATGACGGAAGCCAGGAACGCTATTACCACGGCACATGTGCCGACTTGAAGCCCGGCGACCTGATCGAGCCCGGCTACACCTCCAACTTTGGCAGCCGCAGGGAGGCCAACCACGTCTATCTGACGGCCACAGTGGACGCGGCTGTGTGGGGAGCAGAACTGGCAATCGGCGAAGGCCCCGGCAGAATCTACCTTGTGGAACCGACTGGCCCCATCGAGGACGACCCGAACCTGACGGACAAGAAGTTCCCCGGCAACCCGACGAAGTCGTACCGCTCTCGCCAACCGCTGCTGGTCACGGGCGAACTAACAGACTGGGAGGGGCACCCCCCCGATGTCCTTCAGGCGATGAGAGACAACGTCGAACGCCTCAAGCAGCTTGGCATCGAGGCAATTGACGACTGACGACCAATTGCCGAACGGCAGACATGGGCAATCCGGGGCGGGCCGGTTGAGCGGAGCTCTTCGGGTGCGTCCTTTCTGTAGCTCTCAGGACTCGGGTCAGACTCGTCACCGACCACCGGGTCGCAGCCACCGATGCCCGGCTTCATCCGCCTTCGGACTCCAGACCGAAGGCGTCTTGCCGTCCCTTGCTCGCGGCAACAGCCTGGCCTAGGGTCACTCGGGATTGGCCACCGCAGCGAAGTAGTTTCGGCAATCTGCGGCTGACGGTATCGACGACGATCCGACAGGTCCATTCGGTTCGGACAGGTCCACTTGGTTAGGGGGAAGTGAGATATGGGTAAGGGCCGCACTGCATGGACGCGGTCGGGCGCTCTGGTGCTCGGAGTAGCCGTCATCGCCGCGGGCTGTTCGTCTGGGGGCTCGGCGTCGAACTCGACGACGACGACGGCCGCGTCGAGTTCGACCACGTCCGGTGGGAAGACCACCGGCACGTCGCCCGGGGTCTCGACAACACAGATCAGCATCGGAGCCATCTCGTCGAAGACCGGGCAACTGGCCGGCTATTTCGACGGACTTGCCCCCGGCATGATCGCCTACTTCAACACCCTCAACGCCAACGGTGGGATCAACGGGCGCCATATCGTGCTCACTGACAACCTGGACGATGGCGGCTCGCCGACCCAGTTCATCCAGGACGCCCACACCCTCATCGACCAGGACCATGTGTTCGCCATCGGCGTGGCGTCGGCCTGGTTCAGCCCGAATTACTTCGTGACCACGAAGACCCCGACCTACGGGTACAACGTCAGCGCCAACTGGCAAGGCGCCCCCAACCTCTACGCCGTGGGTGGTTCCACCCAGGTGTATGCCAACGGGTACTCCAGCCTGGCGTACTTCATCAAAAAAGTGGCGGCCAAGTCGGTGGCCTTCATCAGCTACGGGCCGTCCATCGCCTCGTCGTATGACGCGTGCAGCTCCTACGCCACAGGGATGAAGCAGGCAGGATTCAATGTGGTGCTGGCCGATGTCGGGGCCCAGCTCGGTGGGAGTTACAGCTCCGACGTTCAGCGACTCCAGCAATCGGGTGCCCAACTGGTCGTCACCTGCATGCAGGCCTCGGACAACATCACCCTGGCCCGGGACATCCAGCAGTATGGCCTCAAGATCAAGCAGTTCTGGCTGAACGGATACGACCAGGCCCTCCTGGCGCAGTACGGCAACCTGATGGAGGGGGTCTATGTCGACAACGTCGGAGGTGTGCCCTTTCAAGCCGGCGACAGGTCCCGCTATGGCAACACCTACCCCGGCATGCTGGCCTACCTGGCCGCCATGGCCAAGTACGAGCCCAACTTCGTTTACAACGGAGTGGCCTTCCAGGGGTGGCAGTCAGCGGCCCTCATCGCGGCCGGCGTGAAGGCCGCGGGGAAGGATCCCACCCAGGCCAGCGTCATCGCCGCCACCAACAAGATCACCAACTTCACCGCCAGCGGTGTCTCGGCGCCGGTCGACTGGGCGGTGAGCCATACCGGCACCACCTGGCCCGACTGCAGTTCCTACATACAGGTCCAAGGGGGCAAGTACGTACCGGTCTTCGGACAGGGGAAGCAGGTCTTCGTCTGCGTGAACAAGAATCCCAAGAACCCCGTGCCGGTCACTCCGATGCCGGGGACGCCGGGGGCCTGACGGACGAGATCACGCTTCAGCTTGGGATCGAGCTGCAAACGATTCGACCGATGATTGTCGATCCCATTGACGGCGGCCCGCCTTGCCTGCTTGCGGATGCTCACGACGTCGTAGCCGACGCCAGTACCGCCGTCGGACGCAGGCTGGTCGTCGCCTAATGTTCGCTCAGAAGCGATCGGTCCGAGTGAAAGACCGGCCATCCGATCTCCGTTTTCCACTTCACTGGATCGGGCGTCTCATGTGCGTCAACGAGGTAGTACTCCCGAAGTGGTCCCTCGATGCTGATCTCACGCGCCGTCGCGTAAGCGCCGAGTTCGCCGTAGGTGATGTCGATGTCCGTCAGGGAACCCTGGTGCACAAGAACGGCTAGCTCGGCCGCTGGGACAACGAAGGGGACCACTCGGCCGATCGAACGCACGATGCCCTCCACATGAATGAATACAGATGCCTGTCCTCGGCCGTGTTGGAACAGCTCGCTACCGCCTGTCCGGACTGCAAGCTGGCCGACGGCGCCCGGTGCCACATGGCAGTGACGGTGGGCTCCACGGTGGGAAAGCGGCACCGTGGGGCTCGGTCCTCCGGTCGGCTGAACACGGGTTACTCGAGTCGTCCTACGCCCCAACTCCGGCGGGGGAGAACGAGACCCACGACCTTGGCTGCGAAGGATTCCCGCGCTCGCAGCGTCCGAACGATCTGTTCGGTCGTTGCCACTGCCGACCAGGCAAGGTCTGGAGGAAGTGCGTCGTCGCAGAACGCCACCCGGTCGGCGATCGCCGCAACCAGCGGCGGATCGATCCTCAGAAGTTCCGCGCCTTCACCATCGGGGGAACGTCGGCGCGAATCGGTTCGGAATTGGACGGCCAGCGACGCCCCTACCCGTTGGCCGAACTCGACACGAGTCTCGGAACGACGGCGATGGAGGTTCCACAAGGCCAGGGTTTCAGCCAGGTCCGCCCAAGCCACTTGTACCGAGTATGCCGGCGTGGGGTGTCCGTCGCCGCGGCGCCTGCGCCGCCAACGCATCTGCCGATACCCGACGTTGACAGCGATCCAGCCGGCCAAGGCGACGAGGGCCGCCAGTACCGCCACCGGCCACACCGGACGACGGTGCTGGGGGACATTGGCACCCGTCCGGTCGCCTTTCCCCGGTCCGTTTCGGGGCCTGTGAACCGCTGCCGGGGCCGTCTGTGGCTTCGGTTGGACGTTGGTTGTCGGAGTCGTCGGAGCCGGCACAGTCGTCCCGGCGGCATGAGGTGGGGGCGGTGCTGCGGAATGGGGTCGGACCGGTGTCTGTCGATCGGCGCCCAATGCCGCCGAATGGGGGAGTTGCGATCCGATGCCGATGGCGACGGCGGTGGCGGCGACGACACCGATTGCGCCCGCTCTCATGACACTCCGGAGATAGCCGTTCGGCGATCCGCCCAGCCAAGTAGCCCCCGCCCTGCCGACGGTGGCCCGATGGGCGAGCAGGTAGGCAGTCGAGGCCGCGGTCAGGCCGGCGATCAGGACCGTGCCGTGGGTGGACCCACCCAGCACCTGGCAGAGAGCGAATATCCCGACAGCCGGAACGATGCCCGGCAAGGTTGAGCCCACCCGAAAGGCCCACCAGTCAGCGAGAGCTGCGCCGATGCCCACCAACCACAGGGCCTCCAGCATGTAGCCGGCATCCGGGTGCACAGGCGGATGGGGAACGTTGTTCCCGAGGTGATCGAGAGCGCGCCGCACAGCGTCCCACGTTGTTGCCCACGGTACGCCGTGGGAGGTGGAC
>JBEKOI010000229.1:0-6918 GCA_049521915.1 Acidimicrobiales bacterium | reverse complement strand
CGGAGGCGTCGATGTCGAAGCCCTCGGGGAGGCCCGAGCCGTCGTCGACGACTTCGAGGGTGAGGTTGTTGAGATCGTTGACCAGGTGGACCTGGATGTGGCCGACCGGTTGAGGCGGGACGGCGGCACCCGACGGACCTCCATGGTCGCCGCCCCTCCTGCCTTCCTCGCCGTCGAGCTCGAGGAAGGCATGCTCGACGGCGTTCTGCAGCAGCTCGGCCAGGACGACGGCCAGGGGTGTGGCCACGTCGGCCGGGACCTCACCGAGTCCCCCGATCACCTCGAAGGTCAAGGGCCGGGAGAGCACGACCGAGTCCTCGGCCATGCGGATCAGCGAGGTCACGATCTCCTCGAACGGGACCTGGTCCCCCGGGTCACGGGAGAGGATCTCGTGCACGATGGCGATCGAACGCACCCTGCGCTCCGCCTCGAAGAGGGCCACCTTCCCCCCACCGGGCGGAAGCCGGCGGGCCTGGAGCCGCAAGAGGGCCGAGATGGTCTGGAGATTGTTCTTCACCCGATGGTGCACCTCACGGATGGCCGCGTCCTTGGACAGGAGCAGCCTGTCCAGGCGACGGACATCGGTGACGTCGCGGAGGAGGACCAGGCACCCGGTCACCGCCTCGGCCGCCACCAGGGGAATGCAGTGGAGCAGCACCGTCACGTCGGGGCGTCGCTCCACTTCCTCGACCACCGGGAGGGCCGATGCCAGCGCCCACTCGATGGCTGACTCCTCGATGCCCAGATCGGTGAGGCGCCGGCCCTCGATCTGGGAGTACATCCCCATGCGGTGGAGCGCGTTGGTGGCATTGGGCGAGGCGTAGCGCACACAGCCCTCCTCGTCGACGAGGACGACGCCGTCACCGACCCTCGGGGCCTCCTCGGTGGCGACCTCCTCGCTCGGGAACGGGAAAGTCGACTCGGCCAGCATGACGGCGAACCGCTCGAAGAGGTCGCGGTAGGTCCGCTCCAGGTGACCGGGGCGCCGACCGGCACCGGCCGACAGCCGGACCAGCACGGCAACCATGGTCCCCTCGCAGCGGACGGGGATGCAGTGGAT
This sequence comes from Acidimicrobiales bacterium, assembly GCA_049521915.1. Lineage (GTDB taxonomy): Bacteria > Actinomycetota > Acidimicrobiia > Acidimicrobiales > RAAP-2 > Bog-756. Next base: position 5,858 of record JBEKOI010000229.1, on the reverse strand, counting down.
CCTCACCGGCTCGTCGTCGGGAGCGAGCAGGATCTCGCCCCTGGTGACCTCCCCCGATTCGAGGGTCAGCAGTGCCTCCGGCCACTGGTCGGCGGCGGCGGACTCGCCCACCAGGTCGTGCTGGACGACGGTGGCGCTGTTCGACGGCCGCATCTGACCCAGTACCACCAGCTCCACCCCGTCGTCGGCCTGCTCCCGTGCCGCCGGCGCCACCGGGGCCAGCAGAACCAGATCCGAGAAGGACAGATCGGCCAGGATCCCCCAGGTGCCGAGCAGCCGCTGGAGATGGCCCAGCTGGACGTCGTCCAGATTGGTGCGCTCGAAGGCCAGTTCCGCCGGGGTGGCCACGGTCATGCTCCGACCGGCGGGCCGACGGGTACTTCGTACGGCCGGCGGCCCCGGAATCCCTGCAGCCGGGTGATGCCGGCGCCGGCCAGCAGGTCCCGCAGGTCGTCCGCCCGATCGGCCACGTCGGGGAGGGCATGGGCGTCCGAGGCCGTGGTGAGCGGGACGCCGCGCTCCACGAACCGCTTGAGCAGCGGCGGGGCCGGGTACTCCTCGCCCACCGGCTTCCTCCAACCGGCCGAGGACAGCTCCGCGGCCATGCCCGAGCGCACTGCGGCCTCGGCGATGCGGTCGTAGAACTCGTCAGGCACGGTGGGCACGCGGCCGGCGATCTTGACCAGGTCGGGGTGGGCGAAGACATCGCAAACACCGGACGCGCCCAGCTCCTCCATGGCCCGGGTGTACTCATCCCAGACGGCGTCGATGTCACGGACCTCCCACTCGGCCATCACCGTCGGATCGTTGAGGACATCGAACCGCCACGCGCCCAACCAGTGCACCGATCCGAGCAGCACGTCGAACGGGTAGTCGGCCAGCAGGCCGGCCACCTCGTCCATGCGCCCCTGGTAGTAGTCGACCTCGAGACCGAGCACGACGGGCAGCCCCTCCGCCTTCACCGCCTCGACCACCTCCACGTAGGCATCGAGATCCACCCGGGCGTGGTGATCCCAGTAGGCCGCCATCCCGGGCCGGAGGGCCTCCCCGGGCAGTTCGTCCCAGAACCCGCCGAGAAGGTCCTTGGCCTGGGTGAACCGGAAGAGGTGCTCGGTGACGGCGATCTCGGTCACCCCGGCTCCCGCGGCGCGCTCGCAGTACGCCGCCACCTGCTCGACGGTGGTCACGGCGTCACTCTGGGTGTGGGGCCACAGATGGAGGTGGTAGTCCAGCACAGTCGTACCCCGGGCTAACCGGCGCGCCGGATGAGCGTGACCCCGTCGCGGACCGTGGTCTGGACCACCACCACCCGCGGGTCGACGGCCAGGGCGTCGTTGAACGTGCGGAGGGCGACCGTGTCCGGGCTGGTGTCGGCCGGATCGAGGATCCGGCCGCTCCACAGGGTGTTGTCGGCGGCGATGAGGCCGCGGGGTGCCAGCTTGGGGAGCACGGCTTCGAAATAGTCGGCGTAGGCCGCCTTGTCGGCATCGATGAAGACCAGGTCGAAAGGGCCGTCGAGGGTGGCGATGGTGTCGATCGCGGGTCCGACGACCACCTCGATGCAGTCGGCATAGGGACTGGCCGCGATGTGCCGGCGGGCGAACTCGGCGTGGACCGGGGCGAGCTCGCAGGTGGTGATGCGGCCGCCGGGAGCCAGGCCTGCGGCCATGGCCAGGGCCGAGTAACCGCCGAAGGTCCCGATTTCCAGGACGGAGCGGGCGCCGAGGGCGAAGGTGAGCAGCTCGAGGAAGCGGCCTTCGAGCCGGCCGACCATCATCCCCGGGAACTCGAGCGTGTCGTGCAGATCGGCGGCCAGCTCCTCGAGGTAACCGGGGGGAGCCGTCGTGTGCTGGGTGGCGTAGAACTCCAGCGCGGGATCAACGATGTCGGTCATGGTTGCATCGTAAGGCAGGCGAAGACCCGCGCCATCTGCGGGGAGGGACCGTTCGCGGCTCTCTCAGGCCCAGATCTGCTCACCCAGCCTCATCAATCCGGCCAGATCGTAGAGGTCGGTATCGAAGAACGGCACCGTGGCCAGCACGTCGGGCATGACCGAGAGCAGCGCGCGCTCCTCCATCTCCCTCAGCGCCACCACCTGGAAGTTGAGGTAGCTGTCGGCCACCTCGGTGAGGACCCTGGCGATCTGGTCGGCGTCGCCGAGGGTCTCGTCCACCTGGGCCAGGCTGGGCGCCAGTTCCAGAGCCAGCGAGCTGGCCCGGTCCTTGATCGACGCGGCCAGCGCGGCGCCGTCGGAGCCCCGGAGGTACAGCGGGAGGACCTTGTTCAAGACGATGGCTCCGAGGTGGAGGTGGCGGGCCGTGAGCTGGTCGGCGAAGAACTCCGCCTCGCGGAGAGGGACGGCTTCGAGGGTGGAGACGACGATGAAGGTGGTCCGGCGGTCCGACAGGAGCCGGCCCACCGACTCGGAGCGCTCGACGAAACCGTTGTGCATCGTCTGGAAGAGGACGAAGAATTCGGAGATGTCGGCGAGGAATTCCGTCCCCAGGATCCTGTCGGCGATCTGGTAGAAGGGTTTGGTGGCCACGTTCACGAAGCGCGACCGGTAGGGGACGATCAGCCAACGCAGGAGGCGGGACGAGAAGAAGTCGGCCATCCGCTGCGGTGCATCGAGGAAATCGAGAGCGTTCCTGGTCGGGGGCGTGTCGACCACGATGAGGTCGTAGTCGCTCTCGGAGTGGATCTCGTACAGCCGCTCCATGGCGATGTAGTCGTGGCTCTGGACGAAGCGGCCGGCGATGTTCTGGTACAGCGGATTGGCCAGGATCTCGTCCCTGGTCTGCTTGTCCGGCGCGTGACGCTTGATCAGCGCGTCCCACGACTCCCTGGTGTCGAGCATGGCGGCCCACAACTGTCCCCTCGGTTTGATCCCCGCGGCCAGGAAGGCTTCGTCGGGCACCCGGTGCTCGGTGTTGCCGATGCCGTCGAGGCCCAGCGCGTCGGCCAGCCGCTTGGCCGGGTCGACCGTGAGGACGAGCACTTTGCTCCCGTGCCGCACCGCGGCCATGACGGCGGCTGCGGCGGCGGTCGTCGTCTTTCCCACTCCTCCCGGTCCGCAGGCGATCACGATCTCCTTGGTGGCCAGGAGCCCGTCGATCGAGCTGGTGGCCGTGGCCGGCTTGCCTCCCTTGGCCGAGCCGCTCTTCCTGCGGTCGTCCGCCGACCGACCCCGGGCCCGGGCGGCGCCGTCGGCCATCAGTACCCCAGCTCCTCGCCCAGGGAGGCGGCCACCTGGCGGGTGGTGCGGAGGCCGTGGGAACGGGTGAACAGGTACGGGAGGTAGAGCATGGGCACCGACTCGTCGATGTTCCGACGGAGCCGGTCGAGATGGGTGGACCGGGTGCGCCGCATCGTCACGGCCAGTCGGGCCGCCTCCAGCAGCGGCCCGGCGTCCCCGCCCACCAGTCGGTTGAGCTGCTCCGAGGGCCCCGGCGTGACCAGGGCGTCGAACACCTTCTCCTCCTGGCGGCCGAAGAGCTCGGGCAGCACCCGGTTGACCACCACCGCCGACAGCTGCACGGTGGTCTCCTCCCTCACCCGGGTGGCCAGCTCGATGGTCTCGCTCACCGGCATCTCCTCCGGGGTGCACACGGCGACCAGGCCGGTGGTCTGGGGATCCGACAGGATCTCGAGCAACCAGTCGGTTTGGGAGCGGATGAGGCCCACCTTGACCAGGTTGTTGATGGACTGGGGCGCGGACAGCAGGCTGACGATGTGGCCCGAGGCCGGCGCGTCCACCACCACCAGGTCGTAGTTGCGCTCGCGAACCTCGTAGACCGGCTTGCCCACCGTGAGGATCTCCCTGACGCCCGGCGCCGCCGTGGCCACGAAGTCGAAGGCCTTGGCCAGTGGACCGATGCGCCCGACGACCGGGATGCGCAGCTGGAGCTTGAGGTACTCGCGCAATGATGCCTCGGTGTCCATGGTCATGGCGAAGAGGCCGGGGAGGATCTCCTTCTCGTTGAACCCGGTGGGTGGGGCCTCGTAGAAGCCGGCCACGTCACCCTTGGCATCCACCTCGCAGATGAGGACCCGCTTCCCGCGCTGGGAGGCGAACAGGGCCAGGGCCGAGGCCACCGTGGTCTTGCCCACGCCGCCCTTGCCCGTGACGAAGACGAGCTTGAGATCGAGGAGTGGGTTCATCCGACCCGGGGGAGCCGCTCAGGCACTCAGCGCCGGACCTGGCGGGGGCCGGTGCTCAATCAGGAGATCCCGAACCCGACCCGACGGTCCGAGCTCGGCGGGTCCACTTCGACGTAGGCCACCTTGCCGACGGGCACGCCCACCTGGCGACCCTTCCGGTCGGTCAGCCACAGGATGGTGCCGTCCTCGGCCAGTGCAGCCTCGATATCGGCCAGGACCTTGTCGCGGTCGGTATCTTCGGGCAACTCGATGTCGAGCTCCTTCATCGATTGCACGATTCCGATACGCACGTCCACCTGGCACGCTCCTCTCGATGGGGCTCCGGCACGGCTGCCGGCTGCCGGGTGTCCCCGACGATACAAGGTCGGGGACGCCCACCGGTCACAGCCATGGTGCACACTGATCGTGTGGAACCGGCAAAGAGCGAGGGCGAGTGGGGGGAGGGCGCGAGGGCGGGTGAGAACGAGCGGAACCGTCGCTGGGCCTCGACCATGGCCGGCCACGGCGGGCCGGGCGTCACGTTCGCCCACGCCGACAGCCACGCCGGCACCGGGTACGACGGCCCGCACCCGGGCCTCGAACGTGAGGCCCGTGAATCCGTCGAGGCGGACGGGTTGGCCCCCGCGGCGACCAGGGGGTCCGGCGCCGGCCACCGTGACCGGCCCGAGGAGCCCGATCCCTGGCGGACCTGCTTCGAGCGGGACCGGGACCGTATCCTCCACGCCCCTGCCTTCCGCCGTCTGGCCGGCAAGACCCAGGTGTTCGTCTTCCCCGACGACCACCAGCGCACCCGGCTGACCCACGCGCTGGAAGTGGCCCAGGTGGCCACCTCCATCGCCCGGGCCTGCCGCCTCAACGTGGCCCTCACCGAAGCCATCGCGCTGGGTCACGACTGCGGGCACGGCCCCGGCGGACACGCCAGCGAGGACGCGCTGTCCCCGTACCTCGACGGCGGGTTCGACCACGCGCCCTGGGGGGCCGACGTCTCCCTCGCCCACCTCAACCTGTGCTCCGAGACCCTGGACGGGATCCGCAACCATTCGTGGTCCAGGCCGGCACCGTCCACACCCGAGGGCGAGGTGGTCAGCTGGGCCGACCGGGTCGCCTACGTGTGCCACGATTTCGAGGACGCGGTGAAGAGCGGCATCGTGACTTCCTCCGCCCTCCCCCCGCTGGTGCGTGAACGGTGTGGCGACCGGCGCAGCCAGCAACTCGGCACCTTCATCGACGCCCTGGTGTCGTCGATCCTCTCCACCGGACGGATCGGGATGGCCGACGAGCAGGCCGAGGCGCTGGCCGCCTTCCGGGCCAGCAACTACGAGCACATCTACCTCCGGCCCAGCTCTGTGGCCCAGGGCCGGTCGGTGGTGTCGGTCCTGCGGGCCCTGGTCGACCACTTCGGAGACAGGCCCAACCTGATTCCCGACGGAGGTGCTCCAGCGGCCGATCTCGCCGGCGGCGAGCCCGCGGCCGTCCGCGCCGCGGTTGCCTACGTGGCCGGGATGACCGACCGGTTCGCGTTCAGCCAGGCCGTTGCCCTGCTGGGTTGGGATCCCGAAAAGCTGCCCGCCGGTGTGGGCGTGAGCACGCGGAACTGACCGAGTCAGAGCCGGGTCGGTGGAGGCCGGGCCGCCGCAGCGGGGTCGGTGGAGGCCGGGCCGCAGCAGCGGGGTCGGTGGAGGCCGGGCCGCAGCAGC
>JBEKOI010000228.1:0-6941 GCA_049521915.1 Acidimicrobiales bacterium | reverse complement strand
AAGGTGAGCGCCGGCCGGGTCAAGGCCGAGCACGACGACGTCGCACTGGCGGCCCGGCGCACCGGACAGCCCCTCCGCGAGCTGGCCCAGCGGGCCGAGGCCCTGTGGCGATCGGCGCGTCAGGGGCCGGGCATGACCACGACGGGAGAGACGACGGTGGGCGCCAGCGGCCGTCCGGCTCGGCAACCGCAAGGTTGGTTCCCGCCGGGGCCCGAGGGCGGTGGCAACGACTCGGCGTGAGCGCCAGCTCTTGGCCGCTGGCCATCGGCCCTCAGCTCCGCGCCGCGACCCCTGACGATGCGGAGGGATCCCCTCGGGCGTCACCCGGCGGATCCCATCGCCATCCTCCGGCAACCCGGACGAGCCGATGTCCCTGGTGGGTCTTCAGGTAGTGATGCCAGCGGCACAGCCTGACCAGATTGGCCAGTGTGGTCGCGCCGCCGAGCGCAAACGGCTCGACGTGGTCGATCTCGAGTCCATCGCGGACGTCGCATCCGGGGACCACGCAGGTCGGATCCCGCTCGGTGAGGGCCCTCCTGAGGGAGGCCGGAATGGTTCGCCCCGCATGGGCCACTGTGGTCACATCGGTTCCGTTGGTGACCAGCACGCTGAGGATCGAGTCCACGGCCAGACGCCGGGCCGCGGCCACCGGTATCGGCCCGATGCCCGGGATCTCGCAGATCTCACCGGGTTCGAGGTGACCCCGGACCAGGGCCTGGTGGTCGACCCGGACATGGACCATGGCCGAAGGACCTCCCTCCCTCTCCGCCGGCGCCTGACCGGCGTCGCCCGGTGGCCCTGTCCCACTCCGACCACGCTCCCCGCGGCCGCCGGCGGGCACCACGTCGACGGCCCCACATGACAGGCGCACCAGGGCGTCGGCGGCGATGGCCCGAAGCGGTTCGTCGACCCCGGCCCGGTGGGCCTGGCCGGCCAGCCGGCCCGACTCGGCCCTGACCGCGGCGACCAACCGGGCGCCTTCGTCGGGCGTCAGCTTGGCGTCCAGCCGCACGGCACCGTCACCGTCGGTCCAGTTGCGCAGGTAGCGACCACGGTGGATGGCGTCATAGGTCCCGTGCTCGCCCTGGCCCACGGCCTTCACCCGCCGGCAACGCAATTTGAGCATCGTCAGCGATTGGTTCTCCGCCGCTTCGACCAATGCCTGCTCCGCTTCCGGTTGGAGGATGGCCGCGCCGGCGATCTCTTTGACCTGAGTCTCCGAGAGCCGGCCCTCGCGCATGGCCTCCTCGGTGACAGGGAGCGAGCCGAGCTGGCGGGCGGCCTGAAGGGTCGTGATGGCCGGACCCATCCCCGTCCTGGTGGCCTCGGCGACGTGGGCGGCGGCCGATCGGTGCCCCCGGCGCCGCCAGACGTTGGAGGACTCCACACGCCGGGAGGCCAGGAGCCTTCCCCCGGCGGCAAGCTTCTCGATCTCAGAGAAGACCTCGAGCAACCGGGCCGCATCGGGACCGCTCAGCCGCTCGGGTTCCAGGTCGGCCAGCACCGACCGGAGGCCGGTGGCCATGTCTCGCAGGGACTGGAACATCATGTGGGAATGATGCCAGGGGGCTGATTCATCGCTCTTCATCGCCCGTCGGGGTTGCCGGCCCGCCGGGGGTGGTGATCACCGCGGCGGGCGGGGACGCACTACCGTTTCCCCAGCGGAGGCGCCTCGAGCGCTCTGCTCCTCGGATCAGCTCGGAAAGGATTTGTCCATGTCTCGTGTGCGCCTCTGGCCGCTCGCCCTGCTCGCCGCCTCCGTCCTGGCCCTGGCCGGGTGCAGCAGCTCGTCGTCGAGCCCCACGACCACGGCCGCGCAGAGCCCACCGACCACCGCCGGGACCGAGACTCCACCCGCATCGAGCACCGCGCCTACGATTCCGGTGCAGGACCGGTCCCCCGCGGGCACCCCCGGGAAGGAGCCCTCGGTCATCGTGCCGTCCGGGACTCCCCCCACCCAGTTGGAGAGCTCGGACCTGATCGTGGGCACCGGACCCGCGGCCAAGGCGGGCGACACCGTCACCGTCCAGTACGTCCTGGCCACCTACTCCTCGAAGAAGGTGATCCAGGCCTCGTGGACGAGTCAGCCGTTCAGCTTCACGCTCGACGCGACCCCGGCACAAGTCATCCCCGGTTGGGATCAGGGGGTGGTGGGCATGAAGGTCGGAGGTCGCCGTGAGTTGATCATCCCGCCGAGCCTCGGGTACGGGCCCACCTCACCCGGAGCGGGGATCGCGGCCAACGACACCCTCGTCTTCGTCGTCGACCTGCTGAAGATCAGCTGAGGCGGGAGGCGGCGAGGAGGGGTACACCCAGATCATGTGCCGGTCGGTCTCCCCGGGCGAGATCGGCGGCCGGGCTTCGATGCGGTGGAGCCTGAATCCCAGTTTGGGGGGGATGGCCGCGCTCCGGACATTGGCGGCATCGCAGTGGATCTCCACCCGCGACACACCGTCGAGACCCAGCGCCGACGCCGTGAGCGCCGATGCCGCCGACGTGGCCACGCCGCGGCCGGTGCAGTCGGACCGCACCCAGTAGCCGATCTCCAGCCCACCGGCGCCGATCCGGTCGTGCAGGCCGCAGCAGCCGATGAGGGCCTCGGGCTCGGCGCCCCGCCGGCCCCGGATGGCGAACTGGAATTCACGGCCCCCCTCCCAGTCGCGGTCGGCCTGATCGAGGAACTCCCCGATCGACTGGCGGGTCGCCGGGGCCTGGGCCCAGGGCATCCACGGTCGGAGTGCTCCGAGGCTGGCGTTGACGGCGTCCACCAGCTCGTCGAGGTCGTCGGGCCGCACCCGGTGCAGGGTCACGCCCGTGGCCCGGATGGAACCGGCCGGCAGCTCGGTCAACCACCGGTCGGCCGTGCCCACCTGCGCCCTATGAGGGGGTCGCGTCGGCGCCGCCGGCCACACCTTCGGTGGTGGCGGTCGCTCCTCCCGGTCCGGCACTCCACCGGTAGATATTGGTGGTCCGCGTCTCGAACCCGAGGCGACGGTAGAGACGGTTGGCCGCTTCGCGGCTGGGGCGCGAGGTCAGATCGACCGTCCTGGCCCCGACGGCGTCCGCCCGCCGGATGGCCGCCACCACCAGTGCCTCGCCTGCGCCCACCCCCCGGGCCGATTCGTCCACCACCACGTCCTCGATCCAGGCCCGCAGCCCCGTCGGCACGCGGAACACGGCCAGTGTCAGCGAACCGACGATGGAGCCCGACCCGTCGCGGGCCATGAGGAGCACCGAAGCCGGCGAGGCCACGATCTCGGCCAGATCGGCGCGGCCGGGGGGTGGGGAGGACGAGGACAGCTGCGGGGTCAACCGTTCGAAGGCCTCGATCAATTCGGGCGTCACCTCGGTCGCCTCGGCCACCGTGACTGCCGGTGTCGGCTCCGCGCTCATGCTGTCCGTGGCGGATCAGGAGGTATGTGGATCACCCCGCCAGATGGGCGACCGAACCGAGTCGTAGAGCACCTCGACGGGATCCCCGCGCAACGCGGCGAAGACGTGTTGGCCCCAGCGTTCGGCCCCGGCCAACGGGAACGGCAGCTCGTCGAGGGGGAACCAACCGACGTCGGCACATTCGAGGGGGTGGGCCCTGAGCTCTCCCCCGATCGGTCGGCACTGGAAGACGAGGGAGTAGAGGGGGATACGGCTGATGCCGATGCGCAGGCCGTCGAGCACGGCGATCAGCCGGACCACTTCGACATCGATGCCGGTCTCCTCCTCGACCTCTTTGACCACCACCTCGGCCGCCGAGTAGCCGACGTCGGCCCAACCCGTGGGATAGAGCCACACACCGGAATCGGCCCGCTTGACCAGGAGGATCTCACCCTTGTCGTTTCCCACCGCGGCCCCGACGGCCACTTTGGGCGTCACGTAGCCCGGGACACCCTTCCCGACCGAGCCCAACCACTCCTCGACCAGCCCATCGGCATCCTCCGCCCCCTCTGTCCCGTCGTCGACGGTGACCCGTATGTCGGCGGCGATCCGCAGTATCTCCTCGAAGCGCTCCTGCTCGTAGAGAGACTCGGTGAAGCCGAGGCCGGTGCGGGCGATACCGGCCAGGGCTTCGCTCCAGCGCAGGAGCTGCTTGGTGGAGGGAACAGGTTCCACCCACCCGACGCTACCCGCTGCCAACGCGGAGCCGCGTCCATCAGCCACAATGGAGTGTGGCCGTCAACGAGGATTGTCGTCATTACGTCATGCAGACCACCGCCCACGAGGAGAAGCTCGAGCGGTGCCGGGTGGGCGCCAACCAGCAGATCCCGTTCGCCTGCCCCGAGGGATGCCTGTTCTACGAGCCCCGCAAGGTGTCGGGGGCAGGCTGGACGATCCGCAAGGATTCCTGAGGCCGGCCCCGCTCCCCACCGGGTCCGGCTCGTCATTCCACCCGGGTGGCCACCAGCGTGTAGGTCAGGGGCATGCGGGGGTGCCCGGGTGGCGCCGTCCATCGTCTCCGGCCGGACTGGACCAGCCAGGGGAACTGCTGGTTGACCGTCCAATCGTGTTCGACCAGGCGATCGATGCGCATGCCGCGGTCGACCAGCGCCGTCACCACCTCGCCGATGGCGTGGTTCCACTGGTAGGTCCGGACATTGGTCAGGGGCCGGTCGGCATCGGTGTAGGTGAGCTCGGAATCGTCGGCGAAGGGCTCCGGTTCCTCGAAATAGGTGTAGGTGACCATGGGGGAGTCGTCGGCCAGCGACCAGGCGAACGGATGGATCTCGTGGAGGTAGAGGCGCCCGCCGGGTCGGGCCAGGGCGGCGACCTGGTCGGCCCACCGCTCGACACTGGGCAGCCAGTGCAGGGCGCCGAGGCTCACGTAGACGATGTCGAAGGACCCGGCGGGAAGGACGTCGGCCGCGTCGAACACGTCGGCGCAGACGAAGGCGGACCGGTCCCCGAGCCCGGCCCGCGCGGCCAGATCCTCCGCGGCCCGGATGGCCTCGGCCGAGAAATCGAGTCCCGTGACCCTGGCCCCGGCGTCAGCCCACGCCAGCGTGTCCAGTCCGAAATGGCACTGCAGGTGCACCAGTTCGAGTCCGGCGACATCGCCCAGGGCGTCGATCTCGCGTTGCCGTGGGCCGGGCCGGCTGGCCAGCCACTGGTCGACGTCGTAGAACCGGGACGCCATATGGATCGCCACCCGCTCGTCCCAGTTGCGTTGGTTGGCCGCCACCAGCTCGGTCGTCGGGCCGCGTGCGCCGGCGTCCGCCGGAGCCCCCGTCGGGTCGGGAGTCCCGGCCCGCACCCCGTGGGAGTCCACCGGTCAGCTCTCGACGACGTCGCCGAGCAGGTCCACCTGGACGCCCTCGTGGCGGAGCCAGGTGACGGCCTGGTCGACCGTGCCGGCGTTGCCGTCCAACTCGCAGATGATCCATCCGTTGTGCTCGCCCACGTCGGCCCGCCTGATGTTGGGAACGATGTCCAGTTCCTTGACCATGCGGGCGATGATCGGCTCGCGCACCAGCTCCTCGGGGAACGTCAGTTTGACCCGGACCCTGATCATGGACGGGCCCCCGGGGCCGAGGACAGTTCCTCGGGTGCTCCCCGGCCCACCCCGTCCCCCGGCCGCGTCCGGTCGAGGTCGGTCAGCGCCTCGTTGAGATTGCCGGAACGGAAGCCGTCGAGGTCGAGGGTGACGTAGCGGTAGCCGGCACGGTGCAGCGCCCCGGCCACCTCCGCCCGCCGGGCCACCATGGCGGCCAGATCCTCTTCCGGTACCTCGATGCGGGCCGTGTCGCCGTAGTGACGCACCCGCACCTGCCGGAAGCCCATGGACCGCAATCGTGATTCGGCGCCGGCCACAGAGCGGAGCGTACCCAGGGTCACCGGGATGCCGTAGGGAACCCGCGAGGCCAGGCATGCCGCTGCCGGCTTGTCCCAGGTCCGCAGGCCGAGGTACCTCGACGAGGCCCGCACGTCCGCCTTGGTGAACCCGGCCGTGACCAGCGGGAAGCGCGCCCCGCGCTCGGCGGCCGCCCGTTGCCCGGGCCGGTGGTCGCCCAGGTCGTCGAGGTTCACACCCAGGGCGATGGTGGCCACCGGGCCGTCCTCCTCGGTGGCCAGCGGCCCGAGGGCATCCAGCAGCGACGTCTTGCAGTGGTAGCAGCGCGACCCGTCGTTGGCCGCGTAGGCCGGATCGGCCAGCTCGTCCGTCCCGACCTCCAGGTGGCGAAGTCCCCACTCGGCGGCCAGGGCGCGGCAGTCGGCCAGTTCCTCAGGGGCGAGGGACGGCGAGACGGCGGTCACGCAGCGCACGAGGTCCGGGCCCAGCGTGTCGGTGGCCACCCAGGCCAGGAAGGCCGAGTCGGCCCCTCCGCTGAAGGCCACCAGCAACGGACCGATCTGCTCCAGCTCCGAGCGCAGGGCCCCGATGTCGCCCCGCGGTCCCGGTTCACTCATCGGCGGCGACCCGGTCGGTGGTGATCTGGGCCAGGACCGTCTCCACCGGGGCCACCATCCCGGTCAGGAACGGCCCGAATTCTGCGAACCGGGCCGATCCCTCGTCGAAGCGCATGGTATAGACACAGTCCTTCAGGTCGTCGGGTCTCACCCCGAACAGGGTGACACCCCACTCCCAGTCGTCGATGCCGGTCGATCCGGTGATCACCTGGACGATCCGTCCGGCGAAGGTGCGACCCACGGCCCCGTGGCCGTACATCATCGCCTTCCGCTCCTCGAAGGGCATGGAGAACCAGTTGGCGCCCTCGGCTTCACCACGTCGTTTGGACATCGGGTAGAAGCAGAAGGCGGTCATGCCGTCGGGCGGCAGAGTGGGGTGCAGACGGGTCTGCTTCATCTCGTCGGGAATGCCGGCGGCGTACTCGGACACCTCGGTCAGCGAGACGTAGGAGTCGACCACGGTCAGGCCGGCCGTCTGCAACTCCGACTGGAACCGGCGCAGCCTCCAGAGGTCCGGCCCCAGGATCATGAAACCGATGTCC
>JBEKOI010000227.1:0-6971 GCA_049521915.1 Acidimicrobiales bacterium | reverse complement strand
ACCACCAGTACGTTCATGCAGGCAGCTTAGGAGACGGGTCCTGCGTTACCTGGTCAACCTCGACCGATGGAGCACCGGCCCCCACGAGCTCATCGTCCGTCCCGGCGTTGGTGGCCCTGGTCTGGCTCCAGACCTCTCTGAAGATCACCTGGATTGCGCCCCCGACCGGTATGGCGACCACCGCGCCGGCCAGCGCACCGAGCGTGGAACCGAAGGCCCCCCCGAGGTTGGCGCCGACCAGCACGGACAGCAGCACCCAGAGCGGGTTCATGCGCACCGAGCGGCTCATGATCACGGGATAGAGGAAATGGTTCTCGACCAGCTGGAAGCCCAAGAAGACGATGAGCATGACCACGCCGGAGGTCGGTGAGTGGAGCAGGGCGATGAGGACGCTCGGCACCGCGGCGATCAGCCCCCCGACCAGCGGGATCAAGGCCACCAGGGCCACCCACAGCCCGACGAGCAGGGCGAAGGGCACCCCGAGGATCAACATGGTGATGAGCACGACCACGCCGAACATGACCGAGAGGGCGATGGTGCCCATGACGTAGGCCGTCACCTGCTGGGAGACGCGGTGGGCGATGTCGGCCACGAGCTGGCGGCGCTCGGGCCGCATCGTCCCGAGCAGCCCGCTCCGGATCCTCGGGGCCTCGAGCAGCATGAACAGGGACAAGAAGGCGATGGTGAACAGGGACAGGATCGTCGAGAAGGCCGCGCCGGCCAGGTTGGTCCCCTCGGCCAGGGCCGGCTTGCCCAGGTTCTTCGCCGCCGTCTCCAGCTTCGGGGCGTTCTTCTGCACCCAGGACAGCAGGTGGAAGCGCTGCAGGGTGTGGGCCAGCCATCCGTGCCCCTTCTCCAACTGGTCGACCCTCGTCGGGAGGCTCTGGGCCACGTGGGTGAGCGAGTTCACCAGCGGGTAGCCGAACAGGCCCAACAGCCCGGCGAAGACGAGGGCAGCCACCGCGAAGACGAATCCGATGGCCACGCCCCGCCTGAACCGGTGGCGTTGCAGGAAATTGACGGCGGGGTTGAGGACGAGGGCGATGAAGGCGGCGATCAGGATCCACAGGATGACCTCGCGCAGGCGCCCGATCAGGCGGTAGAGCACCCAGGTGGCGATGACCACGGCATCGACGGTCAGGATGGTGCGGAGGGGAACGCCCTTTCCGGATGCGGCCGCGAACAGACGCTCACGCCGCGGGGCGTCGGGCCCGACCTCGCGGTCGAGGATCTCGACCGGTGTCTCGTTGATGACGGTCGTCGTCCCCGTCGGCGGCACCCGGCGGACCGGTCCGGGTGTGGCCGAGGCGTCCGATCCGGTGCCCGTTGCCACTCTCGACGGAGGGGATTCGACGCCGCGTTCGCTCTCGGCCCGGTCAACCACGCAATCAGCATGTCAGGTCCATGGGCCCTCGGCGTGCCAACATGAAGGTGATGGCGGTCGAACCGGCAGACAAGGGCACCCACCGGCACCGCCGATGGTGGCACCGCGGTCCGTTCGTCCGCCGGGAGGTCAGGCTGAGCGTCGCCACCGTCCTCGTCTTCCTGTTCGTCTTCTACGTCGCCTTCCCGCTGCTGGCCAGCCACCGGCCCGAAGTCAACGCGCTGGCCCATATCAACATCGCCTACCTCGCCCTCGGGGTCCTGTTGGAGGTGGCCGCCCTGGCCGCCTACACCCAGCTGACCCACGCCGTCCTGCCCAGCAACGGCCCGGGCCGGTTCCGGCTGTTCCGGATCAACATGTCCACCCTCTCGCTCAGCCACGTCTCCCCCGGGGGCACGGCCCCGGGGGCGGCACTGGGCTACCGGCTGCTCACCCAGTCGGGTGTGAGCGGGTCCGACGCCGGGTTCGCCCTCGGGACCCAGGGCATCGGTTCGGCGGTCGTCCTCAACGTGATGTTCTGGCTGGCCCTGGTGGCGTTCCTCGTGACCCACGGCTTCCACGTCCCGACCAGCCATCGGGGCGGGCAGTCAGAGTCGGCGTCCATCCTGGTCATCGTGGCCGCGGGTGTGGGCGTGATACTGCTCGGGGCCTTCGGCAGCCTCTTCTACCTGCTCACGAGGGGCCAGGAGCAGGCCAGCCGGGTCATCCGCCGGGTCGCCGGACGCATCCGGTTCCTCGACGCCGACCGGACTGCGGCGCTGGTGGAGCGGTTGGCCGATCGCTTCGCCGCCCTCATGAAGGACCGGTCGCTGACCAGGAGGGCGGTGGGCTGGGCGGCCGCCAACTGGTTGCTGGACGCAGCGTCGCTGTGGGTCTTCGTGGCCGCCTTCAGCCACTTCATCTCGCCGGTCGACCTCCTGGTGGCCTACGGCCTGGCCAACATCCTGGCCGCCATCCCCATCACGCCCGGAGGCCTGGGCGTGGTCGAGTTCGTGCTCATCTCGATGATCACCGGCTTCGGACCGACCGCCGGTGAGGCCCTCTCCGGTGTCCTGGCCTATCGGGCGGTGAACTTCTGGCTTCCCATCCCCTTCGGGGGCGTGGCCTACGCATCGCTCGAGTTCGAGCGCCAGCCTGCCTACCAGAAGGTCCGCGACTACCTCCGGCGCCGGTTCCACCTCCCCCGGCCGACGGTCGGAGCCGCCGGCCGGGCCGCCCGGCACCCGGCCGCCACCTCCATCACCGGCGCCGCCGGAGCCACGGCCGCCGCCACCGTGACCGGCTCGGCGATGTCGATGGCGTCCCCGCCGACGGGACAGGCGCCGGTGGCACCGTTCGGGCCGAGGCTGCGATCGGGGTCGTACTGCGCAGATCCCGGTGGGATTCGAGAGCCAGCTTTTGGCAGTGATCCTGCAGGTTGAAACCCAGGCCTTGGCCCTCGCCGCTCGGGGAGACCCTGGTCCACGACCCGTCGCCTCCGAGGGTCCAGGAGTTGGCCTCGTCGCGTAGCGCGTCGTCGAGGACCTGCGTGAGCCGCCGCTGATTCCCCGGGTCGTCGATGGGCACGATCACCTCGACCCGTCGGTCGAGGTTCCGCTCCATCAGATCGGCCGACCCGATCGAGATCCGCAGTGGGCGACCGTTCTCCCCGCCGAAGCGGAAGATCCGCGAGTGCTCGAGATACCGGCCCACGATGGAACGGACACTGATCGACTCCGACAGGCCCGGGACACCGGGCCGCAGGCAACAGCGACCGCGGACGATGAGGTCGACGGGGACGCCGGCCTGCGAGGCCCGGTACAGGGCGTCGATGATGCCCGGATCGGTCAATCCGTTGGTCTTGAGCACGATGCGGCCGGCCGGGCCCGCTTCGGTCTCGGCCTCGATGGCGGCCAGCAACATCGACCTGGTCGACACCGGGGAGACGACCAGGCGCCGGAAGGTGGGAGGGTCCCCCGACCCGGTGAGCATGTTGAACAGCTCCCCGACGTCGGCGCCGATGTCCGGGTCGGCGGTCAGGAGCCCCACGTCCTCGTAGAGCCTGGCCGTCTCCGAGTTGTAGTTGCCGCTCCCGACATGGCAGTAGCGACGGATCCGGTCCCCCTCACGCCGCACCACCAGCGAGATCTTCGAGTGGGTCTTGAGGGTGACCAGACCGTAGATGACCTGCACGCCGGCCTCCTCCAGGGTCCGGGCCCAGCCGATGTTGGTCTGCTCGTCGAAGCGCGCCTGGAGTTCGACCACCGCCGTCACCTGTTTGCCCGCCTGCGAGGCCCGCACCAGTGCGGCCACGATGGGGCTGTCGCCACCCGTCCGGTACAGGGTCTGTTTGATGGCCAGCACGTCGGGGTCCTCGGCGGCCAGGGCGACGAAGGCCTCGACCGAGGCGGCGAAGGACTCATAGGGGTGATGGACCAGCACGTCGTGCTCGGCCAGCACGGCGAAGATGTCGGCCCCACCGGCCAGCCGGGACGGGGTCACCGGCGTCCATGATGAGGCATGCAGGTCGGCTCGCTCCCAGTCGGTGAGGCCTCGCAGGCCACCGAGGTCGATGGGGACATCGAAGAGATAGATGCTCTCCTCGGGAACGTCGACTTCGGCGGCCAGCATGTCGAGGAGGTCGGTGGCGATGCCGGCCGAAGCCTCGAGCCGGACCGCCTGCCCGAAGCGCCGTCGGTGCAGTTCGAGCTCGACCGCGGCCAGCAGGTTCCCGGCCTCGTCCTCCTCGACCGAGAGGTCGGCGTTGCGGGTCAGCCGGAAGGCGTGGTGCTCGACGATCGTCATCGACGGGAAGATGCTGTCGAGGTGGGCGGCGATGACCTGCTCCACGGGCACGAAGCGCTCTTCGTCGGGCATCACGACGAAGCGTGACAGCAGAGGAGGGACCTTGACCCGGGCGATGCGTTCCTTGTCGGTGACCGGGTTCACCACCCGGACCACGAGGTTGAGCGAGAGACCGGAGATGTAGGGGAAGGGATGGCCCTGGTCGACGGCCAGGGGGGTGAGGATGGGAAAGATGAGCCGGTTGAAGACATCGTCGAGGTGGGCGCGGTCATCCTGGTCCAGGGTGTGCCAGTCCGACATGACCATGCCGGCCGCCTCCAGCGCGGGCGCCACCTGTTCGGAGAAGATCCGGCTCTGCCGCATGACCAGCTCGTGGGCGCGCCCGGTGATGGCCAGGAGCTGCTGGCGTGGGCTGAGCCCGTCGGGTGACCGGGTCCGGAGTCCGGCCGCCACCTGGTCCTCGAGGCCCGCCACCGTGACCTGGAAGAACTCGTCGAGCCCCTCGGAGAAGATGGCCAGGAACTTGACCCGTTCGAGGAGGGGGATGCGATCGTCCGATGCCAGCTCGAGCAGGCGGGCACCGAACTCCAGCCAGGACAGTTCACGATTGATGAAGCGCTCATCGCGGAGAATCGCCGGCGTCCCGTCCCGGAGGCCGGCTTCGACCTGATCCGGGGGTGACGGCCGTACCGGCCGGTCGTACCTCGAGCCGGCTCTGGAGACCCGGGCGCCCGGCGGCCGGGCGGCGGAGGTGCGGTCGGGCGCGGAAACCGATTGCTCCGTCAACGCGGAGATCGATTTCTCCGTCAATGATGTCCGGTCATCGAAGGGATCTCATCGCCGTGCCATCGTACCGCCGGGCGGTACGGACGGCTCCCCCGCCTTCGAGCCGCCCGCCGGTAGGCTCAGCCGTGATGCCGGCCACCTCCCTGCTGGACCCGGAGTCCAAGGCCATCCGACGGGCCTTCAAAGCCCGTCGGCGCACCGAGCTCGGGTTACTGGTGGCCGCGTCGGTCATCATCACCGGCGCGTATGCCCTGATGATCTACGGGAACACGACCAAGGTGCCAAACGACGTGGCCCCCCTGTTGGCCGTCATGCTGGCCCTGGGCGGGGTGGCCCACATCGCCAACCGGATCTTCGTACCGAGCGCCCATCCGGTCGTGCTGCCCATCGCCTTCCTGCTCAACGGACTGGGCTACGTGATGATCCTGCGCATCGACCTGGCCAACGCCAGCAGTTACGCCCCCCTGCAGGCGGCATGGACGGCCGGCGGGGTGGCCGCCTACGTCCTCACCCTGGCCCTGGTCCGCCGATCCCGCGACCTCGACCGCTACCGGTACATCCTGCTGGCCCTCGGGGTCATCCTCCTTCTGCTCCCGCTGGTACCCCACCTGGGGAGGACCATCGGTGGGGCCCGGCTGTGGGTCCACGTCGGCCAATTCGAGTTCCAGCCCGTCGAGCTGGCCAAGATCGTGCTGTGCATCTTCTTCGCCTCGTACTTCGTCGAGAAGCGCGAGCTCCTGACCATCCCGACGGCACGGTTGGGCAACCGACTCGTCCTCGACCCCCGGCCCCTGGTCCCCATCCTCCTGGCCTGGGCCTTCGCCATCGGCGTCATGAGCCTCGAGCACGACATCGGGTTCTCGGCCCTGTTGTTCACCCTGTTCATCGGCATGCTCTGGGTCACGACGGGCCGGACCGGCTACCTGGTCCTCGGCATCATCCTCTTCGGCATCGGGGCGTTCCTGTCCGGGCGCTACCTGTACCAGACCCACATCCGGGTCGAGGACTGGCTCGATCCGTGGCGCTACGCCAGCACCAGCGGCGAACAGCTGGTGCAGTCGTGGTACTCCCTCGGGAGCGGCGGCATCGGCGGATCCGGACTCGGCCTGGGCATCGGCGCCTACAAGATCCCGGTGCCCAACACCGACTTCATCTTCGCCGTCATCGGCGAGGAGATGGGCCTGCTGGGCTCGACCATGGTGGTGGTGGCCTTCCTGCTGCTGGTGGGGGCCGGGCTGCGTATCGCCCAGGCGGCCCGGTCGGAGTTCGCCAAGCTCGCCGCGGTGGGTCTCACCATGATCATCGGCTTCCAGGCCTTCTTCATCATCGGCGGCATCGTCCGGCTCCTGCCCCTGACCGGGATCACCCTCCCCTTCGTCTCCTACGGAGGTTCCGCCCTCATCGCCAACTACGTGCTCATCGCCCTGCTCATGCGCATCTCCGACGAAGGTGGCGCTTCGGTCGATTCGGCGGACCAGGAACAGTACGAGCAGAGCCAGGAGCGCCGGCATCGACTGTTGGCCGGGCGTTGAGGGCGCCGGCCCATTGCGTCACCCAGGGGTGGTGGGTGCACCCGCCGGGGTCACGTCACCCGCCTGCTCGAAGAGCCGGCGGTCGATGAGGATGGGCACGGGCACCGGCTGCAGGAGGGCGACGGTCAGGCCGTCGGAGGGACGGCACGACTGCACCGAGCGACCGTTACGGCCCATGAGGTCCAGCTCGGCGAAGTAGACGGAGCCCTGGCGGCCCACCAGGCGCACGGCCACGACGTCGATGTCGAACCGCTGGAGGATCCCGGTCAGCAATTCGTGGGTGAGCGGGCGCGGCGTGGAGATCCGGCGAAGGGCATGGGAGAGGACCACGGCATCGTGAAAGGCGATGGAGAAGGTCAGCTGCCTCCGCGGTGACTCCGATTCTCGGAGGACCACCGCTGGGTGCTGATTCGGCAAGTCGACGGAGACCGAGGCCACCAGCGCCATCCGGAAGTCACCCATGACAGGAGGAGAACCGGCCGGTG
>JBEKOI010000226.1:0-6988 GCA_049521915.1 Acidimicrobiales bacterium | reverse complement strand
CGCTTCGGCCTGCAATGCCACTACGGCAATCCCGTCAACCACTGTTTGGGCCTCCAGCTTCGGCAACGCCTGATCAGGTAGTCGCAGTTGGTCGACTCAGTTGTCACTGATGAGCCGCTGCCATGGAGTGCCTGGAAGTGGCCCCACCTTAGGGAGGGGGCACTTCCGTTTCAGATCTCCACGGCCAGGGCTCGCAGAAATGCCTGGTCGGCAGAATGCCGTGTTGGATTCCGGTTTCAGTCTCATCGAACTCATGGTGGTCTTGCTGATCCTGGCCATCCTGCTCACCATTGCCATCCCGACGTTCCTGGGTGTGACCGGGGGTGCCAATGACGAAGCCGCCCAGTCGAACCTCAACACAGGTCTCACCACTGCCAAGGCGGCCGAAAACCAGGATCAGCAGACGTACACCGGTCTTACCGCCGCGGCACTGCACGCCATGCAACCCAACATCACCTTTGACAATGCAGCCGTGGCCACCGTGGCTGATGTGTCGGTCTATGTTTCGTCTGACGGGAACGGCATCGTGATGGCATCGTGGTCGACGACCGGGACCTGTTGGTATGCAGCGGAAAACATCGCAGCCGTCGATGACACCAACGCGGTGACGCCCTACGCGGGTGTGGGCGCGCCATCCGTGACGGTCGGCAGGTACTACGGCAAGGCAGCGACGACGGAGACCCAGTGCAACGCAGCCGCCCCGATGCCGACAACCACGGATTGGGCCTCGAGTTTCGCCAATGCATAGTCGGGAGCACCCGCCGGCGCCTCCTACAGCGGCCCCACCGTGTGCTTGCGACCGGGCAGGTGCTCGCGGGCCGTCTCCAACGTGCGCAGGGCGCCGGCCACCACGTCCCGGGTGTCGTCGGGGTCGATCACCGCATCGACGAATCCCCGCTCGGAGGCCTGCCAGGGGGTGAGGAACCGCTTGGCGTACTCGTCCCGGAGGGTCTCCTGCTCGTCAGCACCGGCCGTCCGGTGGAGGATCTGTACCGCACCCTCGGCCCCCATCACGGCGATTTCGGCCCCCGGCCACGCGAAGCACAGGTCGTTCCCGAGTCCCTTCGAGTCCATGACGATGTAGGCCCCCCCGAAGGCCTTTCTGAGGATCACGCACACCCTGGGCACGGTGGCCTCGGAGTAGGCGAAGGCGAGCTCGGCGCCGTGGCGGATCATGCCCCTCCACTCGAGATCCTTGCCGGGAAGGAAACCGGGCGTGTCCACCAGCGTCACCAACGGCAGGTTGAACGAGTCGCAGAACCGGACGAACCGGGCACCTTTCTGTGAGGCGGCGATGTCCAGCGTGCCGGCCAGGGCCTGCGGCTGGTTGGCCACGAAGCCCACCGACCGGCCGCCGATCCGCCCCAGTGCTGTGACCAGCTGGGGCGACCATCTGGTCCACAGTTCGGTCACATCCTGGTCGTCGGCCAGTTCGGCGGCCACCCGGCGTACGTCATAGGAGCTGGTGGCCCGGGACGGAATGATGTCCCGAAGCGCGCCCGGAACCCGCTCCACCGGGATGGACCCGTCGGGCGGCCCGAGCGGTGCCAGCTCGTCGGCGTTGGCCGGGAGCAGGCTCAAGAGGTGCTCCACGTGGGACATGGCATCTTTTTCAGTGCCCGACTCGATGGCGCACAGCCCGCTCGACCGGGCGTGCATGGCCGTCCCCCCGAGCTGATGGATCCCGATGCGCACCCCGGTGAACTCCTCGACCATGGCCGGCCCCGAGACGAAGGCGAAGGCGTCGGAGGTCATGACCACCAGATCGGCCAGTCCGAGCAGCAGGGCGGGTCCCGACAAGGCGGGACCGGTCACCACCACCACCACCGGGACCATTCCCGAGCAATTGGTCACCGCCCTGGCCGCGCTGCCCCATCCGTGCAGCGAGGCCACGCCGTCGGAGACGTCGGCACCGCTGGAGGCCAGCACCATGACCAGCGGGATCCTGAAGGTCAGCGCCGATGCGGCTGCCACGCGGATGGTCTCGCCGTCCTCGACGGACAGGGCTCCCCGTCGGACGGTGGACACCGACCGCACCACCATGGCCGGCCGGTCTCCGAGCTCCTCGACCCCGGCCTGGACCGATCCGGTGACGAGCCGGCGGAACATCGGCGCCACGGGTGCTTCGAGGGTCACTGGGCCATGCTACGGAACCGACGACCGGAGAGCCGTGCATACCGACCGGTCGTCATCGTTCCGGTTGGGTGCCGTCCGGGGGCTCGGCTCCGCCCTTCGAGCGATCCGACCGTTCATCGTCGGGCGAGGGGCCGGCGATCGAGTCGTCCTCGGGCCTTGCCACCGAGCCGGGCCCCGGACCGGGTTGCGGATGCGGCGGGTCCGGCTCGACCGGCGGACCCGCCCGACCGGTCCGGTCCCTGGCGCTCTGCCGGTCGACCCGCTCGAATTGACGCTCGACGTCGGCCCACACCAGCGTCTCGCTCGCATCGATCTCCTCCTCCGACCTCGGCGCCCGGGCCAGGACCACAGCCCCCACCGTGAGGAGCACGAACAGCAGGGTCAGTTTCGACACGAACCCGGAGATCTGTTGATCGTTGAGCGGTCGCAGTCCGATGGCGGCGTGGGACCTGGCGAACTCCGGGTAGAGCGGTCGTCTCGAGAAGATGTAGATGAACGAGAGGAAGGCGGGGACCACCGCCTGGGCCACCAGGTAGCCGAACCGGATCACCGGCTTGGGTCGGGTGAGGCCGGGTATGCGGCCGAGGACCGGGATCCACAGCACCAGACCGGCCACCACGATGACCAGGTCGAGCACACCCCGGGCCACCGGCGATGATGCCTCGGCGCGGACCATTACCGGCGTCATCGAACCGATGACCAGCACGGTGACCGTGGCGATGGCCACCAGGGGCCGCTGCACCTGGGTCAGGATCATGTCCACCGGGGCGGGACGGGTGATCCACTGGAGGACGTCATAGGGGAGGCCGAGCAGGAGCATCGGCGCCACCGCCAACAGCAGGATCAGTCGTTGTGTGACCAGCGCGACGAGGGACCAGTGGGCGGCCAGGTCGGCCACCGGCCAGGTGAGGGCGACCACCGATGCCACACAGGCTCCGCCGAAGGTGACGATCTGACGTCTGGTCCAGGGGATCGGAGGCCGACCGGTGCGAACCAGGCGACGGTGGCCGGCCACGACCACGCCCACGCCCGCCACCAGGGTGACCCACGCCGGCAGATGGGGATCCCAGGCATAGGGTCCGGGCGTCCCCACCGTCAGGACCTGGCCCGTCGCGCCCTAGATTGACCGTGGTGCAACGTCTTGATCGGCTCGAACGGGTCACCGACCTGTTGTTGGTGCTTCTCGACGCGCCGCGCCCGCTCAGCCTGCGCGAGATCGCCGACCGGGTGCCGGGGTATCCCGACACCCACGGGGCCCGCCGGCAGGCGTTCGAGCGGGACAAGAGGCTGTTGCGCGACGAGGGGGTGCCCGTGCTGGTGGTCCCGATCGGTGGGGAGGAGCAGCTCGGGTACCGCGTCGACCCCGACTCCTACTACCTTCCCGACCTCGGATTGGAGGCAGAGGAACAGGCCGCCTTGAACCTGGCCGTTGCCGGAGTCCACCTCGGCGAGCCTATCGGCCGGGATGCGTTGCTGAAGCTGGGCGCCGGCGGGGAGTCGCCCGTCCGTCCCGACACCACCCCGTTGGTGGACCTGCGCTCGGTCGACGGGTTGCCGGCCCTGCCGCTCGTCTTCGATGCCATCCGGCAACGGGCGGCCCTGCGATTCGACTACCGGGGAGAACAGCGCCACGTGGATGTGGCCGGTCTCCGGTTCCGCAACGGCCGCTGGTACGTGATCGGCTTCGACCGCGACCGGGGGGAGGCCCGCACCTTCCGGGTCGACCGGATCGCCGCCCTGCCCGAGCTCGACGCCCCGGACTCCGCGCAGCTTCCCGACGGCTTCGACGTCGACCTGGCCTTCTCGCGCGATCCGTGGCAGTTCGGCGATGGCGAGGAGGTCGAGGTCCACGTCCTGGTCGATGGAGCCGAAGCGGGCCGGGTGGCCACCGAGCTGGGCCAGGACGCCGTCATCGAGCACCGCGACGACGGCGCCGTGGTGGTGGGCCTGTCGGTCACACACCCGGAAGCGCTCGTCCTCTGGGTGGTCGACCTGTTGGACCATGCCGAGGTGCTGGCGCCCGACTCCGTCCGCACCGCGGTCATCGAGCGGCTCGAGTCCATCGTCGCCCGTGCCCCCGGCGCCGGCCCACCTCGATGATGGCGCCGGTCGACACCGCCGCCCGGCTCCGCCGCCTGCTGGCCATCCTGGCCTGGTTGGCCCAGGTGGGCGAGGCACCCATCGACGAGGTCGCCGCCCGGTTCGATCTGTCGCCGGAGGCCCTGGTCACCGAGCTCGAGATGGCCGCCTGCTGTGGGGTGCCGCCCTACACGCCGGATCAGCTGATGGAGATCGTGGTCACCCAGACCACCGTGTCCACCAAGGTGGGGACGGCCCTGGCCCGACCCCGGCGGCTCAGCCCGTCCGAGGGGTTCGCCCTCGCCGCCTCCGCCCGCGCCCTCCTGGCCGTGCCGGGCAGCGACGACACCGGCGCGCTGTCCCGGGCGTTGGCCAAGCTGGATCGGGCGCTCGGGGGTGAGGAGGTGGCCGTCGAGCTCGACGCGCCGGCCCTGCTTCCCTTGGTCAGCGAAGCCCTCGACTCGGGAAGGCGCCTGGCCGTCTCCTATTACTCCGCATCCACCGACAGGGTGACCGACCGGGAGATACTGCCGCTCCGGCTGTTCGGCTCCGAGGGCCACTGGTACGTCGATGCCTGGTGTGAGTCGGCGGCCGGTGTGAGGCGGTTTCGGGTCGACCGCATCGGCTCCGCCGAGCTGGCCGGGACCGAACCCGTCGGCTCGACGGCCAACTCCGACGACGGCGGCAGGCCCCGGCCCGCGGTCTCTGATCCGGCCGTGCGGAGCGAGGCTGACGGCCAGGACTTCGAACCGTTCGTTCCCGGTCCCGATGCTCGCAGAGTGCGCCTGTCGGTCGACCCGTCCACCGCCTGGCTGATCGATTCGATCCCCTCCGCGGGGCCGACAGAGGTGGTCGACGGACGGGTGGAGATCGAGATCTTCGTGGGTGGTGATGCCTGGCTCGAGCGCCTGCTCCTCCGCCTCGGCCCCGACGCCCGGGTGGTCGACCCGCCCGCATACGGCCACCTGGCAGCCGACGCCGCCACCCGGATCCTCCGGCGCTACCGGGACGGGTAGGCCGGCGCGTCGCCGTCCCGGAGAGCCCCGAGGGCGGTCGGGTATGCTGCTGGCGCCTTGGCCCACCTACGGACGACGTTCCCCTTCAATGTGCCGGACAAAGTGGCGCTGTGGTCCCGCTACGGCCTGGCAAAATCCCGCTACCGGCTGGTCAAGATGCTGCCCGCCCACGGCGTCGGGGCCGAGATCGGGGTGTGGAAGGGGGACTTCTCGGCGTCGTTGCTCCGCCACACGCGGCCCAAGCAGCTCCACCTGATCGATCCGTGGATCTTCGAGGAGGATCTGCCCCGGGCCTGGTACGGAGGGCTGGCGGCCCGGTCCCAGGCCGACATGGACGCCATCAGCGAAGCCGTCCGGACCCGGTTCGCCGCCGAGATCGCCGCCGGCACGGTGGTGGTGCACCGGTCGCCGTCGACCGAGGCATTGAGCCTGTTCGCCGACGGCGGCCTCGACTGGATCTACGTGGACGGCAACCACCTCTACGACGCGGTGATGGGCGACCTCACCACCGCGCTGCCCAAGCTGCGCCCGGGCGGCCTCCTGGCCTGCGACGACTACGGCTCGCCGGGCTGGTGGGACGATGGTGTCCGACGAGCGGTGGACGAGTTCGTGGCCGGAGGAGCTGTCGAGGCCGTCGCCGACCTCGGATCCCAGTTCATCATGCGTCGCCCGGTCGTCTGAGAGGGAGCGAATCGGTCGGCCGGCGCTGACCGGGTCCCGTGAGCGCGGGCCTGCGGGCCTGTTGCGCACCCCGGTGTCGGGGGTGAGGAGAACTTTTTCGAGAAATTCCGAAAGTTTCCTAAAGTCCGGTCCAGGGCGTGCCGATGCTTCAGTGCCGGGTCTGTCGAGCAGGGAACCTGCAGCCCCCCCCAGCACGTTGTTGTCCTGCTCCGGACCCGGCCCTTTCGCGCCCCCGTCCATCCCGGAGCGGGATGCCCCTCGAACCTGTCCGGTGAGGCGGGATGCCACCCGCTGTATCCGGTTGGATCCGACCCGGCTGGATCAGCTGTGGATCCGGCTGTGATCCGGCTGTGAACCGGCAAGGTGGATCATCATCATCCGGCCAGGTCTCCGCCCCCTCGGCAAGGTCCTCGGTTAGGGCGGGAGCGCACCGTCGGACGTGCTCAAGATCCATGTGGTCCGCCCCGGTGGTCACCTCTACTACGTCGAGGACCTGGTTCCGGGCCGGGCCGAGGGGACCGGGGTGGCCGGCGAGGCCCCCGGCATCTGGTCGGGCGCCGGCGCGGTCGGACTCGGAGTGAGCGGCACGGTGGAGCTTCGTGACTTCGGCGAGGTGCTCGGCGGTCGTGATCCCGGGTCGGGTCGGGCACTGCGGGCCCAGATGGGCGATCGGGGCGTGTCCGGCTACGACATCGCGTTCTGTGCACCGAAGTCGGTGAGCCTGCTGCACCTTCTGGCGCCCGGCGAGATCGCCGGTGAAGTCGGGGTCGGTCACCGGGCCGCAGTGGCCGAAGCGGTCGGCTATCTCCAGCGGATGGCGGTCGGGGTCCGTCGCTCCCGTGGCGGCCAGGTCACCCGGTTGGCCGGCACCGGGGTGGTGGCCGGCGAGTTCGTGCACCGGACTAGCCGTGCCCTCGATCCCCACCTCCACACCCATCTTGTGGTGGCCAACGTCGTCCAGGGGGTGGACGGTCGGTGGTCGGCGGTCGACGGCCGCAGGGTCTTCGCCCATCTCCATGCCGTCCGTGGCATCTACCACGCACGTCTTCGCATGGAGCTGCACCGCCGCCTCGGTG
>JBEKOI010000225.1:0-7002 GCA_049521915.1 Acidimicrobiales bacterium | reverse complement strand
GTGGTGGGACTCCGGCGGCGGGCCCGTCCCACGCCCCTGGCCGGCGTGACCGTGTGCCCGGACCTCCCTTCCCTGCTTCGCCTGTCCGACCACGTGGTGGTGGCGGCACCGGCCACGCCGAGGACCGATGGCCTGCTCGACGACGATGCACTCGGGCATGTCAAGCCCGGCGCCCACCTCGTCAACGTGGCCCGGGGCTCCCTCGTCGACCAGGATGCCCTCGTCCGGGCGCTCGACGACGGGCGTATCGCCCGGGCCTCCCTGGATGTGACCGACCCGGAGCCGTTGCCGGGCGGGCACGTCCTCTTCCACCACGAGCGGGTCCGGATCACCCCCCACATCTCGTGGTCGTCACCGCGGACGGTGCAGCGGACCCTGGACCTGTTCACCGAGAATGTCACCCGCTACCGCAGCGGGAAGGAACTGCTCGGCGTCGTCGATGTGGAGGAAGGGTATTGATGGGACCCGATGATCTCGTTCTGTGTTCCGGGACCCTGCGGCGGGGCATCCCCTTCGCCGAGCGGCTCGACGCAGCCTCGGGAGCCACGTTCGACGCCATCTCCCTGTGGGGACGCGATTACGCCGCCGCCCGCGCCGAAGGTCTGGGCGACACCGACCTACGCGCCATGCTCGACGACCACGGCCTGGTCGTGGCCGAGCTGGACCCGGCCTGGTGGTGGCTCCCCGGGGCATCGGACATCGCCATCGCCCCCGAGCTCGACACCGAGGACGTGTTCCGGTTCGGTGAGGCCGACCTGTTCGCCATGGCCGACGCACTCGGGGCCCGCTCGATCAACGCGGTGGATGTCTTCGGTGGCCCCTGGGACGTGGACGGGGCCGCGGAGGCTTTTGCCGCCCTGTGCACGAGAGCCGCGGAACACGGGCTGCTCGTGCACATCGAGTGGCTGCCCTGGTCGAAGATCCCCGATCTGGCCACCGCGCTCCGAATCGTGCAGCTGGCCGCACAGCCCAACGGCGGCCTCAACATCGATGCCTGGCACCTGGTGCGATCGGGGGTCACCGTGGACGAATTGCGGGATGTGCCCGGCTCGCTGATCCTCGGCGTGCAGCTCGACGACGGGCCGCTCGAGCCCGAGCCCAACCTGATAGAGGCCACGCTGCATGAGCGGACCCTGCCCGGCGACGGTGCGTTCGACCTGTCCGCCATCGTCCGGGCCCTGCGCCACACCGGGACCACGGCTCCCATCGGGGTCGAGGTCTTCTCCGACGCGCTGCACGCCCTTCCGGCGGCGGAGGCGGCCAGGGCCGCGGCGGAGGCCACCCGGTCGGTGCTCGGAGCGGCACGGTGAGCGGCGCGGTCGTGATCGGCACCGGGTTCGGCTGTTTCACCCATGTGCGCGCCTTGCAGGCAGCCGGCTTCGAGGTGGCCGGGCTGGTCGGCCGCGACCCGGACAAGACGCGGGAGCGGGCCCGGATGTTCGGCATCCCCGTGGCCCTCACGTCGGTGGAGGAGGCCCTGGACCTCGAGGATGTCGACGCCGTCACCATCGCCACCCCGCCCCACACCCACGCCGACATCGCCCTGGCGGCCATCGCCGCCGGCAAGCACGTGATCTGTGAGAAGCCGTTCGCCCGCGATGCGGCCGAGGGGCGGGCGGTGCTCGGGGCCGCCGTCGAGGCCGGGGTCGTCCACCTGCTCGGGTGCGAGTTCCGGTGGGACCCCGGACAGGCGACCCTGGCCCGCGCGGTGGCGGCCGGCGAGGTGGGGGAGGCGAGGCTGGCCACGTTCATGCTCCATGTCCCGCTCCTGGCCGACCCGTCGGCCGAGGTCCCCGGGTGGTGGGCCGACCGCGAACAGGGCGGGGGGTGGCTGGGCGCCCACGGGTCCCAGGTGATCGACCAGATCCGGGTGACCCTCGGTGAATTCGAGTCGGTCTGTGCATCGTTACCCCATGTGGCGGCGCGGGGGATGACGGCCGAGGACGCCTTCGTCGTCCACTTCCGGATGGAGTCGGGCGCGGTGGGAACCCTGCAGAGCACGTCGGGTGACTGGGGCCCTCCCATCGTGATCACCCGGGTGGTCGGTTCGGAGGGGACCGCCTGGATCGAAGGTGTGGGCTCCACGGTGAAGGTGGCCGACCGGGCCGGGACGCGCACCGTGCCCGTGTCGGACGACCTCCCCACCGGGGCAGGTCCCGGACTTCCCGAGGGACTGGTGACCACCGCCTACGAGCGGATGATCTCCCACGGCATGGATTTCTCCCCGTACACGCGGCTGGCGCAGATACTCCGGTGCCGTATCGAGGGGTCGCCCGAACCACCGGGGCCTCCGGCGGCCGACTTCGCCGACGGGGTGCTGCAGATGGCCGTGCTGGACGCCGTGCGCAGGTCGGCGGCCGAGCAGGCGTGGGTCGAGGTGGAGGGCCTGTCGTCCTAGCCCGCCGGTGGGCATCCCCACCGGGGGCCCCGGTGCGTCAACCGGTCTGATTGCCCTCGGCCCGGTAGGGGCGGCAGGGCTCACCTCGCAGTGAATTGCACGCCGGCAGGGCAGCGGTCGCCTCCACGCCGCTCACCACGTTGACGACCAGGCCCGAGGCGTTCCGGCCGCCGAGGCCGACGGTGGCCCGCTGACCGTTGTCCACCGTGTCGAACTCCCAGATCGGACGGTCGCCGCCGGGGGCGGAGATCACGACCCGCAACTCGGTGCCGGGCCGGAAGGTGTGGACGATGGGGTCGATCGGGATCCTGACCAACGAGTACGAGGTCGCAGAGAGCCTCCTGGTGTCGTCGGCCGTGTAGGTCGGGTCGGTGAACAGCTCGGAGGAGTCGGAACTGTCGACCTGGTTCGAGCTGCGCAGGAAGCCCGAGGTGACGTACTCCTCCTCCCCGGCCGAGGGCCGCACTTCGGCGATGGTGGCCTGGAAGTCCTCGGCCGGCACCGGTGCCTTGACCCAGAGGTCGAGGGTGGCCGGACCCGCGATGGTGGTGGCCATCGTGAACGGGGCGGTCTGGAAGGCGATGCCGTCGTTCGCCGGCACCGGCGTCCAATCCCAGTCCGGGTCGGCCGCCCATGCGTTCCCTCCGGGCGGGAGGCTGGTCAGGGGTCGGGGCGCCGGGTCCAGGGTGAACGAGGTGCTCGAGCCCACCGACGGGGCCACGCCGAGCGAACCGTGGCCACCGAACGCGAGCGTGCGCACCGAACCCGCCGGCGGCCAGGCGGAGAAGTCGGCCGAGTAGGTGGACTCGATGGCCCCCGGACCCGCAGCCCCGGCGCCGTTGTCGAAGAGGACCCGGACGAGGGGGGTCTGGGCCGCGAACTCGGCCTCCGCGGTGGCCACGTCGGCCGCCTGGGTGAACCGGATGGCCGGGAGCGGCGCCTGGCTCGAGATGCCGGAGGCGGCGGCGGCGAACTTGTCCAGGAACAGGGCCGCCAGTGCACCCGGACTGGTCGGCACCTTGCCGGCGACGTAGATGTCGAGGAACTCGAGCCACCGGCTGATGGTCTGCGGATCGGCCGAGTCGATGTGCCCGCCGTTGACCATGTTGGCGAAGACCGGCGTGGTCTTGGGGATGGCATCGATCAGCGCCGGCCACTGCGGACCGGTCTGTTCGTCCTGGAGCGCCCCGGACAGGAAGACCGGCACCCGGATGTGACTGGCCCAGTCGACCATGGACCGACGGTCGAACACGGAGGCCACGCGTCCCGGTCCCCGGCCCGGGGTCACCAACATGGGTCCGGTCAGGCCGGCCACGCCCTTCGACTGACCGTGGAGGGCCTGGTTGGCCAGGCAGGTCGACCGACCGTCCTTGCCGGCCGCCAACTCCGCGTCGATCTCGTAGTAGGTCCAGGGCTGGCCCACGTTCTTCACCGGGGTGGTGGAACGCTGGATCAGGTGGCCGTCGCCGAAGGAGGCGGCCGGCTTGGCGTCGTCCACCCGCTGCCCGGTCCAGCTGGCCGCGAACCCTTCGTTGTAGATGCCACCCGGGTAGCCGGTCGAGAAGAGCGCGTCGGTCGGGCTCATCGGGGCGATGGCGGCAAGGCCGGGCGGGTCGGTGCCCGCGGCCGGGAACTGCGAGAGACCCGAGTAGCTGATGCCGACCATCCCGACCACGTGGCGGGCCACCCAATCCTGGTGGGCCACGATCTCGATGGCGTCGTAGGCGTCGTAGTCGGACGGATAGCCGAGGAAGTCGAAGGCGCCACCCGAGCAGCCGGTCCCGCGCATCTGCAGGCTGACGGTGGCAAAGCCGGACACCCGGGCCACCGCCGATCCCACCGCGGTGGACGTGTCGGGAAGCAGGTTCTGGTCGCCGCAGTCCTTGCACGGGGTGTGGAGGGCCTCGGACAGGAGCACCGGAATGGGGTCGGTGGGACCGGCCACGTTGTAGCCGGAGTACTCGATGACCGTGGGGCACGGACTGGTGCCCGAACAGGTCTCGCCGTAGGGGTAGCGCACGGTGGCAGCCAGCTTGATGCCGTCCCGCATGGTGATGTAGTTCAACCCCTGGCGCATGGGCTGGTCCGTGTACAGGGGCGAGTCGGTGGCGGGGTTCCGTCCCGGTGCCAGGACGGTGAACGACGGCGTCGTCTGAGCCGTCGTCGAGTCGTCCCACTGGTAGGCCGGTCCGGGGGCGACGTTCCGGACGATCAGCGATCCGAGCGAATCGGCCGTGCCGGAGGCACCGGCAACCGGGGCGGCGGTGCCGTCTCTCAGCAGCGTGATGTGGTCACCCGGGGCGGCACCGGTGAGCCAGGCCTCGTCGACGGATCCGTTCCCCTCCAGCGCGGCACGCTTGGCCGTGTTCGACGATGTCGCCGCCACGGCCAAGCCGACCCCCACACAGGCGACCACGACGACGAGGACCGCGATGGCCTTCGCCCCGATCCCATTCCTGGTTGGCACGACCGTTCCCCCACTCCCCCTCGGACCGCGACCGCGCCCGCGGAGACGGCCACCCAGATCATGTCACCCCGGCACCACCCCCGTGCACGGCCGCCGCGGCACGGCGGCCGCTGATCCCTGCGGTAGGGGGCGGGGCGGTGGGGTCCGGCGCTCAGTAATGTCTGGTCGTGGCCATCACAACCGAGGGGGGCCGGGTGCTCGGATGCCTCGCCGAGAAGCAGCTGACCACGCCCCAGCAGTACCCGTTGACGGCGAACGCCCTCTCCCTCGCCTGCAACCAGACCACCAATCGTGAGCCGGTGGTCGTGTTGGACGACGACACCGTCCTGCGGGCCCTCGACGGCTTGAAGGAACAGCGCCTGGTGCGGTTCGTGCTGCCCTCCCACGGGCGGTCGGTCGTCCGGTACCGGCAGGTGCTGGACGAGGTCTACGGACTGGACGTCGCGGGCCTGGCGCTGCTGGCCATCCTCCTCCTGCGCGGACCGCAGACTCCCGGCGAGCTGCGGGCCCGCGCCGGGCGCATGGCCGAGTTCCCGGCGGTGGAAAGCGTGCAGCTGCAGCTCGAGAACCTGGCCGCGCGCCCCGAACCACTGGTGCGGCTGCTGCCCCGGCGACCCGGCCAGAAAGAGGACCGCTGGCAGCAGCTGCTCGCCGCGTCGTGGGCGGTCGCAGACCCGATCGCCGGCGCCCCGGTTCCGCCCGAGCCGGGGTTCGAGAGAGCGGATCCGGTCCCCGAAGATGACCGCCAGCCGGATGACGGGTCGGGGGCCGGGCCGGTGCCACGAAAGGGGTCGGGGGACGGGACCATCGGGCTGCGGGCCGAGTTCGACGAGCTACGGGCCGAGGTCGATGAGCTCCGGGCCTCTGTGGCCGAGCTGGCCGACTCGCTCGACTCCCTGCGCCGCAGCCTGGGGGGCTGACGGACTTACCGGCTGTCCCCGCCGGGGAGCGCTGCGCGCCAGCGCAGTAGCGTCGCGTCCGGCCGCCACCGGCGAGCACCGACGAGCACTGGAGTGAGGAATGACGAACAAGGCCGACTTCTCCGACGACGAATGGAAAGAGGTGCTCGAGGGCCCGCCCAGCGCGGGCCTGCTGGTCATAACGGCGGCCAGGGGAGGGATGTTGCGCGAGACGTGGGCGATGTCCAAGGCCTATGCGGAGGCGCGTCGGAGCCACGGGGCCAGCGAGCTCCTGGACGAGATCGTGGCGGCCAAGCCGGCCATGGACCACACCAGGTACCACACCCCTGACGAGCTCCGGGACCACTGTCTCCAGCACATTCGTGACGCCGTGAGCCTGCTGGAGGCAAAGGCGACGGGCGACGAGGTCGAGGCCTACCGGCGGTTCATCGTCGCTGTCGCCGACAAGGTGGCGGCCGCGCACAAAGAGGGCGGGGAGAGCGTGAGCCCGCCCGAAAGCCAGGCGTTGGACCAGATCAAGACGGCGCTCGGCGCCGCCGGGTAGCCCGACCGGACGACCGGACGGGCCGCCGGGTCTCCGCGGCCCCGGGGCTCCGCGTCTCCGCGGCCCCGGGTACCCGACCTGGAAGGATCCCACCATCTGTGCAGGCCCGGCCCGATGGGTGAAAGATACGCAGCGGGGCAGTTGGTGACGAGGCGGTGAGTGCCCATGTTCCGACCCAGGCGGCAAGTCGTGGTGGCTTCGGTTGCCCTCGCCTCGGTTGTGGGCGGGCTGCTTCTCCTGCTGTCTCTGCTGGTGTCTCCGTCGGTCGCGCCGACGGGAGTCACCGCCGACGGAGGCGTGGCCACCGCGGCGGCACGCGCTGCGACCCCGGGTGCAACCGGCACGCCGCTGGCCGGGCTCGACTCGGTCTTCCCCGGTGACCGGCCCACTCGGTCGAACCCAGCGTTCCACACCTGTGCGGACCGCGGTCAATTGGTGGACCACGGTGGCCCCGTGCAGACGGAGCCCAGGGTCTACCTCGACCTCTGGGGTTGGACGTCCGATCCGGACGGCGAACGGTCCTATCTGGTCGGGTTCCTGTCCTCCATCGGCGGGTCGCGGTGGCTCTCCACGCTGGCCCAGTACTGCGCGGGCGACGACCCCAGGCTCGACGGACAGTGGAGCGACACGTCCAACCGGCCGCCCCGGCATCCCGGCGATGCTCGGATCCAAA
>JBEKOI010000224.1:0-7036 GCA_049521915.1 Acidimicrobiales bacterium | reverse complement strand
CGACCGGCTGGGCAACCCGAAGTAGATGTTGCGGTCGAATCGGCCCGGGCGCAACAACGCCGGGTCGAGGTCGGCGGCCCGGTTGGTGGCCCCGATGACAAGGATGTTGGCCGGGACGTGCTGGGGCTTGCGCAGTCGCCTCTGGGCGGGAAGCCAGGTGTTGATGGCGTCGATGAACACTCCCTTCAGGCGGAGCGAGGCCGGTGTCTGCTCGAAGGACTGGAGTTGGATGAGCAGCTCGTTGACCACACCGGGGATGCCTTCACCTTGGCGCTGACCGTTGCCCCGGGCCGCGCCGATGGCGTCGAGCTCCTCGATGAACCCGACGGCGCCGCCCTCCCGTCGGGCGTGGCGGCGCAGCGCCTTGAAGTAGGCCCGGATCTTCCTGTTGGTCTGGCCGTAGAACATCGACTGGAAGGCCGAGGAGGAGACGAAGAGGAACGGCACCCCGGCCTCTGCGGCCATGGCCTTGGCCATGTAGGTCTTGCCGGTTCCGGGCGGACCTTCGAAGAGGATGGCTTTGCGGGGCGAGCCGCCCATCTGCTCGGCGAACGTCCGGTGGGCCAGGAACAGGTTGAGGGTCTTGGTGACCTCCTCGACCAGACCGTCCGAACCCCGCACGTCGGCGAAGCTCATCTTCAGCTCGTCGGGCCTGTAGAGGATGTGGGGGGAACGGCCCGCGGCCAGCAGGGGTACCACCATCACCAGGGCCAGGATGCTGATCAGGACCATGGCCGGCAACATGGGCTGGAGGGACGCCGGGAAGTGCGGGGCGGGGATTGCCGCCGTCGGATCGAACACGTCCTTCAGCACCAGCAGCACGGCCACCGGGGCCAACAGCATGGACAGGCGTTGGAGCCTGGTGGCGCGGGCACGCCGCTGGTGGGCGCCCACATCGGTGGTGGCCATCCGAGCCACGGTGTTGTCGCCCAGCGCCGAAAGCCGGACATCTGGCTCCGGTCGGGACGAGCCCCCGACCAACGGATCCGAAGTTCTCTTGCTCACCATGGCCTGCCTCCAGTTGGACGCCGCGCCGGCTCACGACGGCGCGATATCTATGTCACGGACGGAACCTTGCAGTTCGGACCGAGTGCCCCTCTGTCGACTGCAGTCACCGCCAGTCCGGCCTGCAACGGACTTGTGGCGGTGACTACGTACGAAGATAGACGACGTGATCGCGTAAGCGCTCGTGTCACCGCGCTGCGTGTGCAGGCGCCGTCGCGGAGTGGTGTGCGGATTCGGGCCCCTGTGCGCGCCGCGTTCGGTCGTCGGTCCGGCTACCGCCCCGGGTAGGCGTCCGAGTTCGCGGCAACCGGCACCGGAAACTCCCTGACTTCGAAATCAGAGATGATGGTCGGGCACAGCGAGGTGGCGATCAGCGAGCACGACTCGACGGCGATGTCGACGCTGGAGCCATAGGTCACCGCGGCCATCGATTGCGGGAAGATCACCGCTCCGCTCACTGCATGGTCGCCACCGGAACCCTCGAGCGTCCCGGTCACGTCGGGCGGGTCGATGATGGTCACGACGTCCGGGGTGGGATTCGAGGTCTGTTCGCCCGCCGGCTTAATACCGGAACAGTGCGCCTCGTTCTGCTGCCAGGACGGAATGGTGAAGTACGGACAGACCTGTGAGATTCCGGGGACCGAACCGGTGTTGTCGTAGAGGGCGAAGACGCCTTCGCTCCCGGCAGCGGGGAGTGCCGCCGGCGGATCGGTGCCCGAAGGATAGACCACCAGACCGGTGTCTCCCTGATCCTCGATCTCCTGTGAGCAGGTCCACCCGCTCGGGCCGAGCACGGTGTGCACGCCGTCGGAGTAGAACTCCACCTTGTCCACGAGGGCGGTGGGAATCGGGGCCAGCAGGATGGTGGGACTCCACCCCCCGGCTTCGAGTGGCTGGCCCGAGCTGGTGGTGCAGGCGACCACGGGGAACGCCACGGCGACCTCGCCGGTGAGCGGCGCGGTCGTCGTCGTGGAGGCCGCCGCCCCGACCGAGCCGGGAGCCGATGGGGACGTCGACGCCGGGCCGATGAGCGAGCTCCCGCATCCTGACACCAGCACAGCGACCGACGCGATGGTCGCCACGACCACGCTCACCCCTGTGCCCTTCCGGCACCGGCGCGGCCGGGCCGCGGAAATCGCTGTCATCACCGGACACGTCATCACCGGACACAGACGTTAAGCCACCGCCGGTCCCAAACGGTGTCTTGGTCCCGCTATCGCAACACGACCGGATGCTCCACGTGCGAGAGCTTGGTCGGATTGCGCACCATCCGGATGGCCACGACCTGCGCGTCGCGGACTTCGAAGGCGGCGACCAGGTCGACGGCACCGGCAATGGAGATGACGACACCGGCGTCGCCGTTGACGGCGACGGGACGCACGCCGATCTCGCCCGAGTAGCGATGGGTCAGGTTGACCAGGAGCCGGGCCACCCTCGGGGCACCGACCACCGGTCGCCGGGCAGCCCGCCTCGTCGCTCCGCCGTCGGCGACGCACACCACGTCGGGGGCCAGATGGCTCAGGACGAGATCGATGTCACCGACGGCGATGGCCGCGGTCAATGCGTCGACCACCGTCCGGTCGGAGCTCCGATCGTGGTCGGGGTTCGGCTGCCGGACCCGCTGGCGGGCGCGGCTGGCGATCTGACGGCATGCGGCCTCCGACTTGCCCACGGTCTCTGCGATCTCGGCGAACGGGACGCTGAACACGTCGGCCAGCAGGAACACGGCCCGCTCCACCGGCTTGAGCCGGTCGAGTACGGCGAGGAATCCCAGCCGGAGCGAGTCGGCCAGTACCGCGGCCTCGTCGGGACCGGCATCGGAGACGAGCGGTTCGGGCAGCCAGGGCCCGACGTAGGTTTCGCGGCGACGCCTTCCGGTACGGATGTGGTCGAGGGCGAGGCGGGTGGTCACTGTGGTGAGCCACGCCTCGGGCCGGTCCACCTGGCCGGGGCGGACGGTCTGCCAGCGCAGCCAGGCCTCTTGGACCACGTCCTCTGCGTCCGAGACCGTGGTCAGCATCCGGTAGGCCAACCCGACCAGGCGGGGGCGCTCTCGTTCGAAGAGGTCGGTGGCCCCGTCCGGTGGTCCTGTGCTCACGTCACCATCTTGGTGGAGCTGGGCCGGTTCCTCACAGCCAGGCGGCCTGCGGCCTGGCCGCTGGCCAACGACGCATCGGCGAGGAGCCCGACGGGCCCCACCCAGTCGCCGGCCATGGAGACTCCCGGTGTGCCGGTGTCTCCGGCGCCGGGACGTCCGGCCAGGCCCCCTGACGCGGCCCGGGGGACGGCCCCGGTCACCGGGAGATTGGCCAGGAACCTGCTGGTCACGATCTCGTCCGGTCGGACGCCGGCGTCGAGGACCAGCTGCTCGAGCTGGGGGCGGTCCTCCTTGGCGCTCCGGGCGCCATAGCGGATGGCCGCCACCACGGCCTGACCTTCGGGCGCTTGGCGAGCGGGGGGTGACTGCACGTTGACGTAGAGGGGATCGTCGAGCGAGAGCACGTAGCCCGGGTCCGGAACCCGGCTGACACCCAGATCGAGACATGCTGCCGTCGCTGGCGGCCCGAGGTCGGTCCATCCCGGGTCGGCCGGCAGCACCCGCCGGACCGAGGCCGGGCCACCGGCGGCCACGACCACGTGGTTGGCCACCAGCACGGTATCTCGGGTCCGGACCTCGACCCGGCCGCCGACCGGTTCGATGCCGGTGACCTCTGTGCCGGTTCGGACCTCGAGCATGCCGACGAGGGCATCGATGAGCTGCCTCCAGCCACCGTGCAGGTAGAGCACGCCACCACTGACTGCGGCCTGCAGCTGCGAGACGGCGGCATCGGCGCTGAACTCGTCGACGTCAGCCGTATAGGTGCCGAGACGGATCAGGGCTCGCACAACCCCTTCGGCGTCCTGGCGGAGCCGGCACGAGGCCAGCCAGTCCGCCACCGACGTCTCGCCCAGCGTGGCCGGCCTCATCCGCGGCAGCCGGACCAGCAGCTCGGCCAACTGGGCCTTGCTCCGGTTGCCCAGAGCGCGGGTGCGCAGGAGTGAACCGGGCCCGGTGGGCAGGACGTGCTGGGTCCCGGCGATCAGGGCCCGGTACCGGCGGAGAGGGGGTGGAGCCCCGACGGGCGTGATCCCGAGCGAATGGAGGACCCTCGATCCGGGCCCGGCCTTGTACAGCGCGTGGGCTCCCATGTTGAGGGTGAAGCCCTCACGTTCGGCGGTACGGGCCCGGCCTCCGGGCCGGTGGGCCTCCAGCACCAGCACGCGGGCTCCGGCCTGCGAGGCTGTGGCCGCCGCGGACATCCCGGCCAGGCCGCACCCGACCACGATCACGTCCCATTCGTTCCTCGTGCCGCTGCTTCCACTGTCGGTTCCCATGCCACTATGACGCCGGTCGGGTCTCCTTTGTGACACCTGGACACCGTCCCCGGCCCGGCGGGACCTCCGACCCGGCGGGAGCCGTGTCGCCCGATGGTCGTCGCCACCGGGCTCACCCTCGTTATAATTACGTTAACGTGCGCGTAAATAAATGATGACGTGCCGGGAACGTTGGCAGGCACCCCGGTCTCGGATCCAAGGTGAGTGATGGCAGTACTCGAAGGATTGAAAGCCGGTCGGGTCGACCGCACGAAGAACATGGACGGGAAGCTTGCCGACCTCCCCGCCAACTACAAGTGGATCGCCCTGTTCATCTCGACGCTGGGCATGTTGATGGCGACCATCGACGGCTCGATCGTCCTGATCGCCCTGCCCGACATCTTCCGCGGCATCGGCCTCGATCCGCTGGAGCCCGGCAACACCTTCTATCTCCTGTGGATGATCCTGGGCTTCCTGGTGATCACGAGCGTGCTGGTGGTCAGCCTCGGTCGTATGGGCGACATCTACGGGCGGGTGCAGACCTACAACCTCGGCTTCGCCGTGTTCACCTTCTTCTCCCTGATGTTGAGCATCACCTGGATGACCGGACACGCGGCCGGTGACTGGCTCATCATCATGCGGATCTTCCAAGGGGTCGGAGCGGCCATGCTGATGGCCAACTCGGCGGCCATCCTCACCGATGTGTTCCCCGACAACCAGCGGGGGATGGCCCTCGGGGTGAACCAGGCCGCTGCATTCAGCGGTACGTTCATCGGCCTGGTCCTCGGCGGCCTGCTCGCCCCGATCAACTGGAGACTGATCTTTCTGGTCTCGGTCCCCATCGGACTGTTCGCCACCGTGTTCGGCTATCTGAAACTGCACGAGACCAGCCCGCGTCGGCCGGCCCACATCGACTGGCCCGGCAACATCACCTTCGCCTTGGGCCTCATCCTGGTGATGGTGGGGATCACCTACGGGATCGAGCCCTACGGCCACCACGTCATGGGGTGGACCAATCCGATGGTGCTCGCCTCCCTTGCCGTCGGCGTGGTACTGCTGATCGCCTTCTGTTTCATCGAGACCAAGGTTCCCGAAC
Organism: Acidimicrobiales bacterium; assembly: GCA_049521915.1. GTDB lineage: Bacteria > Actinomycetota > Acidimicrobiia > Acidimicrobiales > RAAP-2 > Bog-756. Next base: position 1,581 of record JBEKOI010000224.1, on the reverse strand, counting down.
CGATGTTCCGCCTCCAGCTGTTCAGGATCCGTGCCTTCACCAGCGGCGTCATGGCCAGCTTTCTGGCCGCATTGAGCCGGGGCGGACTGATGTTCATGTTGATCATCTGGTTGCAGGGGATCTGGTTGCCCCTCCATGGCTACGCGTTCAGCGTGACTCCTCTGTGGGCGGGCATCGCCATGCTCCCGCTCACCCTCGGCTTCCTGATCGCCGGACCGACATCGGGCATTCTCTCGGACCGGTTCGGGGCTCGTCCGTTCGCCACCGGCGGCATGCTCGGCACCGCGATCTGTCTGGCCCTGCTCGAGTTCCTGCCCGTCGACTTCCCCTACTGGGGGTTCGCAATCGTGCTCTTCATGACGGGCCTGACCATGGCCGCGTTCGGGTCGCCCAACCGTGCTGGAGTGATGAACAGCCTGCCGGCCCAGCACCGGGGCGCCGGCTCGGGGATGAACACCACCTTCCAGAATTCGGCGCAGGTCCTGTCGATCGGGATCTTCTTCACCCTCATGATCGTCGGACTGATGTCATCGCTTCCCCAGAATCTGCTTCATGGACTGGTTGCCCACGGGGTGCCGGCTGTCGTGGCCGGACACGTTGCCCACCTCTCGCCGGTCTCCACGCTGTTCGCCGCATTCCTCGGATACGACCCGGTCCAGCACCTGATAGGAGCGCAGACGCTCAGTCACCTGCCCGCGATCCAACAGCACATACTGACCGGTCGTGGATTCTTCCCCAGCCTGATCAGCGCACCGTTCCGGGCAGGACTGCACGCCGCCCTCGATTTCGCCATCGTGGCCAGCCTGCTGGCGGCCGGGGCCTCCTGGCTCAGGGGCGGTCGGTACGTCTACTCCGAGCCGGACCAACGCCCCGCCCAGTCAAAGGCCGCTGAACCCGACCTCGCCGAACCTCGCCTGCCGCTGCCCGTCGGTGCCACGGACGATATCTCGGCGGCTTCGATCGCACAGGTGGAGGCCGGATGATCACCAGGAACGCCACCACGCAGCCGGCTCCGGCCGTTCTGCGTATCGGCGAGGTGGCCAAGCTGACCGGGCTGACCACCCGCACACTGCGCTACTGGGAGGAGCTCGGGCTGATCAGGCCGAGCAGCTACCGCGAAAAGGGGGAACGGCTCTACTCCCAGACGGACATGGCCCGGGTGACGCGGATCCGGGACCTTCAGGAGTTGCTGGGGTTCTCACTGGCCGAGGTCCGGGTGGTCCTCGACACCGAGGACATCGACGTCCTCGACCGTTTGCGATCGGAGTACCGGTGGGCCGAACCGGGGCCCGACCGCCAGGCGGACTCCGAACACCGGCGGCAGCTGCTCGACGAGGCGATCGAGGCCAACGACAAGCTCCTGGTTCGCCTGGACAACACGCTGTCTCGGATCGGTGCCTTCAGGGACGAGCGAGCAGCCAAGGCGATCCGGTTGCGAGAGGCTCGTCGCGAGGTTGACGACGACCCGGACCGATAGCGCCACCCCTTCGGTGCCCCTTCGGATGCCCCTTCGGTGTCGGGCACCGAGCTCTGTGTCCGCGGTGCTCAGGTCCTCTCTGTGGGCGGCGCGGGCGATCCTCC
>JBEKOI010000223.1:0-7058 GCA_049521915.1 Acidimicrobiales bacterium | reverse complement strand
AGCGCGGCCGAGGTGGCCGAGGCCAGCGGCCGGGCGCCCCCCCCGGCCGTCCCGGCCAGATCCGCCTACCTGGTCAGGGGCGATGACCCGTCGCTGATCGGTCAGGCCGCCCACGCCCTGTGTGAGGAGCTGGTGGACGGCGGCGACCCGTCGCTCATGGTCGAGGAGTTCGGCGGCCCCGGGGCCGACCAGTTCGACGTGGGCGCGGTCATCGACGCCTGCACGACGCCCCCGTTCCTGGTCGAGCGGCGCATCGTGGTGGTGCGGGAAGCGGGGCAGCTGAACGCCTCCGACGCCAAACGGCTGGCCGCCTATCTCGACGACCCGCTGCCCACGACGGCGCTCGTCCTGGTGGGGGGAGGCGGAACCGTACCCCAGGCCCTGACCAAGGTCGTCGGCTCGATCGGCGGGGTGGTGGACACGACGGTGGGAAGGACGAGCAAGGCCAGATCGCAGTGGCTGGCCGAGCACCTGTCGGGGGGACCGGTCCGGCTCGACGGCCGGGCCACGACCCGGCTGTCCGAGCACCTGGGCGGCGATGTGGGGCGGCTCGAGGGCCTGCTCGACACCCTGGCCTCGGCCTACGGCTCCGGGGCCACGGTCACCGCGGCCGATCTGGAGCCGTTCCTGGGCGAGGCGGGATCCCTCGCCCCCTGGGACCTCACCGATGCCGTCGACGCGGGGGAGATGGCCCGCGCCCTCACCGTGCTCCACCGGATGCTCGGTGCGGGCGACTCCCACCCGCTCGTGGTCATGGCCCACCTGCACCGTCACTACCATCAGATCCTCCGGCTCGACGGGGTCGGAGGCATCTCTCAGGAGCAGGCGGCCGAGATCCTGGGCCTGCGCAGCCCGTTCCCGGCCAAGAAGGCGCTGGCCCAGTCCAAACGGTTGGGGACGGCCCGGATCGCCCGGGCCGTCCAGCTGCTGGCCGAGGCCGACCTGGACCTCAGGGGCGCCACCGTGCTGCCCGGCGAGACCGTGCTCGAGGTGCTGGTGGCCCGGTTGAGCCGGCTGGTCACCGGGGCGCGCTGAGGCGCGGCCCCGGCCTCAGGAGCTGACCGGGTCCCTGGTCTGTCGGCCCGCGTCGGCGACGTTCTCGGTCCACTGGAAACCGTCCCAGTAGCGGAACTGGTGCCGGCCGGTGGGGTCCGCCTTCCATCCGGCGGGGACCGCCGGCCTGGCGTCGGCCGATTCGGTGAGGCTGGTGCGCTGGTTGGGCCGGTACGTCCGGGCCAGGCCGACGGATGACCGGGCGGTCCGGGTGGCGGCTCCTCCGGTGCTGAAGAAGGTGGCGCTGATGTCCGACGGGGCCGGCCGGTCGGTCGGTCCGGGGTCGAACACCAGGCTCTGCCCGTCGGCCAGCGTGGTGACACCGAAACTGCCGAATCCCGCCGGCGTTGGGTTGGTCCTGGCCTGCCGGCCGTCCTCCCGCTGCTTCTGTTCGGCTTCCGTACCGAACCGCTCGAAGGGCAGGCTGGCCGCCCGGCCCGCGGCGGTGATCGGGGCCACCTTCGGCCGGGCGGCATACAGGTAGATGCCCAGTCCGACCAGCGGCAGCAGCAGGACCAGGACGAGGTGGGCGGCTTTGTTCTCCTGGGCGCGCCTCCAGGCCCATCCGGGTTGGCGGATCAGATCGGCGGCCCCGATGATCATCGAGACCCCGATGACGAACCCGACCAACTCGAGGGAGAAGGTACTTGGACCTGCGATCTGTCCAGTCATGAGCCACAGCCTCCTGTCATTGCCGCTTCTGGTGTCATTCCTCTGCCATCACTGCTGGTGGCCGGGGCCGGTTCGACGGCGCGCCGTGTGTCCCCGTCCTGTCGTCGGTGCTTTCGGCGTGGCGTCGGCGCCCTTGATGGACGCTCGAATGTCGGTTGGCTCGAGTGCGCAATGGGAATGATCGGCGATGCTGCTGTGGCACTTCTGTATGGTCACTCTCTGAGGGTATTCCCTCAGCACTCTAAGTGTTCACCTTCGTACCGAGAGTAGTCAATACTCTATTATCGGAAATCCCGCGACGCGGGGACCGGGCCGAGTCCGAGGGGCTCGAACCGTTCGGCCACGACGGTCATCGAACCCTCGGACCGCTCGATCCGTCCGCGTACGAGGAGTGCCGGGGACGACCGGGCCACCGGCCGCCACCGGACCCAGGCGCCGCGGGAGCACACGATGTTGACCATGCCGGTCTCGTCCTCGAGGTTCAAGAACACGGCACCGTGGGCACTCTCGGGTTGTTGGCGATGGGTCACGACGCCGCCGACGGCGATCCGGTCCCCGCTCGGCCTCGACTGCAGTTCGGCGGCCGGGAGCACGCCGCGTCGGCTCAGCCGGCCCCGGGCCAGCTCCATGGCCGTGGTGTCCGGCGCCATCCCGAGCGACCACAGGTCGTCGGCCACCTCCTCCCACCGGGTGGGGAGGGGGAGCGGCGGGGGAACGGCTCCGGTGACCACGCCCGGGAGCCGGTCGGCGGTGGCCTGGGAGGCGGCGCCCGCCCCCCACACCAGGGACCGTCGGTTCGGGACCCGTGCCTGCCGGCCACCGACCGGAGCCGGCCGGCGGGGCCCGGCGCCGCACCGGCCGAGACCGTCGAGGGCCCCGGCCGTGGCCAGGGCCTCCAGCTGGACCCGGGTGACACCGACCCGGCGCACCAGGTCCTCCATGTCCGACCACGGGCGTCCGCCCTCGATCCGCGCCGCCGTCTCCTCACCGATGCCCCGCACCGATGTGAGTCCGAGCCGCACGGCCGGGCCGGCCGATCCGGTGCCGTCCCTCCCGCCGGGCCCGGAACCGGCGTGGCCGATCTCCTCGAGCCCCGCGCCGGAGCGCCCGGCGTTCACATCGGGGCGCCGGACGACCACCCCGTGACGCTTGGCGTCGGCCACCAGGCTCTGGGGGGACCAGAACCCCATGGGCTGGGCGTTCAACAGCCCGGCGGTGAAGGCGGCGGGGTAGTGCACCTTGCACCAGGCGGTGGAGTACACCAGATGGGCGAAGGCCACCGAGTGGCTCTCGGGGAACCCGAAGTTGGCGAACGCGGCCAGCGCCGCGTACACCTGCTCGGACACCTCCGGTGACACCTGCCGGGCGGCCATGCCGGCGAACAGCCGGTCGCGCAGGCGGGCCATCCGCTCGCCCGACCGCTTGGCGCTCATGGCCTGGCGCAGTTCGTCGGCCTCGGTCGAGGTGAACCCGGCCACGTCGATGGCGATCTGCATCAGCTGCTCTTGGAAGAGGGGCACCCCGAGCGTGCGCTCCAGGGCGGGCTGCAACAGCGGATGCAGGTAGGAGACCGGCTCGGTCCCGTTGCGCCGCCGGATATAAGGGTGGACGGCATGACCCTGGATCGGCCCGGGGCGGATGAGGGCCACCTCGATGGCCAGGTCGTAGAAGCACCGGGGCTGCACGCGGGGGAGGGTGTTCATCTGGGCCCGTGACTCCACCTGGAACACCCCGACGGTGTCGGCCCGACACAACAGGTCGTACACCTCGGGCTCCTGTTCGAGCCGGGCCAGGTCGACCTCGACGTGATGGAACTCGCGCACCAGGTCGACCATGTTGTGCAGGGCGGTGAGCATGCCCAGCCCGAGCAGGTCGAATTTGACCAGCCCGGCCGCGGCGCAGTCGTCCTTGTCCCACTGCAGCACGCTGCGGCCCGGCATCCGGCCCCACTCCACCGGACAGACCTCGACCACCGGACGGTCGCAGATGACCATGCCCCCCGAATGGATGCCGAGGTGGCGCGGGAAGTCGAGCAGGTCGGAGGCCAGGTCCCGCACCAGCGGCGGGAGGTCTTCCCGTTGGTCGAGCGGCTCTCCCCGTTCGACCGACTTCGACCACACATCCACGTCCTCGGCCGTGTGCCCGAGGGCCTTGCCCATGTCCCGCAGGGCCGATCGCGACCGGTAGGTGATCACGTTGGCCACCTGGGCGGCGTGCAGCCGGCCGTAGCGTTCGTAGACGTACTGGATGACCTCTTCGCGCCGACCCGACTCGATGTCGATGTCGATGTCCGGTGGCCCGTCGCGGGCCGGGGAGAGGAAGCGTTCGAACAACAGGCCGAGGGTGACCGCGTCGACGTTGGTGATGCCGAGCGCGTAACAGACCGCCGAGGTGGCCGCCGAGCCCCGGCCCTGGCAGAAGATGTCCTGACGCCGGCAGAACGTGACGATGTCCCAGACGGTGAGGAAGTAGCCGGGGAACCCGAGCGTACCGATGACGGCGAGCTCGTGGTCGAGCTGGGCCCACGCCCCCGGCACCCGCTCGGCTCCGCGTGGCCCGTACCGGTCGGTGGCGCCCCGGCGGACCAGCTCGACCAGCCAGCTCTGCTCGGTGTGCCCGTCGGGTACCGGAAAGTCGGGGAGCCGCGGGGCCACCAGGTGCAGATCGAAGGCGCACATGGCGGCGATCTCCACCGTCCGTTCGATCACCCCGGGCCACCTGGCGAACCGCCGGCGTTGTTCGGCCTCCCCCCGCAGGCAGGCGGTGGCCGACGAGGGGAGCCACCCTTCGAGATCGACCAGGGTCCGCCGGGCCCGCACCGCGGCCAGTGCGGTGGCCAGTGGGAACCGGGCGGGGGTGGCGTAGTGCACGTTGTTGGTGGCCACCGGGGCCACCCCCCGGTCGGTGGCCAGCAGGGCCAGGGCATCGTTGCGGGTGGCGTCGATCGGGTTGCCGTGGTCCCAGAGCTCGACGGCCAGGTGGTCGGGACCGAACCGTCCGATCAGATGGTCGAGCGTCCGGGCCGCGGCCGCCGGGCCCCCGGTGGTCAGGGCGGTGGCCAGTGCCCCCTTGCGGCACCCGGTCAGGATCTGCCAGTGCCCGCCGTGATGGTCGGACAGCGCGTCGAGGGTGATGATCGGCTTCCCCTTCTCCCCGCCGGCCAGGTGGGCCTCGGCGATCACCCGGCTGAGGCGGGCGTACCCCTCGGGGTCCCGGGCCAGCACGACCAGATGGGTGCCGTCCGGATCCGGCACCCCGGTGCGGACCCCGGGCATGCCCGCCCCGGTGATGGTGAGCTCGGCGCCGAAGACGGTGGGCAGGCCGAAGGCCCGGGCCGCCTCGGCGAAACGGACCACACCGTAGAGACCGTTGTGGTCGGTCAGGGCCAGCCCGGCCAGACCCAGCCGGACGGCTCCGGCGGCCAGCTCCTCGGGATGGCTGGCCCCGTCGAGGAAGGAGAAATTGGAGTGGGCGTGGAGTTCGGCGTAGGGCATCGGTCGTGGGGGTGTCCGGTCATCCGTAGGTCGCTTCGACCCACCACCGGCCTTGTTCCATCAGGAGCAGGTGGGCTTCCGTCCCCGCCACCGCCTGCATGCGCGCGCTCCGCCGGTGGGACCTCGACCACCACCGCTCGTCGGACGGCCACGGGCCGGCCCAGGCGGTCACCGCCGACCACGGGCTGTTGTCCACCGACAGCCGGCACGGGGTGGCGGTGAGCAGACCCCGTCCCGACACCGCCACCGGCCGGCCGTCGGCCCCCGCCAGTTCGGCGTGGAGGGGGGCGGGATACACGACCGCCGGGGCGGGTGGCGGGATCTGGCCGGGCCACGGCGCGCCGAGGGTGGTGTCCGCGTGGCGTTCCCGGGCGTTCCACGTGACGAAGCGGGCTCGCTGGGCCGGCCCCCGCCCACCTTGGAGGCAGGCGGTCACCACGCCGTCCGGGCCGAGGCGGTCCTGCACCGCGGCCAGGGCCCGAGCCGCCCGGGCATCGGTGTCGCTCACCCCACCCCAGAATTCGGGATCGCCGCCGGACACCGGGACACCGCCACCCCGGGCTCCCCGGCGCTGGGCGTCGATCCGGCGGCCGTCCGCCGGCTGGCGTAGCTCGGACAGCTCACCGCTCCACCCACCGGCCACCCGGTGGCAGGCGGCCCCGTCGGCTCCGAACCGACCGAGCACATGGGACTCGGGAAGGGCGGCGAACTCACCCAGGGTGCGGATACCCAACCGGTCGAGCAGCCCGGTCAGTTCGGGACGGTCGAGAACGTCCACCGGCAGGGGGGCCAGGAAGGCGGGGGTCCCGCCCACCGGGACGACGAGGTTGCTGCGGGCGGCGAGGACGGCGGCGAACAACCCGTCGGCCACACCGACCTCGACCGGGGTGATGCCGGAGGTGGCGTCGGCGACCCGCTGGACCAGTGTGCCCTCGCCCCCGAAGTAGCGGGCCGGCCCGCGGGCCGGGAGCGAGCAGATGCCGGTCCGCACGGCGGTGACCCACGGGCAGAAGGCCTCGGTGGCTTCGATCACCTCGACGAACGACCGGAGGGTGGCCCCCCCCTCGTCATCGGCGAGGAGGTCGGGGCAGCGCACGACGAGGAGGCGGTTCATGCCGGCACCACCGGGTCCTCGGCGGCATCCGCCACCGCCCCGGTCGGCGTGGGCAGCCACAGGTGACGGTGGCGGGGACGCGCCGACGACCGACGACCCGTGGCCGTCACCGTCATCCGGCGCCGGCGCAGGTACCCCTCGCCGGCACCCACGCCGTCCCACCGCGCCTCGCTGACCTTCAGCTCCACATCGGGGTGCTCGGGCCATCCGTGCCGTCCCGTCACCACCAGCACCGACCGGCGCTCCCGGGCCCTGGCCACCAGTCTGCGGGCCATGGCCGGCCGGGGAGGGAACGGGGGGCAGAGCACCACGAGATCGACGCCGTCGATCAGCGCCGCGGTGACCTCGGCCCAGGCGGTACCGGGCCGGGGGACCACGGCCAGCCGGGACAGGTCGATGCCCAGGTCGTGGGAGGCGACGGCGCCGAGCCCCGGAAGACCGACCAGCGCGCACCAACAACCGGTTCCCGACGCCGCGGCCAGCAGGGCCAGCGTCAGGCTGATGCCGCCGCCGGCATGCCCGGCCGGGCCGGTGACGGCGATGGTGCTCCCGCGGCGCAGGCTGCCGTCGGGGAACAGGTCGGCCAGGGGGGGGACCACCGTGAGCAGCTGGGTCTGGCTGGAGGAAACGGGTCGGGTCCGCTCGGCCAGGAGGGCCAGGGGCTCCCGGTCCCGCCCCCCGCCCGCCCCCGGAGCATCCTGGTCGCGGGGAGGCCGATCCGTCGG
>JBEKOI010000222.1:0-7071 GCA_049521915.1 Acidimicrobiales bacterium | reverse complement strand
CGGGGAGGATCGGGGGACGAAACGTTCGGGTTCGAGACCCGCCTCGAGTGGGAGATGGTCCTCGCCGCCGATGGCTGGACCTGCATCGGCTGGCCGGTCGAGTACGGAGGCCGGGGGGCGTCCGTCGCCCACCAGGTCATCTTCAACGAGGAGTACGTGAAGGCCAGGGCGCCGGGCCGGGTGAGCATCCTCGGGGAGGGCCTCATCGGTCCGACCATCATCCACTACGGCACGGCCGAGCAGAAGGCGCGGTTCCTGCCTCCGATCGTGGCCGGCGAGGAGCTGTGGTGCCAGGGATACTCCGAGCCCGGGGCGGGCAGCGACCTGGCCAATGTGCAGACCCGGGGCGTGCTCGACGGGAACGAGTGGGTGGTGACCGGTCAGAAGGTGTGGACGTCGCTGGCCCACCAGTCCGACTGGTGCTTCGTGGTCTGCCGCACCGAGCCGGGGTCGGTGCGCCATCGGGGCCTCTCCTACCTGCTCGTGCCCATGGACCAGCCCGGCGTCGAGGTCCGCCCCATCACCCAGCTCACCCGTACCTCCGAGTTCAACGAGGTCTTCTTCGACGGTGCCCGCACCGCGGCCGCAAACGTGGTCGGCGCGGTGGGGGACGGCTGGCGGGTGGCGCTCGCCACCCTGGCCTTCGAACGCGGCGTGGGGCTGCTCGGTCACCAGCTCTCCTTCCGGCGCGAGCTCGACCACCTCATGGCCGTGGCCCGGGCCAACGGCTCGGCATCGGATCCGGTCATCCGACAGCGCCTGGCCCGCTCCTTCGGCGAGCTCGAGATCCTCCGCTACAACACGCTGCGCAGCCTCTCGGGTATCGAGGGGCCGGTGGCCCCACCGGAGGCGTCGATCATGAAGCTCTACTGGGCCAGCTGGCACCGCAGGATGGGCGAGCTGGCCATCGACGTCATGGGCCCGGCCGGCGTCGTGACCGAGGGCTTTCCCTACGAGCTGGACGAGTTCCAACGGACCTTCCTGTTCAGCAGGTCGGAGACGATCTACGGCGGATCGAACGAGATCCAGAAGAACATCATCGGCGAGCGGGTCCTCGGCCTGCCGCCCGAACCCAAGGGGACGGCATGACCGACGATGACACAGGCGGGCCCACGATCCCGGATCCCCCTTCGGGGCACGGGCTCCTCACCGGCAAGGTGGTGGTCGTCACCGCCGCCGCCGGCACCGGCATCGGGTTCGCCACAGCCAGACGGTGCGTGGAGGAAGGGGCCACCGTGGTCATCTCGGACGCTCACGAGCGGCGGCTGGGGGAGGCGGCCGACGCGCTCGCCGAGCTGGCCGGCGAGCGCCCCCTGGCCGTTCCCTGCAACGTGACCGACGAGTCCCAGGTCGGGCACCTCTACGATGCGGCGGCCGAGCGCCACGGCCGGTTCGACGTGGCCGTCAACAACGCCGGGCTCGGTGGGCAGGTCGACATGGTGGACATGACCGACGAGCAGTGGTCGACCGTGCTCGACGTCACTCTCACCGGGACCTTCCGCTGTGTGCGGGCGGCCATGCGCCACATGCTGGCCCGCCGACACGGGGTCATCGTCAACAACGCCTCGGTGCTCGGCTGGCGGGCCCAGGCCGGGCAGTCCCACTACGCCGCGGCCAAGGCCGGGGTGATGGCGCTGACCCGGTGCGCGGCGGTCGAGGCGGTTGCCCACGGCGTCCGCATCAACGCGGTCTCCCCGAGCCTGGCCGTCCACCCCTTCCTCAACAAGGTCATGGCCGACGAGGAGCTGGAGGAGCTGAGCCGGCGCGAGGTCTTCGGTCGCGGCGCCGAGGTGTGGGAGGTGGCCAACGTCATCGCCTTCCTTGCCAGCGAGTACGCCACCTTCATGACCGGTGAGGTGGTCTCGGTGAGCAGCCAGCATCCCTGAGCCGGCGATCGAACTACCCTGACGGAGTGTCAGATGTGACCGATCCCCGAGGGGATCTTCAGTGGGGGACCATCCCCGGGCTGGTGGAGGATGCCGCGGCCCGGTTCGGTGAGCTGGAGGCGGTGGTCGACGTCCACGGACCGCACGGCTCGACCATCCGTCTCACCTTCGACCGACTGGCCGATGAGGTGGCTTCGGCCACCCGGGCCATCGTGGCCAACGGGATCGAACGTGGCGACCGGGTGGCCATCTGGGCGCCGAACTGTGCCGAGTGGGTGGTCGCCGCCCTCGGAGCCGTCGGCGCCGGGGCCCTCCTGGTGCCACTCAACACGCGGTTCAAAGGGGCCGAGGCTGCCCAGATCCTGGCCCAGTCCGGAGCCCGACTGCTCTTCACCGTCGACGGGTTCCTCGGGAACGACTACACGCGGCTCCTCGACGACGCAGTGGCCGCGGGGGCCAAGGTGCCCGAGCTCGAGCGGGTGGTGGTCCTCCGCCGGGGTGACCGGGTCCCGGGCCCGTCGACGGCCAAGGGTGACCCGGTGGTCGACTGGGAGGTCTTCTTGCAGGAGGGCGGGGCGTGCTCAGCCGACGTGGCCGCCGGCCGCACCGCCTCCATCACCTCGGGGGACCTCTCCGACCTGGTGTTCACCTCGGGGACCACCGGGCTTCCCAAGGGGGCCATGACCACCCACGGTCAGACGTTGCGCACCTTCGCCACCTGGTCCGAGGTGGTCGGGCTGAGCCGGGGGGACCGGTACCTGATCGTGAACCCCTTCTTCCACACCTTCGGCTACAAGGCCGGCATCCTGGCCTGTCTGATGACGGGGGCCACCATGGTGCCCGAGCCGGTCTTCGATGTCGACCGGGTCATGTCGAGGGTCGAGACCGAGCACATCACCGTGCTTCCGGGCCCGCCGACCATCTTCCAGTCCATCCTCGACCACCCCGAGCGCGACGGGTTCGACCTCTCGTCGCTGCGCCTCGTGGTCACCGGCGCCGCCGTCGTCCCGGTCGAGCTGGTGAAGGGGCTGTGGTCCGACCTCGGCATCGAGACCGTCCTCACCGCCTACGGGCTGACTGAGGCGACCGGGACGGTGACCATGTGCCGCCGGGGGGACTCCGCCGAGGTGATCTCGGGCACCTCGGGCCGGGCCATCCCCGATGTGGACGTCCGGATCATCGGCGGCGACGGGGCCGAGCTCCCCAGGGGGGAGGCCGGTGAGATCGTCGTGCGGGGGTACAACGTCATGCGGGGGTACTTCAACGACTCCGAGGCCACCGACGAGGCCATCGACATCGACGGCTGGTTGCACACCGGTGACGTGGGGATGATGGACGGCGCCGGAAACGTCGCCATCACCGACCGCTTGAAGGACATGTACGTGAGCGGTGGGTTCAACGTCTACCCGGCCGAGGTCGAGGCCGTCCTCCGGCTCCACCCCGGGGTGGGGCAGGTGGCCGTGGTCGGCGTGCCCGACCGGCGGCTGGGCGAGGTGGGCCTGGCCGTGGTGGTGCCGGCCGCGGGCCCCGACCCGGGCGACCTCGACGACGGCCTCATCTCGTGGGCCCGCGAACGGATGGCCAACTACAAGGTGCCGAGGCAGGTGGTGGCCGTCGACTCGCTTCCCGTCAACGCCAGCGGCAAAGTGCTGAAGCGCGAGCTGCGGGACGCGCACCCGGGTCCGGCATGACCCGGTCCCGTCTGCCCTCGGTCCGACAGGTTCCGATGGGCCGTCGACGGGTTCCGACGAGCAGGGATTCGATCAGTTCCGATCAGTAGAGAAGACGATCAGTACAGAAGACGATCAGTACAGAAGACGATCAGTACAGAAGAGAGGGAGGGATGCCATGCGAGGCATCGTGTACACCGGTGACGACGTGGAGGTCACCGACCAGCTGAGTGTCGGGGACCCGGGACCCACCGAGGTCCGGGTGGCCATCGGGGCCGCCGGCGTCTGCCACAGCGACCTGTCCGTGATCAACGGCACCATCCCGTGGAAGGCGCCCTCCGTGCTCGGTCACGAGGGTGCCGGGGTGGTCGAGGCCGTCGGCTCCGAAGTGAGGGCGGTCAAGGTCGGCGACCACGTGGTGATCGCCACCCTGCAGAGCTGTGGCAACTGCCGGGCCTGCAGCACCGGCCACCCGACCTGGTGCGTGAAGACGCTCGGCAACGTGTCCCAGCCGTTCACGTTCAAAGGCGAACCGGCCTCCAACTTCGCCGGGACGTCGGTGTTCACCGAGTCGACCATCGTCAAGGAGGTGCAGGCGGTCAAGATCTCGAAGGACGTCCCCATGACCTCGGCCTGCCTCATCGGCTGCGGGGTCCTTACTGGCGTGGGCTCGGTGCTCAACCGGGCCAAGGTCCAGGCGGGGGAGACGGCGGCCGTCTTCGGGGTCGGCGGCGTCGGCCTCAACGTGATCCAGGGTCTCCGCCTGGCCGGCGCCAGCCGGATCATCGCCGTCGACACCCTGGCCTCCAAGGAGGGGCTGGCCCGCCAGTTCGGGGCCACCCACTTCGTCGATGCCTCGTCCACCGACGCAGTTGCCGCCATCCGCGAGCTGGTCCCCCCGGGACCGGCGCGGGTCACCGGGGCCCTGGGCTGGACCGGCGGGGTGAACTGGTCGTTCGACTGCGTGGGCCACCCCGCCGTGCTCCGCAACGCCCTCGACGTGCTCGACTGGGGCGGCAATGCGCTGGCCATCGGCATCCCGCCCCAGGGGACGGAGGTGTCGGTGGATGTGAACGCCCTGGCCTACGTGGACCGCGGCCTGCTCGGTTGCCGCTACGGATCATCCCGCCCGCACCACGACATCCCGCTCATGGTGGAGCTCTACCTGTCCGGCAAGCTGATGCTCGACGAACTGGTCACCGAGGAGCGCCCCCTCGAGGGGTTCCGCGACATCGTCGAGGACATGGAGGCCGGCAAGCTGGCCCGTGGCGTCCTCACCTTCTGAGGGCCGGGGCGGCGCAGAGCGGGCCGCGGCGGCCCTGTTACAGTCGGCCCCGGTATGACGGTGCGTCAGGTTGCGGGCGAGTGGCAGACCGTGGTGGAGGTCCTGCGGGCCGCGGCGACGGACAATGCCGACGTCGAGGCGTACGTCGAGCCCGCGACCGGGGAGACTCCCCGCCGGCACCTGACCTTCGCCCAGTGGGACCGGGCCGCCGACGGCGTGGCCGGGCTGTTCGCTTCCCGCGGCGTGGGCCGCGGCTCGGTGGTCTGCCTGATGCTTCCGAGCTCGATCGACTACATGGTCTGTTTCGCCGCCGCCACCCGGCTGGGGGCGATCACCTCGGGCATCAACCTCCGCCTCGGCCAACGCGAGGTGCTGTCCGTCCTCGACCGGACCAGGCCGGCGGTCACCGTGGTCGACGACGACGCCACACCGCCGGCCGGTCCGACCGGGGACGTGCTCCGCCGGTCGGCCGTCGCCGACGCCATGACCGGCCCACCCCCGCCCCGGTTTCCCGAGCTGTGGCCGACCGATCCGGTGGCCGTGGTGTGGACGAGCGGCACCACCGGACTGCCCAAGGGGGCGGTGTTCGACCATGACGCCCTGGCCGCGGTGGCATCCGGCACCGATGTGCTGTCCGAGCCGGGGGACCGGCGCCTCTCGCCGCTCCCGTTCGCCCATGTCGGCTCCATGACCCGCACCTGGGACGAGATCGCCAACGCGGTGACCACGGTCATCACCCCGACCCCGTGGCGGGCGGCCGACACCATCCGGATCATCGGCGAGGAGCGGATCAGCGTGGCCCAGGGCGTCCCCACCCAGTGGGCCCTGGTCCTCGCCCACCCCGACCTCGAGGCGACGGACGTCTCCTCGCTGCGCATCGTGGGCACCGGAGCGTCCCGGGTTCCACCCGAGCTGGTGGCCGCCTTGCGCGCTCGGTTCGGGGTGCCGGTGGTGGTGCGGTACACCTCGACCGAGGCGTCGCTCGGCACCGGGACCGTCCCCGGCGACCCGGACGAGGTGGTGGCCAACTCGGTGGGGCGACCGGTGCCGGGGGTCGAGCTGTCCGTCGCCGATGACGACGGCCGGCCGATGGCGTCCGCACAGGTGGGCCGGGTCCGGCTTCGTTCGGCCGCGGTGATGCGCGGCTATTGGGGCGGGCCGCCGGTCGGTCCGGGGGCCGCCGGGCTGGTCTACGACGGCGATGCCACCCGAGCGGTCCTGGCCGGCGACGGCTGGTTGACCACCGGCGATTTCGGCTTCGTCGACGGCGACGGTTGCCTCCACCTGGTGGGCCGGGCCAACGAGCTCTACATCCGCGGCGGGTACAACGTGTATCCGGCCGAGGTCGAAGGGGTGCTCGGGGCCCACCCGGCCGTCGAACAGGTGGCGGTGGTGGGTGTTCCCGACCCCGTCCTGGGCGAGATCGGCGTGGCCTTCGTGGTTCCGGCGGGCGGCGAGCAGCTTCCGGCAGACCGGCTGCTGGCCGAATTGCGGGAGGCGGCCCGCGCCTCCCTGGCCGACTACAAGGCGCCCGACCGGCTCGTGGTGGTCGACAGCCTTCCCCTGACCTCGATGATGAAGGTAGACAAGAGGACCCTGGCCGATCGGGCCGCATCCATGGCCCCGCCGGTGGCGGTGCGGTGAGGAGCGGTGCGGACCATGGCCCTGACGGCCGACGAACGGAGCACGAGCACCATGACCGGTAGATCCATCCCCGCCCAGGGGGGCGTGACCGACGATCCCATCCGCATCGGCACCATGCTGTACACCCTGGTGGAGCCGCACCGGGGCCGGCAGGTGGAGTACAACCGGTGGTACGAGCGGGACCACTTCTACGCCGGGTGCCAGATCGGCGCCTACAACTTCGCCGGGGCCCGCTTCGTGGCTACCGCCCCGCTCAAAGCCCTGCGTTACCCGGAGGGGCCCGCGGCCCTGGTCTCCGATCCGGAGACGGGCAGCTACCTCGGCCTCTACTACGTGCTCGACGGCCACCACGACGAGTGGAACCGGTGGGCGGTCGACCAGGTCAACGTGCTCCACGCCGCCGGGCGGATGTTCACCGACCGCGACCACATCCACACCGGCCTCTACCACTTCGAGTGGGAGCACCGCCGGGGCGAGGACGGCGTGCCGGCGGAGCTCACCCTCGACCACCGGTTCCCGGGGATGGTCTCCGTGTTCATCGAACCCGCCGACGGAGCCACCCCCGAGCAGGTCGGTGCCTGGTACC
>JBEKOI010000221.1:0-7100 GCA_049521915.1 Acidimicrobiales bacterium | reverse complement strand
TGGGCGTGGTGACCTTGGTGGCGATCAGCGTCGCCTGGCGTTTCACCATCATGCCGTTCCAGTCGGGCCATACGCCGTTCTTCAGGTTGGCCACCGTCTGGCTCCCCGCCTACTTCGACCTCTTCGGCCTGGGCATGGGGCTCGCCGTGGTCAGCGCCTGGATGCACCACCACGACAAAGAGGTCCGCTGGATGTGGTCCCGTGTGTTCCCGTGGCTGTCGTGGGCCTGCGCCGGGGTCTGCTTCTGGGCCGTGGCCCACATCGGGGACCCGATCATCCCGGTGTACCACGAGTCCCAGCTCGACATCGCCCGCCAGACGCTCTACGGGATGTTCGCGTTCTTCCTGCTGTTACCGGCCGTGTTCGGACCCCAGGGCAAGGGGCTGATCCGCCGCTTCCTCCAGTGGTGGCCGGTGTCCTCCCTCGGTGTCATCTCGTACGGCATCTACCTGTGGCACGAGACGTGGATCTACGAGATCCTCAAAGTGGGGCATTACGCGCTCTTCAATGAGGAGTTCTGGGCCTTCTTCCTCGGCGTCCTGGGTCTGGCGATCGTTTCGGCCAGCCTCAGCTACTTCATCGTGGAGAAGCCCGCATTGCGTCTCAAGAACTCAATTGCCTGGTGGCGCCGGAGCCGCCCGCCGCCCGAGACGCCGGACCCGTCAGAGACCGCCGCCGTGGCCGTGCTCGGCTGAAGAGCCGTCTTTGGCGGCCTCCGCGCCGGCTGCCGCGCCGTCTTCTCCGGCGGCCGGACCGTCATCTTTGTCCGATCGGGCGGAGGACGGGCGCAGTCGCACGGCGACCACGATGGCATCCGCCGCCAGTAGGCAGATGGCGAGCCAGGTCAGGCTGTTGGCCACGGGGAAGTGGGCCGGCCAGTTGATGTCGGGGACGAATCTGTGGATGAACTGCCCACGGGCCATGACCACGCCCGTCAGGGTGATAAGCCCGAGAGCGCCGAGCACGAGAAGGACCCGGCTGCGATCGACGAGCAGTCCCAGCAGGAGCACGGCACCGACGGCCAATCCGGCCAGTGGGGCAACAGCCGCCGCCGCCACGAGGCCACCCAGGACGGCAATGCCGGCGGCCCAGTACCACGCCGGCCTGCGACCCCCACTCCGCAAGGGATTCGCCAGGCGCGGCTCCATGTCCGGGTCCACCGCCGCGCGCGCATGCGGCGGGGCGGCCCCGACGGCCCCGGCCGTCCCAGTCCCCTTCCGCCTGCGGGACCGTCTGCGGGCCAGACGTCCCGCCACGATCCCCGGTGGGAGGAGGACCAGTCCGAGGCTCGCCGCGAGCGCCCCGGACGAAGCCAGAATCGCGGCATTGACCACCCGCTGGGGCTGCCACTCGATGTTCACCACGGTGGTGCCCTTCGCTGCGCTACCCGGGACGTACCACCCGTTGGCGTAGCCGTCGACGAGGGTCGAAGACCCCAAGGCGACCCCGGACTGGGTGGTTGCCACCCACCCCCGGCTCTGGCTTTCACCCAGGACCAGCCAGAAGGGCGTGCCGTCACCGGACACCGAAACCCTCATGCCCGATCGGTTCTGGCTCAGCACCCTGACCGACGGCGAGTGGGCGACCGGCCCCGGGCTGGCCGGTATCAGTCCAGTGGGAGTCAGGGGAAGGGGGGCGCCGCCGGCCGCGGACGCCAGCGTCAGCGAGTCCACGTTCAGCCCGGCGGTGGAGGAGGGGCTGGTGGTCAGAATGTGCGTGCCGGCACTCAATCTGATGCCCTGCGCAGAGTTGCCGCAGCCGGTGATCGACAGGCCTCCGTTGGACAGAGCCGTGGCGGAGGACCCGCTGATCTCGATGTCGATGGGCTTGCCGTCGACCTGGAGCAGGTCGGACCAGCAGCGGGTGGGGATCTGCGCCGGCGTGGTCTGGGCGGCGACGCCGGGGATGCCGGCTTCGGCGAGGCCGACGGGCTCGGTGTTCTCCTTGCCCGAGACGTAGTCGAGGAAGTGGACGGGATCCGTCGCATCGATCGTGATACGGATGTTCGAACCGGTGAGGGCGGGGAATTGGGCCAGGACCGGGGTCACGGAGCCCTGGGGGCGACCCTTTCCTGTGCCGATGTGAGGAAGGGTGACGCGGCGGCTTCCCGATGAGGTGGAGACCGTGATGGCGGTGGGGATCGAATGCCTCCCGTCGGCTACCAGCTGCAGATCGAGGTGGTCGAAGGTGATGGGCTTGCTGAGTCCGAAGTCGACCCAACCGCCGTCTTGCGCACCGAGCCCGGGCATCCACGACGTGTTCGGATTTCCGTCCACCGCTGCGCTGGCATCGGCGTTCAGGTCTCCCGGCAGGCGGCCCGACGAGTTGGCGAACGCCACGGTGGCCTCGCCCCGCGAACTGGGGGTGGCTGTGGCCGCCGTGCGCCCGACGAGACTGTTGACCACCGGATCGGGGATCAGGGTCGAAATCCGGGCCAGCCCGCCGATCGAGAAGTCCCGGGCCGTCGGCAGGGTGAACTGCCGGGCCAACGTCAGTTCAGGGTCGGTCCGGGGCGGCGTGGCGGGATCGGCGCGTTCGCGATTCAAAATGATGTCGAGCTGGTGTGAGGCGGACGCCGACCCGGCGGCACTCAGGAGGTCGGTCGGGAGGCGCAGCGTCTCGGTGGCGGCAGGAACACCGGGGATGTCTACCTCGGCGAACCCCACGGCACTCTGGCTCTGGTAGCTCTTGCGGATGCCCGAACTCGTGGCGTCGACGGTCACCTTGAGCGTGCTGAAGGTCGTGCGGCCGAAGGTGACCACCTGGCCGAAGCCCACCCGCGAGGCGTGCGACAGCGCGACGTTCACGTGCTTGTGGCCGTCGAAGGTGAGCGTCACACGGGTCACGTGTCGGTTCGGCTCCCCCGTCTGGGGTTGGAGCAAGGAGATGTGGTTGGTGGTGACCGGATGGGTCAGTTTGATCTGCAGGCTCTCATCGGTGGCGGCGCTGAAGGCACCTTCGGTCCAGGCCGTGTCCGGGTTGCCGTCGATGGCCTGGAAGGGGCGGTTCTCCGGTGTGTTGGCAACGGGATTGCCGTACGCCGTGGCCCGCACCGATGCGACCTGGCTTATTTCGGCCACGGTCTGGGTGTCGCTCCCGGCGCCGGGGAACACCGGCATGGCCACCTCGGAGGGGTTGATGGCGAGCGGAGTCTCTCCCGCGCTCTCCACGTAGCCGTAGTTGTCGTTCAACGTGCCCCAGGTCGGGAGCTGCTTGTCGTTGCTGTCGGTGAGCACGAGGATCGCGCCGCGGGCCAGCTGGCTCTTCAGGGAGGACGGGCTCCTCGCCGCCTTGGCCGAACTGGCCGAGTAGAAGATGGTGGGGTTGTCGGCCAGGAGACCGGCCGCGGCCGCATTGACCAGGCCCTGGCCGTCGCCGTCGACCACCAGAGGCGCCTGCGGCGTCTCGGTCCGCACGATGGTCCGCGCATCGGGCACGGCGAACACGGCGACCGGTGGCGGAATGGCGGCACCGGTGGGAATGGCGAGCTGGGTCTCGTCGGTCAGCGGGTACGTGATCGGCTTGTACAGGGTGGGCCGGCCGAAGGTGGTCGGGGCCGAGAGGCCCGAGGTGGTCAGCAGCTGGAGCCACAGCGGTTGGGGTCGGGCGTCGTCGAAGCGCTCGTACTGCACGTCGGACTCGAACAGGATGTCGCCGGCCGAGAAGAGCCGGGCGATGGGAGCGAGCGTCGAGGGCACGAACACGCCGTCTTGGATCGACTCGTCGAGCGCCTCCAGGAGATTGACGGTGCCCGGCTCGCCTATGGGCTGGACCCCCCTGATGAGGTAGGGGCGGGTCATGAGCCCGGGCCAGACCGGGTCGGCCGCCACCCCCCAGGTGTAATAGGCGAAGTCCTCGCCGGGAATCTCGAGCACCCGGGTGTCGTGGTTCTGCGCATTGAGATAGTGGGCCGCCTCGGTGATGTAGCCGGGCAGGGCGGAGGGCCGATCGAGGTTGGAGGCCACCAGGGTGCCGTCCCACAACGGCGGGAGGTTGGCGGCCAGGAGGGCGGCCGAGAGCACCAGGACGACCAACCCGGCCCAACGCACCGAGCGGCGTATGGCGGAGATCCCGGCTCCCAGCAGCAGCGCCAGCCCGAGGATCACCACCGGCACGATGCGGTTGGACGAGCGCATGGCCAGACCGACTGTCGAATCCGAGCCGGCCGTCTTGATCAGGTTCCCGAGCGGGGTGGGGTTGGTGTAGGGGTACGCGCCGACGGCGACCATCACGCCGAGGACGACGAGGCCCGTCGCGAACGCCCGGTAGCGCCAGCGGGCCAACATCCCGAAACCGAAGCAGATGGTCGGAACGGCAAAGCTCACGGCGATCAGCCAGGGCCACTGGGTGTAAGCCAGGGAAGCCAGGGTCCAGGGTTGCAGCTTGTCCTGGCCGTAGAAGTACCAGTACCCGAGGCCGCGGATCGCCTCAGAGGCCAGGGAGGTGACGGTGACCGTGGGAAGGGTCTCGGTGTACTTGAGGATGTTGATGCCATAGGCCCCTTCGGCCCACAGCCCGGCGATCCACCACAGCGATGTCCCGAGCGAGAGGAACCCGATCCTCAGCGCCGCCCTGAGCACGGCTCGGCCCGGGGCCTCCTTGGTGACGAAGGCGGCGTAGAAGAGCCAAAGGAGTGGCGCCAGGCCGACCAGGAGGATGGAGGTCGCATTCACCCCACCCACCAGCGCCACCACGATCGCAAAGAGCGCGGGGTACCGCCAGCCCCCCTTGCGGACGGCCAGCACGGTCAAGGACATGAACCAACCGAGGGCGGCCCAGGGCATTATCACCGCAGATTGACGGGCGATGTCGTCGATGACGAACGGGCTCAGCATGTAGGCGAGGGCCGCGGCGGCCTGGCCGGTCCGGTTCACCCCGAGGAGCCGGCACAGCTTCCACGCCCCGGTACCGGCGGCGAAGAACAAGGAGCCCATCCAGAAGCGTTGCCCGATCCACATGGGGATCCCGAGTTGCTGGACCACCCAGTAGTAGGGGCCCATCGGGAAGAGGTAGCCGATGTTCTCGTGGGTGACCCCGCCCGCCCCGACGTCGGGATTCCACATGGAAATGGCGCTCTGGATCACGCGGCCCGGGTCGAGGTAGAGATACTGCTTGGTGTCGGCGGCGATCTTTCCCGGTTGGGTCAGGAACGAGGGGATGTAGGCGATCGAGGCCAGGGCCAGCCAGGCGGCCGAATCGAGCAAACGCCCCGATAGCGGGTGCCGAATACGCGTTCGGGCATGACGAAGAGGGCGCGAGGCCATGACGGGCTGGGCAGCATAGCGGGCTTCATTCGCGGCGCTCGGTATAGCCGCTACCATGCGGCGGTGCTGGCGGTCGGCCTCACCGGGGGCATCGGATCAGGAAAGTCGGCCGTGGCCGATCTCCTCGTCGCCCGCGGGGCCGACCTCATCGACGCCGACCAAGTGGCCCGGGACGTCGTGACGCCCGGCGGCCCGGCCTATCAACCGTTGATTGACCGCTTCGGCCCGGGGATACTCGCCCCCGACGGCACCATCGACCGTCCGGCACTGGCCGCCGTGGTCTTCGCCGATGATGCGGCCCGGGCCGACCTGAACGCCCTCACGCACCCGGCCATCGGAATCGCCATGATCGACGCGCGCGACGCCCTCGAGGAGACCGACCACATTGTGGTCCTGGCCATCCCGCTACTGACTGCGGTGCACCGGGAGACGGTCAAGCTGGACCGGGTGGTCGTGGTCGACTGCCCGACCGATACCGCGCTCGAGAGGCTGCTGTCCCAACGTCACATGGACCGCGCCGATGCCGAGGCGCGCATCCGGGCCCAGATAAGCCGGGAGGAGCGTCTCAAGGAAGCAGATTTCGTGGTGGACAATTCGGGCGACGTCGCCGCGCTCGAAGCCGAGGTCGCCCGCCTGTGGGAGTGGCTCACCGCCGACCTCCCCTGATCACGTCTACCTGGGCGATCTCGCCGACCGTGCCAGCTCCGCACATCGGTCCCCCAGAGGGGGACTGCACGTCCCGTGGATCCAATTCGGGGTCGTACGAGATCCGGTACGAGTCGAAAAACCATGCTCGCTCGAGACGACCGGCACCGTCACACCCTCCCGGTATCCTCACTCAATGACCGATTTCCAGGTCGTCTCACCGTTCAAGCCCTCCGGCGACCAGCCCGGAGCCATTGCCGCGCTCGTTGAAGGAACGAAGAGGGGAGACCGCTACCAGACCCTCCAGGGCATCACCGGGTCGGGGAAGACGGCCACGATCGCCTGGATGATCGAACAGGTCCAACGGCCCACTCTCATCATCGAGCCGAACAAGTCCTTGGCCGCCCAGCTCTCATCGGAGTTGCGGGACCTGTTCCCGAAGAACCGGGTCGAGTTCTTCGTCTCGTACTACGACTACTACCAGCCCGAGGCGTACCTCCCCACGACGGACACCTACATAGAGAAGGACTCGTCCATCAACGACGAGATCGACCGACTCCGGCACGCCACCACCTCGTCCCTGCTCATGCGCAGGGACGTCATCGTCGTGGCCTCGGTGTCGTGCATCTACGGGTTGGGGTCGCCGAGTGAGTACCGGGACCGCATCCTGGGCCTCAAGGTCGGCGACCAGTACGACCAGCGCGACATCCTGCGCAAGCTGGTTGATCTGCAGTACGCCCGCAACGATGTCAACCTCGTCCGCGGCACCTTTCGCGCCCGCGGCGACACGGTGGAGATCCATCCGGCCTACGAGGAGCAGGCCCTGCGCGTCGAGATGTTCGGCGACACCATCGAACGCATCGTGCCCTTCGACGTGATGACGGGCGAAATGGGCGACGAGCAAGAGGACATCGCCGTCTACGCGGCCACCCACTACGTCACCGGCGACGAGATCGTCCAGCGGGCGGTCGGCAGCATCGAGGTGGAGCTTCGGGAGCGCCTGCAGTACTTCGAGAAGGAGGGCAAGCTCCTCGAAGCGCAACGCCTCCGGGTCCGCACCGAGCACGACCTCGAGATGCTGGCCGAGACCGGCGTGTGCTCGGGCATCGAGAACTACAGCCGCCACCTCGACGGCCGCGCCCCGGGGGAGGCTCCCTACACGCTGCTCGACTTCTTCCCCAAGGACTACCT
>JBEKOI010000220.1:0-7124 GCA_049521915.1 Acidimicrobiales bacterium | reverse complement strand
CCACATCCGCTCGTAGGCCTGGACATCCGATGTCCACATGACCCGCACCGGATGGGGGTGATTGTGGATCATGAACTCGTCCAGGCCCGACATCGGGTAGTGCTCCCGACTGGCTTCGTAGAGGCCGCTCACCGGTCCGTCCCCGACGGACGGGGCCCGACCCGCTCACCACCGATGAAGAGTCTGGGACACTTCCGCACCTCCAGGCCTCCCGTGGCACCCAATCCGTTGGCCGACCGGCAGCATCGTATGGTGCCCTCCGGTGGGCGTCAATCAACGCGGGGGCCTGGGCCACGGGACCTGGCCGCGACATGGATCACGGCAGGATGAGGTGGACATCCCCGAATTCGTGCCAGCGGTATCCCTCGGCCAGTCCGGCCCGGTAGGAGTGGCGCAGCAGGTCGGGGCCGGCGATGGCCTCGAGCATCAACAGGTGCGAAGAAGCGGGCTCGTGCCAGCCGGTGAGCAGCCCGTCGGTGATCCGGACCGGATGCTCGGGGGACACCACGAGATCGGTCCAGCCGTCGTACGCGTGCGCCACCCCGTCGGGCCCGACCGAGGTCTCGAGGGCCCGTACCACCGTCGTCCCCACGGCGACGACGCGGTGGCCACTCCGGTGGGCCGCGTTGACGCGGTCGGCCGTCCACGCGGGTACGTGGAGCCGTTCCGGATAGGGCAGCTCGTCCTCACCCAGCGAGGCCACTCCGGTGTGCAGGACCAAGGGGGTGACGGCCACACCCTTGGCCACCAACCGGGTGATGACCTCGGGGGTGAACGGCCGGCCGGCGCTCGGCATCTCCGCACTCCCGGGCTCGGTGGCATACACGTTCTGGTACATCTCGATCGGCCACGGTCGGCTGACATAGCCGTACCGGATCGGGCGCCCGTGGACCGCCAGCCAGCTGAGCGTCCGCCGGCCCAGGTGGAGGCTGGCCACCCACAGCCGGTCGCCGGCCCCATAGGGCTCGTCGAGGATGAGCTCCGCACCTCCGCCGGCATGGAGGCGCCGCGGCGGCGGGGATCCCTCCCACCGCTCGGTAGAGCGGCCCAAGACCCGTCGGGGCTCCACCACCCACCGGTCGTCGTCGAGCCGGGTGGAGAGATGGACGGCGAGCTCGGACCCGTCGTCGGCCACCACCTCGACGGCCGCCGGAATGGTGCCGGAGGTGTTGATCACGAGCGTGTCACCGGCCTCGAGGAACTTGGGCAGGAAGCTGAAGGAGCTGGGGACGAGCGACCGGTCGCTTTTGGAGGCGACCAGCATCCGGACCGCATCACGGGTCAGCCCCCGAGCCTCCGGGGGCTCGGAAGCCTCGAGCGCCGCCGGGAGGTCGTAGGTGAATCGGGCCGGCACGGGTGCGGATGGCACGGCTGTCGGTGGCATGCCGGCCGGAGGCACGGTGGCGGTGGTCATGACCGCACCCCGTCGGCGGCCCGGTACCGGCCGCTCGGTGCTCCTGACCGGAGCAGTCGCCGCAGAGCCGGGACCACCGACTCGGGCTCGGGCCGGTCCGAGATGTCCTCACCGGGAAAGGCGGCCTGGTGCATGTCGGTCCGCATGTCCCCAGGATCGAACTGGTAGATCTGCAGCTTCGGCTCCTCCACGGCCAGGACCCGGTGGAGCTGGTCCACCGCCGCCTTGGAGGATCCGTATCCGCCCCAGCCCTCGTAGGCCTCGACGGCGGCATCCGACGACAACGACACGACGACACCCCCCGAGCGCCTCAACAGGGGCAGGGCCAGCTGGAGCAGGGCCAGCGGAGCGACGACGTTCACCTCGTACACGGTCCGCAGCGCATCGAGCGGGAACTGCTCGAGGGTGGGCAGTGGACTGGGCCCGAGCTCGCTGGCGTTGTTGACCAGGAGGTCCAGCCCACCCAGCCCGGTGGCTTCGGCGACCAGCCGGGCCCGGTGATCGGGATCGACAACATCGCCGACGACCGGCCGGACAGGCCCGCCCAGGGCTTGCAGGCGCTCCGCCACCGCGCCGAGAGACCCGGCGTTGCGGCCGTCGATGACCAGACCCCATCCGCTGTCGGCCAGATCAGTGGCCAGGGCACGTCCGAATCCTCGCGACGCTCCGGTGACAATGGCGACTGGCATGTGATTCCTCGTTTCCTCGTCCTGCGGTGACATCACACGCAACGGTAAATGTTAAAGTAATGTTTAAGTCAAGCCCCGTTCGGGACGATCTCACACGAGGCATCACCCGGGCCGGAAGATCGGCAGGACCGCATGCAGGAGTTGCTCACCATCGGAGAAGTGGCCGAACGGAGCGGGATGGCCGCATCAGCCATCCGCTTCTATGACCGGCAGGGGCTCATCCAGGCCGAGCGCACGGCGAGCGGTCAGCGGCGGTTCCGCCGCGACGTCCTCCGGCGCATCGCCTGCATCCGAATCGCGCAGCGGGTGGGACTCAGCCTCCAAGAGATCGTCGACGCGCTCGCCGATCTGCCCGCTGACCGGGCACCGAACCAACAGGACTGGAGACGGCTCACCCGAGGCTGGCGCGATCGGCTGGACCAGCGAATCGCACTGCTCGAGGCCCTTCGCGGCGGCTTGTCGAGCTGCATCGGCTGCGGCTGCCTCTCGTTGCGCACCTGTGCGCTGTCCAACCCCGGCGATCTGGCCGCGGCCCTCGGCCCCGGACCCGGGTACCTGCCCGTGGACTGACCCCGGGGCCCGATCCCGTGAGCGGCGATACGATCCGGTGGTCCAGCCGCCGGCCCACCGGCTCATCCGGCCGTGACCAAGGAGGGGAACGACAGGATGGCTCGCATCAATACGGTGAGGGGACCGATCGAGGGGGGCGACCTCGGATCGACCCTCATGCACGAGCACGTCTTCGTGTTGAGTCCCGACATCGAGAAGACAGCGGCGGAGTGGGACGAAGAAGGTGCGCAGGCCACCGCGGTGCAGCGGCTGCGTGAGCTCAAGGACAGTGGGGTGGACACCATCGTCGACCTGACGGTCATCGGCCTCGGACGCTTCATCCCCCGCATCGTCTCCGTGGCCGAACTGGTTCCCGACATCAACATCATCGCCGCCACCGGCGTGTACACGTACAACGAAGTGCCCATGTACTTCCACTTCCGGGGCCCGGGCACCATCACGGGCGGTCCGGAGCCGATGACCGAGCTCTTCGTGAGAGAGATCCGTGAGGGCATCGGCGAGACCGGGGTCCGGGCCGGCATCCTCAAGTGCGCGACGGACAGGGCCGGCATCACCCCGGGAGTGGAGCGTGTCCTGCGGGCCGTGGCCCAGGCCCACCGGCAGACCGGCACCCCCATCACCACCCACACCCCCACCCCGCCGGAGCCGTGGGGGCTCGAGCAGCAGCGGATCCTGGCCGAGGAGGGCGTCGACCTCAACCAGGTGGTCATCGGCCACTCCGGCGGGACACTGGATACCCGCTACCACGAGTCGATCATCGCCAACGGTTCGTACGTGGGCTTCGACCACTTCGGCATCGGCACCTTCTCGTTGGCCGAGCGCATCGAGGCCGTCAACGTGCTCTGCCAGCGGGGCCACGCCGACCGGATCGTGCTGTCCCACGACGCCATGTGCCACGTCGACTGGTTTCCACCCTCCATCTCTGCCGCATGGAAGGAGTGGCGGTGGACGCACATCCCCGACGATGTCCTCCCCCAGATGCTGCGTTCGGGAATCAGCCCAGAGGACATCTCGACGATGATGATCGAAAACCCACGTCGCATCCTCGAAGGATGCGAACCGTACTGAACGGGGTCCGATGAGCGGACCGAGGGGAAAGGAACCAGGCCTCCGCTCCGTAGTGGCCGGGTCCGGCGCGGAGCCCGACGAGATCGGCACCGTGGCGGATCGGCACCCCTCGGCCGTCGCCTGGCACAACCTCGCCGACGGGACCGACCTGACCTTCGCCACCTGGCACACCCAATCGAACCGGCTGGCCCGCGGGCTGGTCGGACACGGCCTCGGACCGGGGGACCGGGTGGTCATCGCCATCGCCCCCGAAGAACCCTTCCCCTGGCTCATCGCCTATGCCGCCGTGCACCGCGCCGGAGCGATCGCGGTCCCGGTCAACACCAGGCTGGCCGGACCGGAGCTCAGGACCATCCTGGCCCACGCCGAGCCCACGGTGATCCTGGCCAGTCCCGGGGTCGGAGGCGGCTGGCCCCCGAGCGCGCCCGCCGGCCCCTCACCTCCCCCGGTGGTGGCCACGACCGACGGCGAGGAGGGGACCCTCGACTGGGCCGACCTCTTGCACCCGGACGGCTCGGAGCTCGACCGGGGCCCGAGGCCGGACCGGTCGACCGAGATCATGGACATCATGTACACCTCGGGGACGACCGGAGCCCCCAAAGCCGTCGTCGTCCGGTACGGCCCACCGCGGGCCGGTCCGACCCCGGAGTGGAACGGATTGGGATTCATGACCGCCTCGCCGTTCTCGACCACCAGTGGGGTGTTGCTGGTCTACGGGCCGATGAGCGGCGGGCTCAGCGGGTGGTACCTCCCCCGTTTCGACGCGGGCACCTGGCTGGCGTTGACCGAGGACCGCCGTCCGGTGGCCTCGTTCATCGTCCCGGCCATGGCGCAGCTCATCGTGGCCCATCCGCGCTTCGCCACCACCGACCTCTCCGGCCTGGCCGCGGTCACCATCGGCGGGGCCCCGGTCGCCCGGGCCACGCTCGCCCGCCTGGGAGAACGGCTGTCCCGGGCCGACGTGCTGGTCGGCTACGGGCTCACCGAGTTCGGGGCGGTCAGTCGCTCGCCGTCCGGCGACAAGGGCCACCACCTCGGCTCGGCCGGCCGGCCCCTACCCGGCGTCGAGATCCGGATCGTGGACGACCACGGTGATGAGGTTCCGGCCGGGCAGGTGGGTGAGATCACCGTGCGGGGACCGGGGGCCCACCGCGCCTATTACAAGGAAGAGGCCACCACCGGTCGGACATGGCGGGACGGTTGGCTGTTCAGCGGGGACCTCGGCTACCTCGACGAGGACGGCTTCCTCTGGATCACCGGGCGCACCAAGGACCTGATCATCCGAGGAGGCCACAACATCACTCCGGGCGAGGTCGAAGAGGTGCTCTTCGCCCACCCGGACGTGGTCGACGCGGTGGTGGCCGGCATCCCCCACGACGTCCTCGGTGAGGATGTGGGAGCCTGGGTCGTGCTGCAGAAGGGTTCCGATGTGACCGCTCCCGATCTGCGCCGTTTCCTCCTCGAGCGACTGGCCGACTTCAAGGTGCCCCGCACACTGCACCTCGTTCCATCGCTGCCCCGAAACGCCGCCGGCAAGGTCTTGAAGCGCGAGCTCGGGACCGCGCCGCCGGCCGGCCGCACACCGCCGCCACCGGGGCCCGGGCGATGAGCAACCCCGATCCCGCTGTCGTCACCGAGACGATCGGTGCCGTGCTCCGCCTGACCCTCAACCGGCCCGAGCGCCACAACCCACTGACACCGCGCTGCATCCGGGAGATCCTGGCCGGCGCGACCGCCGCCGAAGACGACGCCGGCATCCGGGCGGTCGTGATCCGCGGCGCGGGGCCCTCGTTCTCATCGGGCTACGGGATACTGGCCGAGGACATCGAACCACAGGACGAAACGACGCCGGGCGGCATCGAGGCCGACGTGACGGCCATGCTCGGGCTGGGCACGGGCTGGGCACGGATCTGGGACTGCCGCATTCCCGTCATCGCCCAGGTGCACGGGAACTGCCTGGCCGGAGGCACCGACCTCGCCCTGCACTGCGACATCGTGCTGGCTGCAGACGACGCCCGGATCGGCTTCCCCCCGGTGCGGTCCATGGGCGTGCCACCGACCAACATGTGGCTCTACCACCTCGGCCCCCAGTGGACCAAGCGGCTGCTGTTCACCGGGGACACCGTGAGCGGGGCCGAGGCCGCCTCGATCGGCCTGGTACAGGAGGCGGTACCCGCCGACCGCCTCGACGAGCACGCACTCGTCCTGGCCACGCGGATGGCCATGGTCGGCAGGGACCTGCTCATCGCCAACAAACGGGTCGTCAACCAGGGTGTCGAGCTCATGGGCCGGTCCCAATTGCAGCGGTTCGCGGCGCTCAACGACGCCGTCGCCCACCGGACTCCGGATGCCCGTGCCTTCACGGCCCGTGCCGGGGAGATCGGCCTCAAGCAGGCCGTCAACGAGCGGGACGCCCCGTTCGACCACCCCGCTCCGGCGCCCGACGACGAGGAGCGACCGCCGCCGGCACACCCGTAGTGTGGGATGTAGACGTGACCACCCCTCTCCGAACCGCCAGGGCCGATCCAGGGCCGCTCTCCCCCGGCTCCCCCGCGCCCGGCGTCCGGGCAGTGGAGCCCCGGGGGCCGTCGCCCACCGGCCGGGCCGGGCTCGACGACCTCCCCCAGGACTCGATCCTCCGCACGTTCCATCCGGCGGTGGCCAGCTGGTTCCTCCGGTGCTTTCCCTCCGGACCCACCGAGCCGCAGCGTCGAGGGTGGCCGCACATCATGGCCGGCACCGACGTGCTGGTGGCCTCCCCGACCGGTACCGGCAAGACGCTCACCGGATTTCTGGTGGCCATCGATGCCGCCTACCGGGCCCGGGCCGAAGCGACGCTGGTGCCCGCACCCCGGTTCGGGCCCCGGGTGGTCTACGTCTCCCCGCTGAGAGCGCTCACCGTCGACGTCCACGAGAACCTGCAACGGCCGCTCGCCGGCATCGCCGAAGAAGCCGCACGGCTGGGGCTTGGCGCGCCGGATCTCTCGGTGGCCGTGCGCACCGGCGACACCCCCGCGGCCGAACGGGCGGCCATGCGACGGTCGCCTCCCGACCTGCTGGTGACCACCCCTGAATCCCTCTACCTGCTCCTCACGGCGGCGTCGTCCCGGACCATGCTCCAGGGAGTCCACACGGTGATCGTCGACGAGGTGCACACGTTGGCCCGTGACAAGCGCGGCGCCCATCTGGCACTGAGCCTCGAGCGGCTGGGCGCACTCGTGGAGGCCCAGGGGAACCGGCTCCAGCGCATCGGGTTGTCAGCCACCCAGCGGCCACTCGACGTGGTGGCCGATCTCCTCTCGGGATCGGGTCCGTCCCGCGCCTCCACCGCCATCGTCGACTGCGGCCACCGGCGGGACCTCGACGTGGACATCGAGCTCCCC
>JBEKOI010000219.1:0-7143 GCA_049521915.1 Acidimicrobiales bacterium | reverse complement strand
CGTGGGCGAAAAGCTCATCGGCAACGCCGGAGTGGGCGCGCTGGGAGCAACATCGGTGACCACACTGGCCGGCACCGGGGCCCCGGTGACCGGCACGACGGGCGCCACCGCACCGGCCACACCCACCGCACCCGACGCGCCGGCGGTCGACGCATCGCCGAGCGCAGTCATCGGGCTGACCCGTCTTGCCGGCCACCAGGCCCCGGCGATCTCTCTGCGGGAGCAGACCGGGGGGTCCTGGGACCTGGCCGGCGCCAAGGGCAAGGTGGTCGTCCTCACATTCTTCAATGCGGAATGCGATGACATCTGTCCGGTGCTGGCCCAGGAGATCATCCAGGCCGACCGGCTGCTCGGAGCCCGGAGCACGGATGTCAATTTCGTGGTGGTCAACTCCGACCCTCTGGAGACCTCGCTGGCCCCGACTCCTCCTGCGCTCACCCAGACCGGCCTGGCCACACGATCGAACGTCACCTTCCTCAGCGGATCCCTCGTCCAGCTCGACACGGTCTGGAAGGAGTACGGGGTGACGATCGCGGTCGACAACACCGACCGGGTGATCACCCACAACGACGTCATGGACTTCATCGGCCCGACCGGCAAACTGGAGCTCAGCGCCACGCCATTCGCCAACGAGGACACCCTCGGCATCTACAGCCTGCAACCCGCCGTCGTCCATGCCTTCGCCCGAGGGGTGGCCGACTCGGCTGCGGGACTGCTGAAGGGGGTGTGATGACCGACGAAGGCTCCGACCAAGGGGGACCCGAGGATCCGTTCACCATCGGCGCCATCATCGCCCAGACTCCGGAGCGACCTGTCTGGTACAAACGGACCTGGGTGGTGGCCTCGGCGGCCGTGGCGGTTGTCGTGCTGGCCTCTGTGGCCGTCGACTTGCCCAGCCACACGACCGTGGCCACCGATACGGCCGACCAGACCACCATCATGCAGCAGATCAACGATGACATCGACGGCTGCGCCTACGGCGTGAAGGAGACCTTCACGATCTACAGGGACACGGAGAAGGGCTCGCTCAGCCCCTCGGACCTGGCCGAGGCACCGGCGATGATGCGGGACGACCAGACGGCCTGCTCGTTCACCAGTAGCGATATCTACGACCTGTCCAACGTTGAGGGCACCGGCACGCCGGCGGGCAAGAACATCGGCAACGTGGTCAACGTGGTCACGCTGTGGGCGACATCCGACGCGCTGGGTGCCATCGAGGACATCCAGACCCTCCGGAGCGAACCGGGCAACGAGGCCACGATCGCCGATCTCTCGAAGC
This sequence comes from Acidimicrobiales bacterium, assembly GCA_049521915.1. Taxonomy (GTDB): domain Bacteria; phylum Actinomycetota; class Acidimicrobiia; order Acidimicrobiales; family RAAP-2; genus Bog-756. Next base: position 5,864 of record JBEKOI010000219.1, on the reverse strand, counting down.
AGGAAGCCGCCCTGGCCCGCGACCGGGCCCAGGCCGATGCCTACGTGACCGCGGCCGACCGGATTCTCAAGGCCAAGCTCCCGATGCCCGCGCTTCCCAGCCTGCCCCGGCTTCCGGGCACGAGCTGACGGCGTGGCCACCTGTGTCCGGCCTGTCTGCCCGACGCGGCGACCGTCGGACTGAGGGCTACGGGCTCGTCGGACTACGGGGCCGGCTGGCCGGGCCCGAGGGTCCGGCCGCGGATCCGTTCCTGGCGCATCAGATGGTGGAGCTCCTCGTCGGGGTCGTCTTCGGACTGCAGCCAGCGGATCAGGTTCCAGTAGACCACCGGGATGAAGGCGCAGGCGGAGACGAACCACAGCATCCCCGTGGTCAGCTGCTGGTCGGCCGAAAGACTGAATCCGGTCCCGGCATGGTGGGGATAGGCCTGGTACCACGAGCCGTGCGACAGGCCCACCAGATAGGCCAGGATCCAGATGGTCCACATGGCGATCGCCGCCAGTGCCACCCTGCCGGGCCGGGGCAGCCTCGGCGTGAGGGGAGGCGACTCCACCAACTCGAGCCACAGGCCCACTCCTACGGCCATCAGGGTGACCGCCTCGACGGCCGCCAACCACGGATGCCGTCTCAGCGCGTCGACCGTCACAGGGGTTCTCCACACGATGGCCCCGGCGAGGTAGAGCGAGGCGAAGCACACCGTCCGCAGCGTTTCGGGATGGCGCCGCCGGCCCTGGGCCAGCCGGTCGACCGGCCGGGCCGCCTCGGACAGGGGAAGCGGGTGGCCGTCGTCGTCAAGGGCCCGGGGCAGGGGTGAAGCGAGCCCGAGCCGGGCCCAGGGGGATCCTATGACCGCCAGTGCCGGGATCACGATGGCGAAGAAGGCGAACTGCAGGGCCTCGACGAACTCGTAGCGGTGGGCCCACGAGGCCAGCGGCGGGATGAGCCAGAGGACGAGAAGGAGCCCGGCCACGACCAGGAGGACCGACCTGAGGGGGTGGTGCGGGGGGGCGGGCGGTTGCCGGGACCGGTCTGCCTCGGCCCCGGGCGTCACCGCCGGTTGGTTCGGCGCTGGAAGAACCCCCAGAGCATGACCACGAACAGGGTGCCGAGGGGAATGGCGACGGTCAGGACCTGGGGTCCGATGAAGGTGTCGGTAGCAGTGCTCACGGGCGGCCCAACCTCACTGTTGCTCTCCAGGCATCGTACTCGGGGTGGCGGGACACGGTCACCAGGTTCTCTCAGATCAGATAGAAGAACACCCAGAACAGCGCGCTGATCACGGCTATGAACCCGAAGAAGTAGGTGCAGGACTCCACGTTGGCCCGGAAGAGCTGGGCCGACGGGCCCGTCGACGTGGCCAGAGACCCTTCCTCCGGGACGAGCCGCTTGAGCCGTATGCACAGGGCGAGGCTGGTCTCGAGCCAGTACGCGCCGCCCAGGAGGAGCATGATGTTGAGCACCGCCCAGGCGATGAAGCACGATGCATAACCGCTCGAACCGGGGAAGAAGGGCAACTGGGTCAGCTGCCAGACCTGGAGGCCGGTGGCCAACAGGAGGCCGGCTACCGCCACCCATCCGCTGACTTCCCAGTCGAGCACCGAACCCGCCCTCATCCTCCACTGACCGTAGATGGTGAGGAGGACCGAGGCCAGGACGACGGCGAAGATGGTCCAACCGATGCCGGTCGGTGCCGTGATCCCGTCCGGGCGCCACAGCTTTCCGGAGTTGTTCGACTTCAGGTAGAAGTACGCGAAGGCCAGGGAGGCAAAGAGGAAGGTGAACATGCCGATCAACAGGCGGCCACCGGTCCAGTAGGAGCCGACTGCGGCGCGCAGCTCGAACTCCCTCTCCTCCGGGGTCTCCGAGAAGAGGGGCTTGTCCCTGTTGTCCGTGTAGAGGGGAACGTCAGACGTCTCGGTCACCGCATCTCTCCACTCACTGGGCGGGTGGTCGGGGGTCTTCGGCCACGCTGGCCGGGGACGAAGCGCCTGAGGTCACCAGCTCACCGCCACCCAGATCAGCGACGGCGGGCGCGTTGTCCTCGCTGTAGTGGTACGGGTCGCTCAGCACGACGGGGATGCGCTCGAAGTTGTAGTACGGCACCGGCGTCGGGGTCTGCCACTCGAGTCCCAGCGAGTTCCACGGGTTGTTCGGCGACGGCGTGGGCTTGATGAAGATCGACCACACGAAGTTGGCGATGAACACCAGGAACGATGCCCCGAGAACGAACGCGCTCACCGATGCGAAGTCGTTGAGCGCCTGCAGGTTCTGCGCATACTCGAAGACCCTCCGTGGCTGGCCGAGCAGTCCGATGAGGAACATGGGGAAGAACGTGAGGTTGAAGAACACGAACATGATCCAGAAGTGGATCTGTCCGAGCTTCTTGTTCATCGTCTTGCCGGTCATCTTGGGCAGCCAGAAGTAGAGACCGGCGAAGAAGGCGAAGATCAGCCCGCCCATGATGGTGTAGTGGAAGTGGGCCAGGACGAAGAAGCTTCCGTGCACGGTGACGTTGACCGGCACATCGGAGAGGAACACACCGGTCACCCCACCGATCAGGAAGTTGAAGAACACGGCCAGGCAGAAGAGCATCGGCACCTCGAACCTGATCTTGGCCTTGTACAGCGTCCCCATTCCGACCAGGAAGATGAACCCGGTGGGAATGGAGATCAGCTCGGTGGTCAGCATGAACAGCGGCCGCATGTCCGGGTTGATCCCGCTCTGGAACAGATGGTGCTGCCAGACGAAGAACGAGAGGAGGGCCACCCCGACCATGCCGGCCGCGGCCACCTTGTAGGCGAACAGCGGTTTTCGGGTGAAGACCGGAAGGAGCTCGGCCACGATGCCGAACCCCGGCAACGCCATGATGTACACCTCGGGATGGCCGAAGAACCAGAAGAGGTTCTGCCAGAGGAACGAGCTGCCTCCATGCTCGGTGACGTAGAAGGCGGTCTGGGCGGTGTGGTCGAGGATGCCGAACAGGCCTGCGGCCACCAGGGTGGGGGTGGCCAGGGTGAGCAGCGCGCAGGTGGCCAGGATCGACCACACGAAGATCGGGATCCGACTCCAGGTCATGCCCGGGGCCCGGTAATTGATGATGGTCACGGCCAGGTTGAAGCCGGCGGTCATCATCCCGATGCCGATGACCGCGAAGCCGACCAGGTAGGACATCATGCCCACCCCGGCCTGGGTCTGGAGGGGTGCGTATCCCGTCCACCCGGTGGGGAAGCCCCCGTAGAAGAGGGCGGAGAGGATCACGAAGTAGCCGGCACTGAAGATCCAGAAGCTGAACGCCTCGACGCGTGGGAACGCCGTGCGCCGGGCGCCGATCATCAGCGGGATGAGCCAGTTGCCCAAGGGCCCCACGATGACCGAGGTGGCCATCATCATCATGATGGTGCCGTGCTCGCTCACCACCGCGATGTAGGTCCCGGGTCCGAAGACGTGGCTGGTGGGCGAGAGCAGCTCGGTGCGGATGGCCATGGCCAGGAGACCGCCGGTGAAGAAGAAGGTGAGGACTCCGATGACGTATTGGAGCCCGACCACCTTGTGGTCGGCGGTGTAGCGGAAGTACCTCGTCCAGCTGGTGGACTCGTAGTCCGGCCGAGGTTCCATGCCCACGATCTTGGCCAGCGGGTAGTTGAGGGCACCGATCCCGAGCAGCCAGCCCAGCACGCCGAGCAGCAGTCCGCCGGTGACCGCGATCGAGTTGGCACCGCTGTTGGCAATGTTGGTGTAGCCACTGGCGACGACGTTCCCGAGCCAGTGACCGAGCAGGTACCCGAGGACCCCGCCGATGACAGCTGTGCCGAGGTGCTGGCTGAACCAGCCCGGACGGGCCGGCAACCCCTGGAACCCTCCGAGGACGGGTGGGGTGGGGTCCGGGTAGACGACTTCCGTGTCTCGTTCGGCGGCAAGCGTCATGGTTCGATCATCACCCCGATGAGGTCGGCTTTACAGGAACGGAACCGTAGACCTCTGCGTTGCTGTAGGGGTCGACGTTGTCGGGATAGTACCCACCGTCGGCGCCGTTGGCGTCGGGAACGTAGGTCCACGCGAACGCGGGCAGGTTCTTGGTGTTGGCCGCGGTGGCGCGTTCGGTTGCCTTGGCCCAGGTGTAGAAGGCGGCCTTGGGTACCACCTTGCCGTAGTTGAACATGGCACCGTGCCACAAGCCGCACAGCTCGCTGCACCGCACGGTCACGCTGCCGTTCTGGCGGGTGGTCCCATAGGCCACATTGTCCAACTGGGGGTTGGCGTCGGCCTTGATGCTGAGCTGGTAGGCCCAGAAGCTGTGGATCACGTCGAGAGAGGTGACGTGGAATGCGATAGTCGTGTCGTTCGGGAGCTCCAGCTGCTGGCTCTCGAAACCTCCGAATGTCGGGTACCGGTAGGTGAACTTCCACTGCTGGGCGATGACCTGGACGGGAAGGACCGAGGCCGAGGTCGGGGTCCAGATCGGGTTGGGTCCCTCGCCCCCGCCGGAGCCGGCATTGGTGATCAGTTCCACGGTGCCGAAGACGAACAGGGCGAGCACGATGACGGTGGTGGTGACGATCCAGCCGACCTGCACCCCGAGGTGGGTGCGGGCCTGGGCCCCGCCCACCGGCTCGGGGGCGCCCTTGCGCGAGCCCCTCCACACGATGAGGGAGTAGGCCAGGTAGACCCAGACTGCGATGAGCACCGGCAGGGCGGCCAGGAGCAGGACGTTGAAGTCGAACTGGTTGGAGACGGCGACATCGGTCATGTCACCAGGCGGGACGTGCGGGCCGACCAGGAACCAGAACAGGAGGTCGCCCACCAGGGACAGCACCGCCCAGATGACGACCATGCGCCAGATGTGGTGGGGCTCCTTGTGCGGCTGGGATGCCCCGGCCGGGTCGGCCGGGCCGGGGGTGCCGCCGTCCTCAGCTTCAGTGGTGGTGTCGGTCACGCTTCGACGTCCAAGAACCCGCCCATGTAACCGACCGTGCTCATCGGTCCCCCGTTTCCGTACAACCAGCCCAGTCCACAGGGCACGAAGCACTGCCAGGGATAGCTACCGGGGCCCGGAGTGACGAAGGAGGCCTTGATGATGTTCACCACCGAACCCGGGGACGAGCACGGTGCCTGGCTGCAGACGTTGTTGGCCGCGGACGGGACGCCCACCAGCGGGACGTTGATGCCGAGGGTGGGGATGGCGAACGTGTGGCCGACGCCGTTGCCCGCGTTCGAGTTGTAGCCGGTAACTCTCCTACCGTTGAGCGTCATCGTGCCACCGATCGTCCCCTGCACCAGACCCCACTGCTGGTTGCGGAGCGGGCTGCCCGAGTCGAACTGCTCGACGGTCAGGTTGATCCGGGTATGGGCCGGCACCTTCCAGATCGTCGAGTGGATCCACTGCCCCTGGGGATCCTTGACCAGGTACGAGACCCAGGTCGGATGGTTCCCGTAGCCGTTGCCGATCGAGCCCACCGTCTGCACCGTGAGGTTCACCGGCGCCCCCGGGGGCTGTGCTGCGGTGAAGTCGACGGTGGGCGACTCGGGGAGGAGGAACCCGATCACGCCCCAGACGGCAAAACCGGCGGCGATGACGAACAGCCCGAGGACAACCGAAAGCCTTCCCCCAAACGACATACACACTCCCATGTCCTCGAGGGGCTGGAGAGGCACCGTGACCTTCCCGTTCCCACTCGGGTCCAAGCCTCTCCTGCGGCACCGTGGCCGACGGAGATCCCTGAACTCTCAGGGCGACAGTATGCCGACCGACCATGCACGTCAAGCACCTTTTCCCGCCGCCGCCACCGGCCCGTACGGCTACTGGCCTACGGGCGTTCGGCGGCCTCGGCCGGGGCCGGCCGGAGCCCGGGGGGGCCGGCCGAGGC
>JBEKOI010000218.1:0-7160 GCA_049521915.1 Acidimicrobiales bacterium | reverse complement strand
ATGCCGACCAGGCTCCGCCGGGTTGGATCATCGATGATGTCGGCGGGGCTCACGGTGCCCGTGCTCAGCGCACACAGGCCCACCACGGCCACCCCTGTCGCCACCAGCGTCCACAGTGTCGAACGGACCGACCACAACTTGGTCCATTCGGCCGCGACGGCCCTGCGCAAACCGACGCGGCCGGGGGGCTGCTCGATCGTGAAGGCGGTCGGAGCGCCGAGCGCAGCGGTCACGATCCACCTCGGAACTCGACGGCGTCATCGGTCAGCTCCATGAAGGCATCCTCCAGTGAGGCGACTGGGGTCAGTTCGTGGAGCGCGATACCCAACGCCGCGGCCAGGTCACCCACCGCAGGTGCCGACAGCCCGGTGACCGTCATGGACCCGTCGGGTTCGGGGATGACCGTCCCGCCGGCAGTGGTCACGGCCTCGGACAACCGGGGGAGGGCCAACGTTCGCACTTTGACCGACTGCCGGGAGCTCCGGGCCACGAAATCGGCCACCGAGGTCTCCGCCATCAGCTTGCCCTTGCCGATGACCACCAGGTGGTCGGCGGTGAGTGCCATCTCGGCCATGAGGTGGCTCGACACGAACACGGTCCGACCTTCTCCCGCCAGCTTCTTGCACAGCGTGCGCACCCAGCGGATGCCCTCGGGATCGAGGCCGTTCACCGGCTCGTCGAACAACAGGACTCCGGGGTCACCGAGCAGGGCGGCGGCGATGCCCAGGCGCTGGCCCATCCCGAGCGAGAACTTGCCCACCCGCTTGCCGGCCACCGAGGTGAGGCCCACGAGCTCCAGCACCTCGTCGACCCGGGCCCGGACGATGGCATTGCTCCGGGCCAGGGTCAGGAGATGGGCGCGGGCGGAACGACCCGGATGGATGGCCTTGGCCTCGAGGAGCCCGCCCACTTCCCGCAGGGGCCAGGGGAGGTCGTGGTAGCGCCGGCCCAGCACGGTCACCGAGCCGGACGCCGGTGAGTCGAGGCCCATGATCATGCGCATGGTGGTCGACTTGCCCGAACCGTTGGGCCCGAGGAAGCCGGTCACGGTCCCCGGACGCACGTCGAAGGACAGGTCGTCCACCGCCACCACGTTGCCGAACCGTTTTGACAGTCCCCGGGCCTCGATCACCCGGCCAGCCTTGCACGACGTCCCGTCCGCCGGGTACCGGGGAGATCTGCCACCCAGGCCTCAGGGGATGCCCCCTCGAGTCGCCCGGGCGCGGCCGTGATGCCCGGCGCCATGTGCCGCACCGCTATCGTCGGGCGGGATGTTGTTCCTTCCCGAGGCCGGCGGTCCCGGCGACCCGGTACCCGCCACCATCGACCGTCGGCCGGGCTCGGTGCGCAGGACGTCCACCATCGACACGGCGCGACCGGACGGATTCCGGGGCGATCTGGTCATGACCGCCCGGGGGCGGGATCTCCGCACAGCCTCCGATGGCACGTCGGTGGTGATCAACCAGGTCGACCTCTCGCTGCGGGTCGACGGGTCGAACCGGCAGGTTCTCTCGATCGCCTCGTCTCCACCTCTCCCGGGCTTGGATCAGCTCGTCGGGTGCCCGGTCGGCCCCGGTTTCCGGTCGCGGCTAAAAGGGGCCTGCCCCGGCGAGGGCGAGGCCGGCACCCTGCTCCACCTGTTGTTGGACGACCTCCCCGGTGCCGCCCTCGTCTCGGGCTACTCGGCCCAGCGGGCCGGGGCGCTCGATCAGCCTCGGCGGCGGCCGGAGGTCGATGTCGGGAGCCCGTCGGGCCTGGCCCGGATGATGGCATCCCAGGACGACCTCTGCGCCGGGTGGGCCCACGAGGGCACCCTGATGGTGACGGTCCGCTCCACCGGCGAGATCCCGGTGTCGACGGGACCGCCGGCCCCGTCGCTCGACCGGCTCGACGACCCGCTGGCCTGGCACGAGATGCCGGCCCTCCCTCCCCATGCCATGCGCCGCCGCCGCCGACTCGACGTGGTGAGCCCCACCGGCTCGGGGGAGGCGCACCGCTTCGACGCCCACTTCCGCGACAGCCACATGGACCAGGACGGGGCCGAGTGGGTCGTGCACGAGTACTCGGCGGCCGGCGCGTTCGACGTCGTCGGGGGCCGGGTGCTCGACGTCGGGGCCCGGGCCCACGTGCTCCCGTGGATGGAGTGCCCCGGGGCGGTGGCCAGCGCCGAGCGGTTGTCCGGCATGCCCATCGCCGAGCTCCGGACCCGGGTACGACGGGAGTTCACCGGGACCTCCACCTGCACCCACCTCAACGACACTCTGCGGTCGCTCGGCGACCTGGAGGTCCTCGTCGCACAGCTGCCGGGCTGATGGTTCTGGGCGTGACGATGCCGACCACTGCCTGAGCCGGTCGGCATTCGACCGATGCGGCGCTGGTCTCAGGTGGTCAGGGTGAAGGTCTGCCGGAACGTCCTGGCGGAGCTGGTGGCACTGATGGTGATGGCGCAGGAGCGGGCGCACTGCGGGGTCACGGAAGGGAGCCCCAGAGAGACGCGGTCAGCCCTCAACGCGTCAGCCTTCGGCCGACCTGATCCGGTGCAAGAGACCGGATGTCTCGAACAGCCCGCTGATCCGGGCGACGTCAGGATCGGGTGAATGGGTCACCACCGACACGTCGTACACACCCGGAGTGCCGCTGGCGGCAGCAGCGGCCGAGGAGTGGCCGGGCAGCTCGGGCAGGACGGACCGCAGCCATGCGTTCCAGCGGTCCAGCGTGACGCCCGGATTTGTCACCGCCGACACGATTCCCGTCGGCACCTGTCCGGCCAGGGATGACGGAAGCATGCTGGTCGGCACCACCTCTGGGGTCCCAACGGGGTCGATCCATTGGATCGCCACCACTCCGATGCTCGGGAGGCCGGCCAGGAGCTGAAGGTTGAGGAGGTTCTTCGCTTCCAGGAGCGCTCCGGTCGATGACGACAGGACGATCGTGGTTCGGTATCCCTCCCCGGTGGCGCCGGCCAGAGCCGCCCCGGTGGCGCCGCTGTGGGTGGTTTCGGTGCCGAGGAACGCCACACCGGGCATGGTTGCCATGGCTCGGAGCAGTGCCGACCACAGGGCCGGAGTGGCCCCAAGCGTCGGACCGACCAACAGCGTGACCGCTCGGCCGAACGGGGTGAGGTAGGGGCGATTGCCGGGGAGCGGCGCGTCGAGCCCGGGTATGCCTGTACTCCCCGTCTCGAGCTCCCGGGCCAAGGCCGTCGGATCCGTGGGCAGATGAGCCACGTCCAGAGCGCCAGGAGCCTGGCTGCCCAGTCCGAGGAACCCGATGCCGCACTGAGATTGAGGGCTCGACGGCTCCCCGAATTGGCCGGGCGAGGCCTGTGGGCTTGCCGGGCTGGAGGCCCATGAAACCACGACCTGTCGGCTGCAGTACTGGCCGAGGTCGTTGGCCCACTGCTCAGCGTTCACGGTGAGCACGGCCCGGGCGCTTCGGGGCGCCGCCGATTCGGGACCGCCATGGGGTGGAGCGACCAGGTACGAGACTCGGGATTTCGACTGGAGCCACTGATCGCTCTTCAGAACCGGCGCCGGCTCGGCGGCAGCCTGGCCGGCGAGGTGGCGCAGGACCGCCGCGGCGGCATTGGGTGCCCGTAGGGAGGGGGTGGGCAGGAGTTGCAGGACCAGGAGGGCGGCGGCCAGGAGTGCGCCCACACCGATCGCGGGCACGACCAGACGCCGGGCCCGCCCCGCTCTTGGGCGTGACAACGGCGGGGTGCCCTTCGGCAATGACGTCGCCGCCTGCACCCGCTCCCAGATGCCCTCGGCGTCCGGGGAGTCGGGCCCAGCCAGCCACAGTGGGTCGACGGGGTCGGCTCGCTTGACGAGGGCGTCGATGACGTCGATGTCTCTGCTCATGGTCGATTCTCCGTTTCCATTTGCAGGGTGGCGATCTCAGGGGCCTGAACGACATCGGCCACCTCGCCGTCCGGGGCGTCACCAGCTGCCCGTAGCCTTCGTGTCAGCCGTTTGCGGGCACGATGCAGGCGCACTTCCACGACGTTGACCGAGCACTTGAGTACCTCGGCGGTCTCGGCCGGTGACAGCCCGTCCCAGACAACGAGCTGCATGACCTCGCGTTCGTTGGGGGACAGCCGTCGTAAGGCGTCCGTCACGTCCACGTCGGAGGGCTCAGGCGAACCGATCGGCAGACGCGGCTGGCGGTGGACCCGATTGACCAGGAGGAGGCGCCGGTTGGTGCTCCGTCTTGTGTTCCGCACCACGTTGCGGGCGACGCCGTACAACCAGAGCCGATCTTGCGGTCGTTGAGGTAGCTCGTCGATCCTGCGCCAGACCACCAGGTAGACCTCGGCAACCACGTCGTCGATTTCGGACCGGTCCGGAGCGAGGGCCCGCGTGGCGTAGGCGTAGATGTCGTTGAACGTCGAATTGTAGAGGGACCGGAACCGGTCCATCCGATCGTCCCGGTACTCTTTGGCGGCGTCGGATCCATCCACCCTGTGTCCCCAGCCGATTGTCCTCATACCATGCTCATGTCCGTCAGGCGGTCAGGACTTACAGGAATGTACCCCTCTTCCCCGCCGATGAGCCCGATGTGCGGCTGTGCTGTCGCCATCTCCCGTGCGGATGCCGTCCCGGCCGCTGGACCAGGGGTGACCGGACCGGGAACGGCCCCGGACGCCGGCGCTGCGCAGGCTCCGGCGCGCCGTGGGAGCAACGCCAAAGGGGAGGGCAGCGCTGCTCAGCCGCCGATGCCGGGCTGAAACCCACTCGGTTGGGCGGCGGCTCTTCCCGGCCGGGGAAGGGATGAGGATGACGTCGGGCAAGGGATGAGGGTTAAAGCGGGGCCCGGAACCGGTCGATGATCTGATGATGGCGACAGGTGTGGGTTCGGTCACGGATCACCATGTGTCGGGCCTCTACGTCACCATGCTGATGGAGAACCTGGCCACTCGGCTCTCACCGGAAGCCGTTCGTGACGTCCTGTCCAGAGCGGGTGAGACCCGCAGCCTGGAGGAGTTCAGCGCGTCCTCTTCATGGAGCTCCTACGACGAGTTCAAACGTCTCCTGCAAGAGGCCAGGCGCGCCTTGGATTCGCTTCCTGACGCTGACGCGGCGAGACCGGCCGCCAACGCCAGGCTGGAATCAGAGCTGGCCGGGACCATCCAGGCCTTTGGCTCCCCCGCAGCGGTCCTCGGCGCCAACAGAGGCACGAATCCGTTGGTGCCGATCCGGCGGTACGAAACGACCGAGGTCGGACCCAACGAGTGGACGATCCGCGAATGGTTCGTCGAGGGGTTCGATCCCTTTCCGGAGTTCTGCGACTTCGTGGCTCAGCAGTATGCGATGGTCCCGCTGTTCTTCGGCCTTCCGGCGGGAGAGGTCACCGAGGAGACGTGCCAGTGCCGCGGCGACAGCGCCTGCCTCTTCCGCATGCGCTGGGCCGAGATCGACGAGGTGACGGCCCGGGCGGAGTACTTCGAGGCCCGGGCCCAGCAGCTCGAGTCGCGGCTCGAACAACTGCAGGACATGATCACGGACCTTGCGTCCAACGAGCGGTACGAGGATGTCCTCCAGGGCATCGTCGCTTCGACGATGGCCACGGTCATCGCCAGCGGTGCCATTCTTGCTCTGGAGCCCCGCTCCGGTCACGCCCGTAAGGTCTACTCGTTGGGTCTCACCGACACCGAAGCGAGTGAGATGGCCGACGATCTCCTCGATGGCGGTCCCCGACAAAAGGATGTGGCCGTGGCTGAGGTGACATCTGTGCGTCGGCACTACGGTGTCCTGGCCATCGGCGAGCACGGTGGTCTGTTCACCTCTCAGTCGCGCAGCGCTCTCGAGACCCACGCCCGGCTGGCCGCCGCCGCTCTGGATGCCGCCGATGCTCTGGAGGAGGCTCGGCATCAGGCCATGTCGGCACAGGCTCTGCTGCACCTGTCGACCTCCTTGGCCGAGATCGTGAGCAGCGAGGAGATGGCGTCGAGGGTGGTCCGGGCGGTCCCCGATGTCATCGACTGCGACCGGGTCACCCTGCTGTTGGACGATGGGAGCCTGTCGGACTCCGCTGACCGGAAGTACCGGGTGATGTCCTCGTTCGGCTATTCCGGTGAGATTGCCGCCTCACTCGTCGGCCGGATGTTCACGGCCCGGGACGTCGGCGTGAACTCCGAATACGGCCTGGTGGAGCGCACCCACTCGTCGATCGATCATGCGGCCACGGTCTCGGCACCGATCGCCATCGACGGGGCCACCATCGGCTTCATCGTGGTCAGCGTGGCTTCGGAACCACAACGACTGTCCATCACCCCCCGACTGGCCGAGCGTCTGAAGGGCCTTGCCGCGCAGGGGGCGATTGCCATCAACAACGCGCGTCTGGTGGACCAGATTCGCTACCAGGCAGTCCACGACACGCTGACCGGTCTCCCGAACCGGGCTCTCATCATCGACCGCATCGATCGGATCCTGGCCCGGACCCGACGGGACGATGTTCAGGTTGCAGCCCTCTTCGTCGATCTCGACGGCTTCAAAGAAGTCAACGACACGCTCGGCCATGGAGCCGGCGATCGCCTGCTCAAGGCGGTGGCCGAGCGCCTCTCAGGTGTCATGCGCGAGAGTGACGGCATCGGCCGACTGGGTGGCGACGAGTTCATCGTCCTCGTCGACGGGGATACCAAGTCGGAAGGCCCGGAATTCATCGCCCACCGCCTTCTCGAATCCCTTCGTGCGCCGTTCGACCTCGGCGACCCGGCTGTCGGCGCGGTCACGTTGACGGCGAGCATCGGCATCGCCGCCGGTGGTCGACCGTCGGCAACCGAGCTCCTCCGAGATGCTGACATCGCGCTCTACGCGGCCAAGGCCAAAGGCAAGAACTGCTACGTCGTCTTCCAGTAGGCCGACTCCGCCATACGTAGGTCCCGCGGTCCATGGACATCTTCGGTGGTCGTGGCTACCTCCGTACCGAGAGAGGAGCCTCGTCGACACGCGCGTAGAGGATGTCGAAGTTCTTCCGTGAGGGGTTTTCGCCGGTCGCTCTGAAGATGTCATTGACCACGGTGGCCGAAACCTCTTCCGAGTCGGCGAGGCCGTCGCCCCAGAACGAGCTGGCCGTGATCTCCGCTCGCTCTCCTGCATCCGCCCTCAGGAGCGTGACGCCCAGGAAATTGGGTACTCGACGGAAGGCTGGGAGCACCTCCT
>JBEKOI010000217.1:0-7162 GCA_049521915.1 Acidimicrobiales bacterium | reverse complement strand
GCGGGACATCGTCGATCTCGCGATTGGTGCGCGGCGGTGCGGGCGCCCGGCGGGAGCGAAGACGGGGTGAAGCCGCAGTCCAAAAGGCAAACCAAAAAGTGAGCAGCCGAATCCCAAGAGAACCGGCGCGGCTGACGCAGAGCCTTCCGGGGTTGCGTTGGATTGAGCACCGCCGGTCATGGGCATCGCCGTTGCATCAAACGCGTGTCTGTCGGGGCGGGGTGCGGCTGGGATCAGTGATCAGGTGTGGGGACACATTGCGGGAGAGTCCCGGAGGAGGATCAGCGGCGGGATGTCACCTCCAGGTCGACCGGAAGCGAGGCCTCGATGTCGGCGAGCCGACCGGCGTACTCCTCGGAGTCGATGTCCCTCACCCACATGACCAGGGCATCGTCCCCGGTGACCGGGTAGTAGTTGCGTCGCACCCCGACGGGGGCCATACCGAAACGCTGGTAGAGGGCCAGCGCCGGCTGGTTCCCGACCCGGACCTCGAGGGTGAGGTGCCGCGACCCCCGTGCGAGCGCCGTGCGGACCAGGTCCAGCATCAACACGACGCCGAGACCCCGACCTTGCCAAGCCGGTGCCACCGCGATGTTGTTGACGTGCGACTCGTCGTCGATGAACATCTGCCCGGCGAATCCCACGATGTCGTGCCCGACCCAGGCGGCGCGATAGGCGCGGGACTTGCGTTGGCTCAGCTCTTCGACGAAGAGCCGATGCGACCAGGGCTGGGGGAACACCGCCTCTTCGATCTTGAGCACACCCCGTAGGTCCTTGGTGCGCATCGGAGCGACGATCACCTGTGCCGGCGCGCAACCCGGCTGCGGGTGCGCCGTCACCGGAGTTGGCCCCGTCCGTCCGGGCTCGCCGCGGTCTTTTCTATGCGCGGGGCACGCTGCTCCCAGTTGATGCGGGCGTCCGCCGGCCGGCGGTAGTCGGGCAGGAGCACCCCGGGCGGCACCGGGCGGTCACCGGCGGCCAGCCGCCGGCGGGCCAGGCCGGCCAGCACGAGCGGGGACGGCGCCGACAGCTCCTCCGCCGACCCGAGGTCCACGGAAGGGTCGGCCGACAGGAGCTGGCGGTAGCGCACGGCGCCGTCGCCCACCACCGTGACCCTGCCGGCCTCCTTCCCGAGGTCGGCCAACCAGTTCACCAGCGTGTCGGGACCGATCGGCTCGAGGCGGTCGTCGCAGACCGACCGGGGGTCGACGAACGGATCATCGGCGAACGGTTCGTCGAGAAACGGATCGTCGCCGGCCGGGCCGACCGCCTCGTCGAACCGGTAGGACGCCGCGAACACCTCACCCCGCCGAGCGTCGACCACCGACACCACGCGCACCGCTCTGCCGGGTTCGAACCGCTCCGCGGCCGCGGCAGCCAGCACGTCGAGACTGCTCACTCCCAGCACGCAGATGCCGAGCGCCTGGGCCAGCGCCTTCGCGGTGGCCACCCCCACCCGCAAACCGGTGAACAATCCGGGGCCGGTGTCGACCGCGAGTTGGTCCACATCGGCCACGGTGCCACCGGAAAGGGCGCACACCTCCTCGATGGCCGGCGCCAGCAGCTCGGCGTGAGCCCTTCCACCCTCGTGGACACGCTCCGCCGAGCCGCCGTCAGCGCGGATGAGCGCGACCCCGACCGTGTCGGTGGCCGACTCGATGGCCAGCAGGGTCACGGTTCCGCCCTCCACGATCCGAGCGCTCGGACCAGCCCGTCCCATCGACCGGACCAGGCGCCGTCCACCGGCGAGATGGTGATCACCCGGCGGTCGTCGTCGTCAGCCATGTCCAGCCGGACGGCGAGGGCTCCCGAGCCGAGCACGGGTTCGGCGGCATCCCCCCACTCCACCAGGGCCACCCCTCCGTCCTCGACCAACTCGCCGAGCCCCAATTCGACGATCTCGTGCAGACGGTCGAGCCGGTAGACGTCGGCGTGCAGGAGGACCCTGATCGGTGTCCCGTCTCCCACGGGGTACTGCCGGACCAGCACGAAGGTGGGGCTGGTGATGGGCTCGGTGACGCCGAGGGCCGCTCCGAACCCCTGAGCGAAGGTGGTCTTTCCCGCACCCAGGTCCCCGACCAGGAGCACCACATCACCGGGTCGGCACAACGGAGCCACGGCGCGGGCCAACCGCCGCGTCTGGTCCGCGGAAGCCGTGACGAGCACCAGGGCATCGGGTGCTGACGGTGGGTCGACCCGGGAGGCGGAACGACTCATGTGCTCCATCCCAGCAACGCCTTGGCCCGGATGAGGTCGGCCCGCATCTCGGCCACCACGACGCCTCCCGATCGCAGGGCGGCCGCCGGGTGGTAGGTGGGAACGAGCTGCCACTCCCCCATGGGGTACGAGCTCCCCCGGACCTTGGTGATCCCGAGGTCGGTCTCGAGAAGCAGCTTGGTGGCGAAGTTCCCCAGGGTGACGACCACCATGGGTCGGATCAGCTCCAGCTGAGCGGCCAGGTAGGGCCGGCAGGCGGCGATCTCGTCCGGCTTGGGATCACGATTGTCGGGAGGCCGGCACTTGACCACATTGGCGATGTAGCAACGGGACCGGTCGACACCGAGCTCTTCGAGGACCAACCGGTCGAGCAGCTTGCCCGACCGGCCGACGAAGGGCTCGCCCTGGAGATCTTCGTCGCGCCCCGGCGCCTCGCCCACGAACATCAGGTCGGCGATCGGATCCCCCACACCGAACACCACCTGGGTGCGGGTGCCGGACAGCGGGCAGCGCGTGCAGCCGGCGGCCTCCCAGGCCAGTGCAGCCAGATCGGTCCCCGGTGCCACGGGCGAATGGTAGTGCCCGGTGCTCTCCGTGCTGCACCGGACCGTCGAGGCCACTTCCCCAGGCCGGACCGTCGGGCCTCCGCCCCGCGCAACGGACGGTCCCGCCTCAGCCCGACGACCCGCGGGCACCTTCCACGATGAGGCGCGGAACCCTCGGCCCGATGCCGCACAACACCTCGTAGCTGATGGTGCCGAGGAGCCCGGCCCACTCGTCGGCGGTGATCTCCTCGTCCCCCTGGCGTCCGAGGAGGACCACCTCGTCGCCCACCTCCACCGGGGCGGTACCGACCGGTCCGCAGTCGATGATCACCTGGTCCATGGTCACCGTGCCGGCGAGGGGCCGCCGTATCCCGCGGATCAGCACCTCACCCCCCTGGTCGAAGAGTCGGCGGGGGACGCCGTCGGCGTAGCCGATCGGGGCCGTGGCCACCGTCGAGCGTCGTTCGAGGGGCCGCTTCCGGCCGTAGGACGGCCGTTCACCCGCATCGAGTTGGCGCGTGTAGGTCACATGGGTCCGGAGCGAGAGCACGGGCCGGAGCATCTGGCCGCCGGTGGCCGCTGCGATCTGGTCGGCCAGGGCCGGAGTCGGGGCCACCCCGTAGACGGCGATCCCGCATCGCACCATGTCCCGTCGTGCCGCGGGGATCCCGATGGCACCGGCCGTATTGGCCACGTGGGTCATCGGGGGTCGGTGCCCGGCGGCCGAGAGGGAGGCCACGACGGCGTCGAAGCGCTCGAGCTGCGCGGCGGTGAACTCGCGGTCGATGGCGCTGACGCCCTCGGCCACCGCCAGGTGGGTCCACAGGGCGCCCATGGAGAGCCGGGGGTCGGCAGCCACGGTGGCGGCCAGGCCGGCCGCGTCCACGGCATCGGCGCCGACCCGGTGCATGCCCGTGTCCACCTTGAGATGGACCTCGACCGGCGGGCCGTCGGCCACCGTCGCGCTCAGCTGCTCGAGGGCGCCGTAGGTGTAGAGGGTCGGGACCAGACGGCGGGCCACCGCCTCGGCCATCGCCTCCACCGGGGGCTCGGAGAGGAGCAGGATCGGCGCCTCGATGCCGGCCTCTCGCAGGGAGACCCCCTCTTCCACCAGGGCCACGGCCAGCCACTCGGCGCCACCCTCCAGCGCGGCCCTGGCCACGGGTACCGCTCCGTGGCCGTACCCGTCAGCCTTGACCACTGCGCACAGGGCCGCGGGATGGGCCAGGCGGACCAGGACCGACGCGTTGTGACGCACGGCATCCAGGTCGACGTCGGCCCACGCCGGCCGCCAACGGTCAGCCACGGGCCCACGCCCCCAGCGCACCCGACGCCCCCGGCCCACCCGGCGCCCCCGGCCCACCCGATTGCCCAGGTCCACCCGGCGCCCCCGGCCCATCCGACGACTCCAGCAGGGACAGCACTCCGGCCACGAGGTCGGGGAGGTCGCCGGCCATCAGGCCCTCGGCCAGGCCCCGGGCCCCGGCCCGGCCGTGCACGTGGGCGGCCAGTGCAGCTGCCTCCAGAGGGTTCATGCCCCGGGCCAGCATGGCCCCGATCACTCCCGACAGCACGTCGCCGGTGCCCGCTGTGGCCAGGGCGGTGGTGCCCGACAGGCCCAACAGGACCCGACCGGCGACATCGGACACCGCGGTGGTGGGTCCCTTGAGCAGGGCGACGGCACCGGAGGACGCAGCCAGTCGGCGGGCGGCGGCGATTCGGTCCGGGCCGGGGTCGGTACCCGTCAACCGCGCGTACTCGCCGTCATGGGGGGTGAGGACCACGCGGGATCGGGCCTGGAGCGAGTCGTCACCACCCACCCGCCCGAGGGCGAAGAGACCGTCGGCGTCGACCACGACCGGCACCGGCGACTCGGCCACCAGACGCTTCACCTCCGCAGCCGTTCCCTCCTCGCGCCCCAGTCCGGGCCCGACCACCACCGCCGCGCACCGAGACGCCGCCTCCAATGCGTCCGCCGACCAACCCGCCGCCGGCAGCTGCACACTCACCGCCTCCGAGGCGGGCGAAGCGGACAGGTCGGCGCCCGGCACGCCGAGACGGACCATCCCCGCCCCCGACCGGTAGGCCGACCGGGCACACAGGGCCGCCGCTCCGGTCATCCCGGGCGAGCCGGCCACGACCAACAGGGCGGCAGACCACTTGTTCCCGGCGTGGCGCCGCGGGGGGAGCAGGGCGCGCACGTCGCCGTCCTCCATCACCGAGATGTCAGGGTCGCCGGTCGGGAGGCCGATGTCGGCCACCGACACCTGACCGGCCAGGCGGGCTCCCTGGCCCTGGACGAGCCCGGGCTTGAGGGCCACGAACGTCACCGTGCGGGACGCGGGGCTCGGGCTGCCCGAGGCTTCGCCCGAGTCACCTTTGACTCCGGAGGGAATGTCGACGGCCAGCACCGGGGTCCCCACCACCAGGGCCGGGGCGCGGTACTCACCACGGAACCCGGTGCCGTAGGCGGCGTCGATGACGAGGTCGGCCGCACCGATGGCGTCCCCCGAGCCCGCCTCGACGATGCGTAGGCGGGCCCCGCGGCGGCGGAGGACAGAGGCCGCCACCCGACCGTCGGCCCCGTTGTTCCCGCGGCCGGCGACGACGACCACCCGGCGCCCGTAGGCCCCACCGAGCATGTCCATGGCCGCGAGAGCCACGGCCAGGCCGGCCCGCTCGACCAGCACGTCGAGGGACGAGGACTCGAGCGCCGCGGCGTCGATCTCGTTCATCTGGGAGACGGTCAGGACGGGCAGCATGGCCGCGACGCTACGGCTTCGCGGCCCGGCCCGCGGGGAGGATCCGGCCGGGGGCGCCCGGCCCGATGGCACTGCCGGGGGCGCCCGGCCCGATGACACTGCCGGGGGCGCCCGGCCCGACGGCATCCTCGCGGCCGCGGCCGCCGCCTTCGGCCACCACCACGGCCATGGCCACCTGATCGGTGTGGGTCAGGGAGAGGTGCCACCGCAGAACTCCCGCGTCCCCGGCCAGTTCGAGGGCCGAGCGGTGAAGCACGAGGCAGGGCGCGTCCAGACCGTGGCGGACCACCTCCACATCGGTGAAGGGGAAGGCGCCCAGCCCGACGCCGAGCGCCTTCATGGTCGCCTCCTTGGCCGCGAACCGGGTCGACAACCGCGGCACCGGGTCGGACGCGGCGCCGGCATAGGCCTGCTCCCCCCCGGTGAAGAGCCTGTCGGCCAGCCGGGTGCGCCGGCCGAGCACCCGCCGGAACCGCTCGATGTCGACTGCATCGACCCCCACCCCGACCACCGTGCCGGCAAGCCCGCTGCGGGCGGCCAGCTCCCGGGCGGCCCCTGCCAGTGTGGCGGACAGCGGCCCGACGGGGTCCGCCCGGCTCACTCGACGGTTACCACCTTGGCCAGGTTGCGGGGTCGGTCGACGTCGTGACCGTGGAGGCGGGCCAACGAGTAGGCGAACATCTGCAACGGCACGACGTCGACGATGGGTGCGAACAGGTACGGGGTCTCGGGCACCCACAGCACGGCGTCGGCCTGGCGGGCCGTCTCCTCGTCGCCGTCGTTGGCCACCAGCACGACCGTCGCCCCGCGGCTCTTGACCTCGGCCACGTTGCTCATCATCTTCTCCCAGATGGGTGTGCGGGTGGCCACCCCGATGACCACCGTCCCCGGCTCGACCAGGGCGATGGGCCCGTGCTTGAGCTCGCCGGCGGGGAAGCCCTCGGCCCGGAGGTAGGAGAGCTCCTTCAGCTTGAGGGCACCCTCGAGGGCCACCGGGTACCCGACCTGGCGCCCGAGGAAGATGAAGGAAGGCGAGTCCCGGTAGAGGGCGGCCACGGCGTCCACATCGGCGGCCCGCTCGATGGCCAGGCCCACCTTGCCGGGGAGAGCGCCCATCGCCTCGAACAGGGCCCGGGCGGCCTCGGGCTCGAGGGTTCCCCGGACCTGGCCCAGATAGAGGGCCAGGATCTCGAGCGCGGTGATCTGGGCCAGGTGGGTCTTGGTGGCCGCCACCCCGATCTCCGGCCCCGCTCTCGTATAGAGGACGGCATCGGCTTTGCGGGCCATGGATGAGTCGACCACGTTGGAGATGACCAGCACCTTGGCACCGAGTCGGCGCGCCTCCACGATGGCCTCGATGGTGTCCGCCGTCTCACCCGACTGGCTGACCCCGATGACCAGGGTGGCGGCGTCGAGGACCGGATCGCGGTACCGGAACTCGCTGGCGATGTCGATCTCCACCGGCAGCCGGCCCCAGTGCTCGATGGCGTACTTGGCCATCAGCCCGGCGTGGTAGCTGCTGCCGCAGGCCACGATGAACACCTTGTTGAAGGCCCGGAACTCCTCGTTGGTGATGTGGACCTCGTCCAGCACGAGGGTCCCGTCGGGCAGCACCCGGTCGAGCATCGTGTCGGCCAC
>JBEKOI010000216.1:0-7166 GCA_049521915.1 Acidimicrobiales bacterium | reverse complement strand
CCGCCTCCACCCGGGACCAACCGGAGCCGGCCACCGCCAACGACTCCTCCAGGGCGGTGGACAGGTCGATGGCACTCCGATCGATCACCGCCTCGAGGAGCACCTCCTTGGACGGGAACCAGTAGAGGATGGTCTGTTTGCGGATCTCGAGGCCTGCCGCCAGGGCGTCGAGCGACGAGGCGTCGTAGCCCCGGGTGGCGAACGAAGCCAGGGCGGCGTCCAGTATCCGGTCGGCGGTGGTCGATGCCCCCGATCCGGGGCGTTCGGCCGCCGGAACCCGGCGTGGTCGACTCCGGTCGCGTCCCGGGGTCTGCTCTCCTCCGATGCTCGACTCGGTCACTTACCATATGGTAGACAGATCCGGTGACCCGCGTCCGTGATTCGCTGAGGGGCAAGCAGTTCTTCATCACCGGCGCCACCGGGTTCCTGGGAACGGCCCTGGTGGAACGGTTGTTGCGCACCGTTCCCGACAGCCGGGTGGTGCTGCTCATCCGTCCCGGGCGCCGGATGACGGCACAGCAGCGGGCCACCCGGGAGATCCTGAAGAACGACTGTTTCGACCGCTTGCGGGCGGAGCACGGCGACCGCTTCGAAGCCGACGTGGCCTCCCGGGTGTCCTCGGTGGCCGGCGATGTGGCCACGGACGGTCTGGGCCTCGACGACGAAGGCATGCGCCTGCTCTCCGAATGCGACATCGTCGTGCACTCGGCCGCCGCCGTCAGCTTCGACTCGCCCCTCGACACCGCCGTCGAGGTCAACCTGCTGGGACCGTCGCGGGTGGCGGCGGCGATGGCGGCGGCCCGGCAACAGGCCCGAGACGAAGGGCGCACCGGGCCCGTCCACTTCCTGCCCGTGTCCACGGCCTATGTGGCCGGCACCCACCAGGGCGAGGCCAAAGAGGAGCTCATCGACGACAACCGGTTCAGCGTCGACGTGGACTGGCGGACCGAGGTCGATGCAGCCAGACGTCAGCGCAGCGACTTCGACGCCGAGTCGCGGGGCTCGGCCCGGTTGGCCGGGTTCGCCAAGCAGGCCCGCCGCGATCTGGGCGGTGCCGGGCTCCACCTGTTGGCCGAACGGGCCGAGCGCCTGCGCGAGGACTGGGTCAAGAAGCAGATGGTGGCCTCGGGCCAGGCCCGGGCCCAGTCGCTCGGATGGCCCGACGCCTATCCCTACACGAAGGCACTCGGCGAGCGGGCCCTGGTGTCGCAGTTCGGGGACAGCGTGCCGATGACCATCATCCGCCCCTCGATCATCGAGTCGGCCCTGGCCGAGCCGCGGCCCGGGTGGATACGCGGTTTCCGCATGGCCGAGCCGATCATCGTGTCCTACGCCCGCGGACTGCTCCGCGAGTTTCCCGGCGTGCCCGAAGGCGTGACCGACGTGATCCCGGTGGACCTGGTGGTGGCGGCCATCATCGCGGTGGCCGCCGAAGCGGTGGTGAGCCCGATGGAGGACTACCGCGGCCCGACCGTCTACCACGTCGCCTCCGGGGTCCGGAATCCCTTCCGCTACGGGCGCCTGGTGGATCTGGTCCAGGGGTGGTTCACCGAGCATCCCCTGTACGACGTCCACGGTCAGCCCATCGTCGTGCCCGCGTGGTCGTTCCCGGGGAGAGGACGGGTCCAACGCCAACTCACCCGGGCCAGCAAGGCCATGGACGTGGCCGAGAAAGTGGTCGGCTCGCTCCCCATCCGCGGCCGTCAGGCGGCGTGGGTGGCCGCCCTCGAGGAGAAGCACCTGCTGGCCGACCGCGCCCTCGGCTACGTCGAGCTGTACGGGGCCTACACCGAGACCGAGGCCCGCTACCGCGTCGACCGGCTCATGGCCCTGTGGGACCGGATGGACGGGGACGACCGCCAGTCGTTCTGCCTCGACCCCGCCGCGGTGGACTGGGACTCCTACGTGCGGGACATCCACCTTCCCTCGGTCATCGAACATGCCCGGGTGCGGACGGCACCGGGACGGTCCAACCAGCCCAGCCGCAGCGACCGCGCCCGCCAGGCGATCCTCTCCCCCGACCGGCACCTGGCCGCCTTCGATCTCGAGAACACCCTCATCGCCTCGAACGTCGTCGACTCCTACGCCTGGCTGGCCTCACGTCATCTGCCCGCCGCCGAACGGGCGGCCTTCGTGGCCGATCTGTTGCGCGAGGCGCCGGCCCTGCTCGTCCTCGACCGGCGCGATCGGGGGGATTTTCTGCGCACCTTCTACCGGCGTTACGAGGGCGCACCGGTCGACCGGCTCCGCGACGACGGGTGGGAGCTCTTCTCCGATCTGCTGCTGGCCAAGTCGTTCCCGGCCGGTATCGCCCGGGTCCGCCGGCACCGGGCCCTCGGCCACCGCACCATCCTCATCACCGGCGCCCTCGATCTGGTGGTCGAGCCCCTGCGGCCGCTGTTCGACGACATCGTCTGCGCCCGCCTGGGCCAGGCCGACGGAAAGTTCACCGGCCGACTCGACGTGCTGCCCCCCATCGGTGAGGCGCGTGCCCTGGTGCTCGGCGACTACGCCGAAGCCGAAGGACTCCGGCTGGACGAGTCGATGGCCTATGCCGACTCGGCCAGCGACCTGCCCATGTTGGAGGCGGTGGGCTTTCCGGTGGCCGTCAATCCCGAGGCCAAGCTGGCCGCCATTGCCAGACGGCGGGGCTGGCACGTCGAGCACTGGACCAAGGCCGACGGCGGAGCGGAGCCGCCACTCCCCCTCGGTCCGCTCGACCGACGGGGCGCGCGGCGCCGTGGCTACTCGAGCCAGGCGGCCCTGGCCGGGGCGATCCGCCGGTCGGCGGCGGACGCGCGCCGATGAAGGCCCTGGTCCTCGAGCGGAACCTGCCGCGTTTCGCCGCCTCGCGCCTGGCTTCGCTCTTCGGCTCGGGCCGGGGTGCGGGACTCGGGCCCCTGCAACTGCTCGACGCCGACGAGCCCGTGCTTCCGGCCGACGACTGGTTCCACCTCCGACCCCTCCTGTCGGGCATCTGCGGGTCGGACCTGGCCACCCTGGACGGCCGCAGCTCCCGCTACTTCGAGGACATGGTCAGCTTCCCCTTCGTGCCCGGGCACGAGGTGGTGGGCGTGCTCGACGCCGGTGGCGCCGATCATGCCGGGCGGGAACTGGACCCGGGCACGAGGGCGGTCATCGAGCCGGTGCTCGGCTGCGCCCCCCGTCACATCCGCCCGCTCTGCCCCCAGTGCGCGCAAGGACACACCGGGCTGTGTGGGAACGTGGCCTTCGGCGACATCGATCCCGGCCTCCAGACCGGGTTCTGCGCCGACACCGGCGGCGGTTGGTCCCACGCCGGCCTGGCCGCCCACACCTCGCAGCTCCACGCCATCCCGGCGAGCTTCTCCGACGAGGACGGTGTCATGGTCGAGCCCACCGCCTGTGCGGTCCACGCCGTCCTGTCGGCCGGCATCGCTGGCGGGGACACGGTCGCCGTCGTCGGCGCCGGGACCCTGGGGCTGGCCGTGGTGGCGGCGCTGGACCATCTGGTCCGCCCGGAGTCGGAGTGCACGGTGATGGTCGGGGCCAAGCACCCGCAGCAGCGGCGGACGGCCGAGCGCCTCGGCGCCGACACCGTCGTGGCTCCCGACCAACTGGCCCGGGCCGTACGCCGCCGGTCGGGCTCGCTGGTGCTGGCCGGCCGCCTCACCAACGGGGCCGACGTGGTCCTCGACTGTGTCGGCAGCTCCGAGTCGCTGACCCACTCGCTGGCCATGGTCCGACCCCGGGGCCGGGTGGTGCTGGTCGGCATGCCCGGCCGGGTCTCGATCGATCTGGCGCCGCTGTGGCACCGCGAGCTCAGCGTGGTCGGTGCCTACGCCTACGGCACCGAGGTCTCCCCCGCCGGCGTCGACGCCGGCCGCACGTTCGACCTGGCCATCGAACTGGTGGCCTCCGCCGGGCTGGGCTCGCTGGTCAGCGCGGCGTACCCACTGGAGCGGTACGAGGAGGCCATCGGGCACGCCGGTGCCGCCGGCCGACGGGGCGCGGTGAAGGTGGTCTTCGACCTACGCAAGCCGAAAGGAAGCACCCGATGAGCCCCAGGCCCGGATTCGTGCTCGACGTCGACCGTTCCACGCCGCCCACGCTGTTCTGGCACGGCGAACGGTTCAGCCTCGAGAAGCTGCCCGAAGGCAGCAGGGTCGTCTACGCACCCGAACCCATCGATCCGTTGACCGACGCGCCAGCCGCCATCCGTTCGGCGCTCAACCATCCGGTGGGCGATCGGGACCCGCTGCCCGCCCTCTTGCGCCCGGGGATGAAACTGACCATCGCCTTCGACGACATCTCGCTGCCCCTGCCGCCCATGGAGCGGCCCGACATCCGCCAGATGGTCATCGAGCAGGTCCTCGACATGGCTGCCGATGCCGGCGTGGACGACGTGGCGCTGATCGTGGCCCTCGCCCTCCACCGGCGGATGACCGAGGCCGAGCTCCGGCACGCCCTCGGCGACCGCATCTACGACGCATTCGCGCCCAATGGCCTGCTCACCCAACACGACGCCGAGGACCCCGACACGCTGGTCCATCTGGGCCTGACCGACCAGGGCGAGGACGTGGAGATCAACAAGCGGGCCGCGGAGAGCGATCTCCTGGTCTACGTCAACATCAACCTGGTGGCCATGGACGGCGGGCACAAGAGCGTGGCCACCGGTCTGGCCAGCTACAAGAGCCTCCGCCACCACCACAACCCGCTCACCATGCAGAAGAGCCGGTCGTTCATGGACCAGCACCGCTCGGAGCTGCACTCCTCCAACTGGCGCATGGGCAGGCTCATCGCCGACAGCGGCGTCACCGTCTTCCAGATCGAGACCACCCTCAACAACGACACCTTCCCGCCCGCCTTCGACTTCCTGCAGAAGCGGGAGTGGGAGTGGGGGACCAAGGACCGTCTCGGCTACCTGGCCTCGTCGAAGGCGCTGAACCGGACCCCGCCGCGTCTGGCCCGCCAGATCTTCCAGTCGGTGAAGGCCCCCCACCGCATGACCTCGGTGCAGGCCGGGGAGGTCGAAGCCGTCCACGCCCTGACCACCGAGCGCGTCTGGGAGCAACAGGGCGTCCCGGTCGACGGCCAGTCCGACATCTTGACCATGGGCCTCCCCTACATCAGCCCCTACAACGTGAACTCGATCCTCAATCCGATCCTGGTGGCCTGCCTCGGTCTGGGATACTTCTTCAACCTCTACCGGGGGAAGCCGCTGGTCCGGGAGGGCGGCGTGCTCATCATGACCCACCCCACCCCGTGGGAGTTCAACCCGGTCCACCATCCGAGCTACATCGACTTCTTCGAGCAGGTTCTGACCGAGACCACCGATCCCGTCGAGGTGGCCGACCGGTTCGAGGAGTCCTTCGCCACCGACCCGTGGTACATCCATCTCTACCGCACCGGTCACGCGTATCACGGCGTCCACCCGTTCTACATGTGGTATTGGTGCGCCCACGCCCTGCAGCACCTCGGCGCGGTCATCGTGGTCGGCGGTGACAGTGCCTCGGTCCACCGGCTCGGGTTCCGGGCCGCGTCCACCCTGGCCGACGCCTTGGAGATGGCCCACGACGTGGTGGGCCGGTCGCCCTCGTTGATCCACCTCCACGCGCCGCCGATCCTGATGGCCGACGTGCAGTGACGGCCAGGAAGGGATCGTCCAACTCCCTGCGTCCCCGGCGGGCGGTCGCCGTCGACTCGGCCCTGGGCGGCGGCACGGGCCACGACCTGGCCGGCGGTCCCCTCGGGCGCCTGTCGCCCTCGTCATTGGCGGCGCGGCTCGGCCGGGCCCGGTTCCCGGTGGCCCCCCCGAGCTGGCCCGAATCGGTGCCCCGACCGGCACCGGAGCCCGGGCTGGGTGTGCACTACGACACCGACTGGTCGCGCCGGTACCCGGTGCGCCTGGCCCGGGCCATGGTGCTCGACAACGTGGCCCGGCCCCTCACTCGGGCGCTGGCCTCCCCGGTCATCCGGGGCGACGAGGGCCTCACCGACCTCGAGGCCCCAGTGATCTTCGCCGCCAATCACGCCAGCCACGTCGACACCGCCCTGCTGTTGAGCTCCCTCCCGAAGCGGTTCCGCCACCACACGGTGGTGGCCGCGGCGGCCGACTACTTCTTCGACCGCCGCTGGAAGGCCGACGCCTTCTCGTTCCTGCTGGCCGCCATCCCCATCGAGCGCACCAAGGTCAACCGTCGGTCGGCCGAGCTGGCCGGCGGGTTGCTCGCCGGCGGCTGGAACCTGGTCATCTTCCCCGAGGGCGGCCGGTCCCCCGACGGATGGGCCCAGGAGTTCACCGGCGGCGCGGCCTACCTGGCCTCCCGCACCGGTGCCGCGGTCGTGCCGGTGCACCTCGACGGCACCCGCCACATCCTGCCCAAGGGACGCAAGGGTCTCCGGCCGACCCGGACCACCATCACCTTCGGCACGCCCATGTGGCCCGGGGGGGACGAGAACGCCCGCCGGTTCGCGGTGCGCATCGAGGCCGCGGTGGCCACCATGGCCAACGAAGCCGGTTCCGACTGGTGGACCGCCCGCAAGCAGGCCGCGGCCGGGACCACTCCCCCGCTCCAGGGACCGGACGTCGCCGCCTGGCGGCGTTCGTGGATGCTGGCCCCCGACCCCGGTCGACGGGATACCGACGACGGCGTCGAGTGGCCGAGGCGCAATCGCTGAGGGCGGCGGTCAGAAGCCAGGTCCTCAGGTGCGGTGCCCGGTCAATCTCCGCAGGAAGGTGTTGCCCGCCGGTGCGCCGACGGCACCCAGCCGCTCGTTGCGCAGGGCCGCCTCCTCCCCGTCGTCCAGCGGGTCCAGCAGTGCCGGCCCCTTCGAGGTCGACAGGGCCCAGCCCAGCAGCAGATCGGCCAGTGCGACGTTGCGGGCCAGGAGCGGCCCGTGGAGGTAGGTGCCGAGCACGCGACCGGACCAGGCGCCTTCGGTCCGGTCGCCGCCTCCGTTGCCGACCCCACTGACCACCTCGGCCACGGGTCGCGACCCGGGGCCCACGGCGGTCACCGCGCTGTGGTTCTCGAAGCCGGTGAGCGTGGGCAACCGCTGCCCGTCGGCCGGACGCGGGGCGTCGCCGGTCGGGGTGGCCACCACCTCGCCCACGGCCCGCGCCCCGGTGCCCTTGCGGGTGGTCACGTCGAGCAGACCGAGACCCTCGTGTGGCTGGTCGTGGC
>JBEKOI010000215.1:0-7183 GCA_049521915.1 Acidimicrobiales bacterium | reverse complement strand
ACGTGCTGTGGCCAGAGTCGACCCGGTGGGAATCGCTGGTGGCCACCTTCGCCTCCCAGGTCGAAGCGGCCGCCTACGGCCTGGCCCACACCCCCATCTTCGAGGATGCCCGGGTGTTCCGCCGGGGCATCGGCGAGGGCAGCGACGTGGTGGGCAAGGAGATGTACGAATTCGAGGACCGTGGGGGCCGCACCCTGGCCCTCCGGCCCGAGGGGACCGCCCCCCTGGTACGGGCCTTCGTCCAGCACCGGCCGCCGTTGCCGTGGAAGGCCTGGTACGTGACGCCGGCCTTCCGCTACGAGCGGCCCCAGGCCGGGCGCTACCGCCAGCACCACCAGTTGGGCGTGGAGGCCCTCGGGTCACCCGATCCCGACCTCGACGTCGAGGTCATCGCACTGGCCGACGGGTTCTTCCGCTCCATCGGTCTGGCCTCGTTCGAGCTCAGGATCAACTCGATGGGCGACGGCGTGTGCCGTCCGGGCTACCTCCAACTCCTCCGTGGCCATCTGGACGAACGCCGCCCCCAACTCTGTTCCGAGCATCGTGAGCGGCTGGATGCCAACCCCCTCCGGGTCCTCGACTGCAAGCGCGAGGAGTGCCGGGCCGCATCCGCCGGGGCCCCCCACCTCATCGACCACCTGTGTGGCCCGTGCCGCCAGCATCTCGATCGGGTGTGCGACGGCCTCGACGCCCTCGGGGTGCCCTACGGGTTCGATCACCGTCTGGTCCGGGGGTTCGACTACTACAGCCGCACCACCTTCGAGTTCGCGTCCGGGGCCCTCGAGTCGGCCCAGAACGGGATCGGCGGCGGGGGCCGCTACGACGGGCTGGTGGAGATGCTCGGTGGTCCCCCGACCCCGGGGATCGGTTTCGGGATCGGCATCGAGCGGGTTCTGCTGGCCTGCGACGCGGAGGGGGTCTTCGCCGTCGAGCCCTCGCCACCCGACGCCTTCGTGGTCGATGTGACCGGGGGACGGTCCGCCCGTGACATCACGGCCGAGCTCCGCCGGGCCGGATTGCGGGCCGACCGGGCCTTCGACGAGCGCTCGATGAAATCACAATTGAAATCGGCCGACCGCTCCGGTGCCGGGGTGGCGCTGATCGTGGGAACGGAGGAGTTGGCAGCGGGTACGGTGTCCCTGCGACCCATGCGGGGGTCCGGGGAGCAGCGCACCGTGCTGCGATCCGAGGTGGTGCAAGCCGTGCGTGACCAGTCCGGTCGTGGGTGACCGGTCCGGCCGGCGCGGTACGGGACTGCCACCCCGCGAGCCCGAGCGGCCCTGATCGGGCCCGCAGCCGAAAGGACCACCTGCTGTGACCTCCTCCCCACCGTCGGCCGAGACCACGTCCATGCGCACCCGGCTGTGCGGGACGCTCCGCGCCGGGGACGTTGGCTCGGCGGTCACAGTGTGCGGGTGGGTGGCCAAGCGTCGTGAGCACGGCGAGCACCTGGCCTTCGTCGACGTGCGCGATCACACCGGCATCATCCAGTGCGTGGTGCCGGGCACCGTGGACGTCCGCAGCGAGTACGTCGTGGCCGTCGAGGGTGTGGTCCGGCACCGGCCCGAGGGCACCGTCAACCCCGAGATCCCCACCGGCGAGGTCGAGCTCGGTGAGTGCACGGTGACCCTGCTCAACGCAGCCGAACCTCCCCCGTTCGCGGTGGACGACCGCGCCGAGGTCGATGAGGTCACCCGGCTCCGGTACCGCTATGTCGATCTGCGGCGGCCGCGCATGCAGTCCAACCTCCGGCTCCGGGCCACGGTGAACCGGTCCCTGCGGGCGGCCATGGACCGGCAGGGATTCGTGGAGGTGGAGACCCCGCTCCTGTGGGCGCCGACCCCCGAGGGGGCACGCGAGTTCATCGTACCCAGCCGGCTGAGCCCGGGCTTCTGCTACGTCCTGCCCCAGAGCCCGCAGCTGGCCAAGCAGCTGCTCATGGTGGCCGGGGTGGACCGCTACTTCCAGATCGCCCGGTGCCTCCGGGACGAGGACCTCCGGACCGACCGGCAGTTCGAGTTCACCCAGCTCGACCTCGAGGCATCGTTCGTGGGCCAGGAGGACGTGCTCGAGTTCGTGTCGGAGGCCGTGCTCGATACCGCCGAAGCGGTCACCGGCGAGCGTCCCCCCGCCATACCGCGGATGACCTGGGCCGACGCCATCGACCGGTATGGATCCGACAAACCCGACCTGCGCTTCGGGATGGAGCTGGTCGAACTGTCGGGCGTCTTCGAGGGCACCGGGGTCAAGGCCTTCGCCGCCCCGTGTGTGAAGGGAATCGTGCTGGAGGGCGGTGCCGACCTCAGCCGGTCCAAGCTCGACGGGCTGACCGACCGGGCCAAGCAGCTCGGGGCCAAGGGGCTGGCCTGGTTCAGGGTCACCGCCGTGGACGGTGGGGCCGGCCCCGGCCTCGACTCACCCCTCGACCGGTTCCTCTCCGACGACGAGCGGTCGGGGCTGCTGTCCGCGACCGGCGCTGCGCCCGGCGACCTGGTCCTGGTGGTGGCCGACGAGCACCGCCTGGCCTGCACCGTCCTCGGTCACCTGCGCGTCGAACTGGGAGGCCGACCGGTCAGCGAGGGACCGTACCGGTACCTGTGGGTGGTGGACTTCCCCATGTTCGACGGGGTGGACGACTCGGGCAACCCGGTGGCCGCCCACCACCCGTTCACCATGCCCCATCCCGACGACATCGACCGCCTCGAGTCCGACCCCACCTCGGTCCGCTCCCAGGCCTACGACCTGGTGCTCAACGGTTGGGAGCTCGGATCGGGCAGCGTCCGGATCCACCGCCCGGACATCCAGAGCCGGGTGTTCGCGGTACTGGGCATCGGGGAGGAGGAGGCGCAGTCCCGCTTCGGGTTCCTGCTCGGCGCCTTCCGGTACGGCGCCCCACCCCATGCCGGGTTCGCGGTGGGACTCGACCGGTTGGTGGCCATCTTCGCCGGGGAGGACAGCATCCGGGAGGTGATCGTCTTCCCGAAGACCCAGTCCGGGTCGGACCCGATGACCGGGGCTCCGAAGCCCGTGGCTCCCGGCGTGCTGGCCGATCTCGGTCTGCAGCCCATCCCGCGGAAGGAGTGAGCAGCCCCGGTGGCCGATGACGATCTCTTCTCCGGGGCGGCGGCCGAACGTCTGTCGGCCCGGGCGCCCCTGGCCGCCCGCATGCGGCCCCGCACCCTGGACGACATCATCGGACAGCAACATCTGGTGGGCCCGGGGGCACCCTTACGTGCCCTCATCGAATCCGACCGGCTGACCTCGGCCATCCTGTGGGGACCACCGGGAACCGGTAAGACCACCCTGGCCTCGGTTCTGGCCACGGCCACGCAGAAGCGGTTCGTGCCCCTGTCGGCGGTCAGCGCCGGGGTCAAGGACGTGCGCGAAGTGGTCGACGGCGCTCGCCGGCTGCTCGGCGAGCAGGGGAGGGGAACCATTCTCTTCCTCGACGAGGTCCACCGCTTCAACCGCACCCAACAGGACGCCCTGCTCCCCTCGGTCGAAGAGGGCCTGAT
This sequence comes from Acidimicrobiales bacterium, assembly GCA_049521915.1. Taxonomy (GTDB): domain Bacteria; phylum Actinomycetota; class Acidimicrobiia; order Acidimicrobiales; family RAAP-2; genus Bog-756. The sequence continues at coordinate 3,668 of JBEKOI010000215.1, read as the reverse complement.
CGTCCTGGTCGGCGCCACCACCGAGAACCCGTTCTTCCAGGTCAACGCCCCGCTGCTGTCGCGGTCGACGCTGTGGCGCCTCGAGCCCCTGTCGGTGGACGAGCTGACCGAGGTCGTGGCCCGCGCCCTCGGTGTCGAAGGGGCCGAGGCGGACAGCGATGCCGTGGCCGCACTGGTCGGGCTGGCCGACGGGGACGCCCGGGCGGTCCTGACCTCACTCGAGGTGGCGCTCGCCCTGGCCGGACCCTCGCCGGTGACGCTGGCCGACGTGGAGCAGGCGCGCCACTCCCGCCTGCAGCACTACGGGGAGGACGACCACTACGACCAGGTGAGCGCGTTCATCAAGTCCATTCGCGGATCCGATCCGGACGCCGGCCTGTACTGGTTGGCCCGGATGCTCGAGTCGGGCGAGGATGCCCGCTTCATCGCCCGCCGCCTGGTCATCCTGGCCAGCGAGGACATCGGTGAGGCCGACCCGTTGGCGCTGGTGGTGGCCGACGCCGCGGCCAGAGCCGTCGAGTTCGTGGGTCTCCCCGAGGCCCAGCTCAACCTGGCCCAGGCCGTCGTGCACCTGGCCTGCTCCCCGAAGTCGAACCGGGTGACGGTGGCTCTCGGTCTGGCCCAGCGGGATGTGCGCGAGGGTCCCCGGGGAGATGTTCCCGGCCACCTGCGCGATGCCCACTACCGCAGTGCGGCCGCCATCGGCCACGGCGAGGGGTACGTCTATCCCCACGACCGGCCGGACGCCTTCGTCGACCAGCAGTACCGCCCGGACGAACTGGTCGGGAACCGGTACTACGAACCGAGCGGACGGGGGCACGAAGCGGTGCTGTCCGAGCGGCTGCAACGCTGGCGTCATGAGGGCCCCGCCGAGGAGCCGCCGGGCCGGGGTGACGGAGATGATCCCCCGCAGCCGGGCGGCGGCCCGGCCCCATCGGCGGGCCCGTAGTGGAGACTGAACCCATGACGACGGAGCACGTGATGCTGCCTCCGGGCGGGCGTCGTCAGCCGTGGGATCAGCTCTCTGGCCGGTCGCCCGGCCGATGGTCCCACCGGATGCCCCACCGGTGGCCCTGGCCCCGACCGACGTTCCGACGGGTGTCGTTGGCGTCGGTCTGTCTTCTGGTGACGGGCCTCCTCGTCACCCTCCCGTCCCCGGGAGCCGGGAGCACGGTCCTGTCTCCGGGAGCCGGTGGGGCCGTCCTGTCTCCGGGAGCCGGTGGGGCCGGAGCGTCGCCGGAAGTCCGTATCCCGGGAGCGGTCCCGGCCCTCCCGTCCGGTGCGCGGGTCGTCGGTCCCGCCGACGGTGCGGCCACCATCACCGCGGACGTCACCCTCGATCCTCCGCACCCGGCCGCCCTCGATGCATTCGCCGACGCGGTGTCCGACCCGGGCTCGGCCCACTACCGTCGCTACCTCACGACCCGGCAGTTCGCTGCCGCTTTCGGGCCGCGCCCGGCCACGTTGGCCGCGGTGAGGACCTGGCTGGCGTCGGCCGGCCTGGAGGTCGGCCCGTTCGCCCCGAACGGCCTGATGGTGCCGGTGACGGGCACGGTGGCGACGATGGCGCGGGCCTTCGCCGTTCCGCTGGAGGAGGCCCGTCTCGGCGATGGCCGGGTGGTCCGGGTGGTCACCGCCCAGCCGAAGGTTCCCACCGGCCTGGCCACGGCCGTCGGAGGGGTGATCGGGCTCAGCACCGTGGCCGTGGCCCGCCCCCAGGTCCAGATGGGACCGACCATGCCCACAACCCCGACCGCCGACACCGGCACTCCCGCGAGGCCGGCACACGGCTCGGCGGGGACCGACGCAACCCAGGCAACCGACGCGGCCCACGCCGGTCCGCAGGCCTGTGCGGCGGCTGACGGAGTGGCGGCCAGCGGGGGGTGGACGGCGCAGCAGCTGGCGTCCACCTACGACTTCGATTCGCTGTACGCCCAGGGGAGGCTGGGGGTCGGGCAGCGGGTGGCCATCTTCGAGCTGGAACCCTTCACCAGCACCGACGTGACCACCTACGAGGCGTGCTTCGGGGTGCATGTCCCGGTTTCGACCGTAGCGGTGGACGGAGGCGCGGTTGGTCCACAGAGCGGGGAGGCGGCCCTCGACATCGAAGCGGTCGCCGGACTGGCCCCGGCCTCGTCCGTCGCCGTCTACTCCGGACCGAACATGGGAACCGGACCCGTCGACACCTACACGGCGATGATCGACGACACCTCGAATCGGGTCATCACCACCAGTTGGGGCGAGTGCGAGGGGGCAGGCGGGATCGACCAGGCGCAGCAGGAGTACGAGTACAGGCTCTTCCAGCTGGCCCGGATCCAGGGCCAGACCGTGTTCGCGGCGGCCGGCGACGCCGGATCCTCCGACTGCTACGACCCGCCGGAGAATGCCAATACGGCGCTGTCGGTCGACGATCCGGCCGATCAGTCCGACGTGACCGGCGTCGGCGGCACGTCGTTGACCTCGATCGTTTCCTCCCGGCTGACCGAGACGGTGTGGAACGACGGCGCCGGCGCCGGTGGGGGTGGGGTGTCGAAGGACTTCGCCGCACCGCCGTGGCAGCAGATCCCCGAGGTTCGGAGCGCCTTCTCCGTCTACACCTGTGGATCGGCGAAGACGGAGCAGTGCCGCGAGGTGCCCGACGTGTCGGCGTCGGCCGACCCCGACCACGGGGACGTGATCTTCTTCGACGGTTTCTGGCAACGGATCGGAGGCACCAGCGCGGCGGCGCCGTTGTGGGCCGCGCTCACCGCGGTCGCCAATCAAGGGTGCGCCTCGTCGGCCGGATTCCTCGATCAGCGGCTCTACGCCGCCGGAGCCGGACCGTCGCCGCCGTTCAACGACGTGACCCTCGGCAACAACGACTTCTTGGATCCGTCGTCGCCCACGCCCGACTACCCGGCCACCGCCCACTACGACTTGGCCTCGGGCTGGGGCTCGCCCCGGGCCCTGGCCCTGTTGGGCGTGTTCTCGGGCTCGAGCTCCGGCTGTCCGTCGGTCACCGGGCTCGGATCCTCGTCGGGTCCGGCCATCGGGGGGCGGAGCGTGACGGTGAAGGGCAGCGGGTTCGGGACGGGTGTCCCGACGGTCCGGTTCGGGACCATCCGAGTCCGGGTCACCGATCACACCCCCACCTCGGCGACTGTCGTCACGCCCGATGTCCGGTCGGCCGCCAGTCTGGCCGTCACCGTGACCACCGCGGGCACGGCGGGGGGGACCAGCGCCGTGGTCCCGGCCGGCGTGTACACGTTCATATCGCCCGTGGTCGAGGCCGTGATCCCGGACAAGGGACCGACCGCAGGCGGCGAGCAGGTCACCGTGTTGGGGACGCACTTCTCCGGGACCACCTCGGTGAGGTTCGGATCCGTCCCGGCGTCGTTCGCAGTGACATCGCCGACGACGTTGCTGGCCACGGTGCCACCGGGCCCGCCCGGGGGCGCCACCGTGGACGTCACCGCGACGAGCCCGGATGGGGTCAGCCCCCTGGTGGTCGGGGACCGCTACAACTACGCGCTACCGGGCTACTGGCTGGTGGCCTCCGACGGCGGTATCTTCGCCTTCGGCGCGGCCGGCTTCTACGGCTCGACGGGCGGGACGCCCCTCAACCGGCCGGTGGTGGGCATGGCCGCCACCCCCGACGGCAAGGGCTACTGGCTGGTGGCCTCCGACGG
>JBEKOI010000214.1:0-7192 GCA_049521915.1 Acidimicrobiales bacterium | reverse complement strand
GCACGAAGGTGGCGCAGGCATCTCCACGGCGAGAATTCTCCCTCAGGGGTGGCGGGCCGACAATTCGGGATCGACCGTGGGGCACCCCCGGCCGGTCCCTGCCGCCCGCCCCGTCAGTTCTCCCGGTAGTAGTCCTCCGGGTCACCCGTCAGCGCTACGCTCGGGCGACCGTCGAGCCCGACGGGGGTGACACCGGCAGTGGTGGTGCGCTGCACATGCCGGCGCCGGGTCCCGTAGTCGTAGATGGCATAGTGCTGCGTCGAACGGTTGTCCCAGACGGCGACGTCGCCGGCACGCCAGTGCCAGCGCACGGTGTTCTCCGGGCGCGTCACGTAGGCCTGCAGGGTGCGCAGGATGTCGACCGACTCGGCCGACTGATGGCCGACCAGTCGTTGGGCGAAGCCACCGAGCAGCAGCGCGGGCTCTCCCGTCTCCGGATGGTTTCGTACCACCGGGTGCTCCGTTTCGTAGACGGTGGAGACGAAGGACTTCAGGTGCTCGAGCTCCTCGGGCCGGAGCCGTCCCTTGGCCTTGGCCACGTCGACGCGCCCATAGTCCTGACCGTTGGTATGCACGGCACGGAGCTCGTTGGCCAGGGCTCGGATGCTCGGCCGGAGGTCGCCGTAGCCGGCCACCGTGTTGGCCCACAGTGTGTCACCTCCGATGTCGGGGATGACGATGGCCCGGAGTATCGAGAATGTCGGCGGTTGCTCGACGAATGTCACGTCGGTATGCCAGTGGTTGGCGGCCGCGCCCGCTTGTGAGTCCAGGTCGAACAGCGCCGAGCTCTCGCGGCTGGCCGGAAGGGTCGGATGGGCCCGGGTGAGCGGACCGAGCCCCCGGGCGAAGGCGAGCTGGCCTTCGGCGTCGAGATGCTGGGCGCGGAAGAAGACGACCCGGTGGGCGAGGAGGGCGGCCCGGATGTCCGCCCGCGTCTCGTCAGGCAATTCGGTGGCCAGGTCCACCCCGCTGATTTCGGCCCCGATGCGGGGTGTCAACTGATGGACCTGGATCTTTGTCGCCGCGGCGATCTCGTTGGTGGTCATCGATCCTCCCAGGGACGTGAGAAACCCGAGTCTATCCATCGGGTTAATGGTTTTTGGGGCCGTGCCCGTCGGCCCGGTCTTGCACCCCACTGGCCACGCCGGTACGGGGCGGTCACCACCAGGATTCAGCGCCAGAAGGCGGCGAGGTCGGCTGCCGCGGCCCGGCCCACGGCCCGCCCGGCCCGGGCGGACGGCCCTCGGACGGCCGGCGAGAGCGGGTTGGTGCCGAACGCAGCGGTCGACGCCACATCGGCGAAGATGACGTGAACGGCCGCCGGTTCCAGTTGATGGATCTCGTCATCCAGGCTGCCCCAGGGCTGCGGCGCATCGGCCTGCGAGGGGGTGATCACGAGCACGCGCTCACAGCCGACGGCCAGGTCGGCGTTGGTGCCCGAGCGAACCCCTCCGTCGATGTAGCGGTGCCCACCGATGGTCACCGGTGGCCAGACGCCGGGCACGGCGCAGCTGGCCGCCACCGCGTCGGCCAGTTCGACGTCGGACTCCCTGGTGAAGACGGTCAGTTCACCCGAGTGGGCGTCGACGGCCGTCACCAGGAGCGTCCGATCCGGCCACGATGGGTCCGGCAGCCGGGCGGCGATGACGGCGCGCCGAACGGCCTCGCTGACCGTGGGCGTGTCGAGGGCCAGGGCACCGATGCGCCGCCGCATGTCCTCGGCGCCCTGTGCCCCGCCGGCGGCGGCCACGAATCGGGTCATGAGATCTTCGAAGTCCACATCGACCTCGATCTCGTTCGAGACCTCGTCGAGCTGGGCCGCATACAGGGTGTCGATCGCCGTCCCGCTGGCGACCTGCGCCGCGACCGCTGAACCGGCCGACGTTCCCACGATCACGTCGGCGGCGATGACGCCCGACTGCAACTCGGTGTCAACGTCCCCGAGGCCACAGAGGACGCCGAGCTCCCAGGCGATGCCGGCCACGCCCCCTCCGGCCAGTACCAGTCCGCGTCGCACGGCGCCCCCTCTTCGGTGGATGGTGAGGCTCTTGGCTTACCACCGGCCCTACGGAGCCTGCACGACCACGGTCGCACGGTCGCCGGGTTGCCGGTCGCCGGGTCGCCCGGTCGCCGGGTCGCCGGGTCGCCGGGTCGCCGGCCGCGGACGGATCCCACTCGCCACCCAGGCCGTCCCCAGCGCACTCCCAGCATGGGGCCGGAGGATGCCGTCATGTCCATCACCGTGTCGCCGCCGCCCGTTGCCCCCGCCTTCGAGCCCCTGCCCCCGGAACACGCCCATCCTCCGGCCGCCGGTGCCCGGGGTGTGGGCACGGTCCCGCCGTCTCCACGTTGGGTGGTCCCGGCGCTGATCGCCCTGCTGTCGGTCACGGCCGCGGCCTACCTGTGGGACCTCAGCCTCTCGGGTTACGCCAACAGCTTCTATGCCGCCGCCGTCCAGGCCGGCACCAAGAGCTGGAAGGCGTTCTTCTTCGGCTCGATCGACTCGTCGAACTTCATCACCGTCGACAAGTCACCGGGGTCGCTCTGGGTCATGGAGTTGTCCGGACGCCTGTTCGGGTTCAACACCTGGAGCATGCTCGTCCCCCAGGTGCTCGAAGGGGTCGCGGCCGTCGGGCTGGTCTTTGCCGCCGTCAGGCGCTGGTTCGGCCCGGTGGCAGGGCTGGTGGCCGGTGCGGCGTTGGCCACCACCCCGGTGGCCGCCCTCATGTTCCGGTTCAACAACCCGGACGCGTTGATGGTGCTGTTATCGGTGGCCGCCGCCTCTACCTTGATCCGCGCCCTCGAGAAGGCGGGCACCAGGTGGATCGTGGTCACCGGAGCGCTCATCGGCTTCGCCTTCCTGGCCAAGATGCTCCAGGCCTTCACCGTCCTCCCCGCCTTCGCCGGGGTGTACCTGCTCGCTGCTCCCACCGGCCTGTGGCGGCGGGTCCGGCAGCTGGCCCTGATGGGCGTGGCCGTCGTGGTGTCCGCCGGGTGGTGGGTGGCCGCCGTGGCCCTGTGGCCGGTGGCGTCCCGGCCGATGATCGACGGGTCGCCCGACAACAGCATCCTCAACCTCATCTTCGGGTACAACGGGCTCAGTCGCCTTTCCGGTGGCAGCGGCGGCAACGGCACCGGGTTCAGCGGGGCCACCGGGATACTCCGCCTGTTCAACGATCTGATGGGCGGCCAGGCCTCGTGGCTGTTGCCGGCAGCCCTGCTGGCCCTGGTGGCCGGTCTGGTGTTGCGGGGCCGGGCGCCGCGCACCGACCGGACCCGGGCCGCCCTGTTGCTCTGGGGTGGGTGGTTGCTCGTCACCGGGGCTGTCTTCAGCTTCTCCAAGGGTGTGATCCACACCTATTACACGGTCGCCCTGGCTCCGGCCATCGCCGCCCTGGTCGGGATGGGTGCCGGCATGCTGTGGCAGAACCGGCACCGGATGGCGGCTCGGGCCGTCGGTGCGGTGGCCGTCGCCGTCTCCGCGGTGTGGGCGTTCTCCCTCCTCCAGCGCACCCCGGCCTACGTCCCCTGGTTGCATCCGTTCGTCCTGGTCTCGGGAGTCCTGGCCGCCGCCGCCCTCGTAGCCGCACCGGCTCTGCCGGCACTGACCGGACGGATCACGGTGGGGGCCCTCGGGCTCGGCCTGGTGGCCGCCTTGAGCGGACCCATCGCATACTCCGCCACCACGCTCACAACCGCCCATACCGGGAGCATCCCGGCCGCCGGGCCGACGGTCGGTGGAGGCGGGCCCGGAGGTGGCCCCGGCGCCGGTGGCGGAAGCGGGGGGCTGCCCGGCGGGGTTGCCACGTCGGGCCGGTTCCCCACCGCGACGGGCGGTTCTCCACCCGGTGCGGGGGGTCTCGGTGGCACCCCTCCCACCGGAGCGGGTGGGAGGGCTCCGTCCGGATCCACACAACCCACCGCCGGCACCGGCGCCTTCGGTGGCGGGCCCACCGGATCGGCCGCGGGTTCGACCAGTGGCCTGGCCGGTGGTGAGCGTGCGGGCGGTGGTCGGGCAGCCGGGGGTGCGGTGGGCCGACCTGGCGGCGCCACCGCCGGCGCCGCGCTGACCTCGGCGCTTCGGTCCGACGCCGCCGCCTACCGCTGGGTGGCGGCCACGTTCGGCTCGCAGTCGGCGGCCACGCTCGAGCTCGCCGCAGATGAGCCGGTGATGGCCATCGGTGGCTTCAACGGCCAGGGTGGGAACATCAGCCTTGCCACCTTCGAGGCCTACGTGGCCAAGGGAGAGATCCACTACTTCATCTCGTCCGGCTCCGCAGGTGGAGGTGCTCCCGGTGGCGGGGGAGGCGCCAACAGCGACGCGGCCATCACCAGCTGGGTCGAGGCCCACTTCACCACCAGGTCGATCGGCGGCCAGACGGTCTACGACCTCACGTCGCCCAAGTGACCGGGCGACGTCTGGATTGGCCGGCCCGGCGTGCCACCGTCATCCGGTTGATGCGCTACTCCGCGGTGTCCGTCGTGGCCACGGCCACGAGCCTCATCGTTCTGGGCATTCTCGTCGGCCTGGTCGACCTTCCGGCCACCTGGTCGAACATCATTGCCACCGCCGTCGGTACGGTGCCGTCGTTCGAGCTCAATCGGAGATGGGTATGGAGCTCCACCGGCCGGAGATCACTGTTCGGCCAGATCGTGCCGTTCTGTGCACTGTCGTGTACCGGACTCGTGGTTTCGACCCTGGCCGTCGGGATGACGGCGAGCCGTACCGCGGGGTGGAGTCACTGGAGCCACACCGTGGCCGTGCTGATGGCGAACATCGCCGCCTACGGAACCCTGTGGGTGGTGCAGTACCAGATGCTCGACCGCGTCCTGTTCCGGACCAGCAGCCGCGACCGGGCGCCGGTTGACGACGCCGGAACGATGCCGGTGTCCGCCACGAGGCGCGAGCCGAAAGAGCTGTCGACGACAGGACACGCCGCCGCCGGTTGGTCCTACGGGTCGACAACGCTCAGGCGGTAACCTTGGCCCCGTGCGGCACGAGCTGGGGCGATGGGCTGACCAGGTGGGCGCACGCCGGGTGGTGGCGAAGGGCAGGGACCGGCTCGTCCACCTCCTCCAGGGGGATCACGGGGACTGGGTCGTTCGACGAAACCGGAGGGACGACTATCACCTGAAGCTGTTGCTCAGATTCGGACTACGGGCCGACTCGAACTGCCTCGAGGTCGGGGCGAATCAGGGCATCTTCCTGCGCGACATCCAGCGGGTCGCCCCGGCCGGTCACCACATCGCCTACGAGCCCATTCCGCTCATGAGCGAGAAGTTGGCCCGGGAGTTCCCAACGATCGAGGTCCGCGAGCGCGCCCTCTCGAACGTGGCCGGCCGGATGGAGTTCGTCCACGTCCTCGATGCGGGCCACCAGGGCCTCAGCGGGCTGGCCGAGCACTTGCCCGGCCGGCGTCCCCCGGGGGTGCGCACCGAGACGATCACGGTGGCGACGGAACGCCTGGATGACAACCGCCCTGACGGGTGGCTCCCCGACTTCGTGAAGATCGACGTCGAGGGAGCGGAGCTCCACGTGCTCGAAGGGGCGGTCGACACCCTGCGACGAGCCAAACCGGTCATCGCCTTCGAGCACGGACTCGGCACCGGAATGTCCGAGGACCTCTTCGATCTCCTGTGCCGGGACGTGGGCTTGCGGTTGTTCGACATGGAAGGTATCGGACCGCTCGACCTCTCCGAGTTCCTCGAGCAGCTGTCGGACCACTGGAACTGGGTGGCCCACCCGTAGCCACACAGGCTGTGGTCAGCCCACGATCTCGCTGGTCTGGAGGACCGGGGCGATCGTGGTGTAGTTGGCCACGTCGGCCAGGACATCGCCCGTTCCGGGGGCACCCATGGCCGTGGCCAGTGCCTCTGGTGATTCGAACTTGAAGTGCACCGCGGCCACGTAGGGGCCGTCGAGCCCCTTGTCGATCTCCGCGCCGTCGAGGCCCCAGTTCTTCACGGCCAGCGGCACGTGCTTGTCCCGGTAGTAGTCGTGGTCGAAGGTGGCTCCCTCGGTGGACGGATAGAGCACGCTGAGTCGGATCATCGCCTGGTCGGCCTTTCTGTCGTCGTCGACGGAACCGCCGGAGCCATCCGGCGGGGACCGCCACGGTCGGGAAGGCCGAGGGTACCAGAGCCGGTGTCCGGATCTCCGGGCCCGACCCCGCCGGTACGGTCAGGCGGATCGGTGCCGGCCGGCCCTGGCCGGTGACCTCGGAGGCGGTCACCGGGCGGGCTGCGAAACTGACGACATGAAGGATCGTTACTGGTTCGACAACTCCCTCGCCGACGAGGGAAATCGGCTTCGGCTGCTCGAGGCCGTGGCCGACCCGCGGTCCACCCGCCTCCTCGACCAGCTTCGGGTCGGGGAGGGATGGCGATGTGTGGAGTTGGGCGCCGGTGGCGGATCGATCGCTTCGTGGCTGGCCCGGCGTGTCGGTGCCACCGGAACCGTGCTGGCCGCCGACCGCAATGTGACCCTCCTCCACCATCTGGCCGGACGGTCCAACGTCGAGATCGTGGAGGCGTCGATCGAGGACCTCGACTTCGCCCCGGCGTCCGTCGATCTCATCCACACCCGGAACACGTTGATGCACCTCGAGGGGGCCGACGACGTCATCGCCAAGCTGGTGGACGCACTCCGGCCGGGCGGCGTGCTGCTTTTGGAGGAGGCCGACTACTTCCCACTCGCAGGCATGACATCGCCCGCCCTCGCCGAGGTGGCTACGGCACTGGTGTCCGGATGGACATGGGCCCGCACGATCCCGACCACGCTTTCCCGGCTGCCCGTGACCGACCTCGACGTGACCGTCGACACGTCCATGCTCCGAGGCGGGTCTGCCGAAGCCGCGTTCTGGGCCCACACGTTCCGGGCCGTGGAGGATCGGCTGACCGATCCCGCCGTCGCCCGGGCGAACGGCGCTCCCCCCGTGAGCCGGGAGACGTTCGAGGCGGCGATGGCCCTTCTGGGTGACGAGGGGTTCTGGACCCCGTTCGCCGCCGTCGTCTGCGTCTCGTGCCGGCGGGAGTAGCGCCGTAGCGCCGGCGGGCCGGCTCCCACGGCGTCGTCGCCGGCGGTGGGCACCGGGGCACCGGCTCGGAGAACACGGGGGCACCGACTAGGAGAGCGCGGCGGCGATGGCCCCTCCGGTGACCGCCGAATTGAGGTACGGCTCCGGCGCATGGG
>JBEKOI010000213.1:0-7205 GCA_049521915.1 Acidimicrobiales bacterium | reverse complement strand
TTGCGCCGGGCCAGCAGATGGTCGAGCTCGATCCGCTCGGTGGCGATGACCAGCTTGCGGAGCTCGCGCTCGGCCTGCAGATCTCCGTACCCGTCGACGGAGGGGGTGCTCCCGTTCCCGGAGCCGCCCTCATCGGCGTCACCGGCTTCGATCGCCTCGAGCCTGCGGTCCATGCGGGCCAGCTGGGACTCGTACCCGATGCGGATCCGGTCCACCACCGCGTCGGGGAACTGTTCGGTCCGGCCGAGATCATCGATCCGGCACAGGGCGATCACCGTCAGCCTCCGTCGGGCCTCGGCCGACAGGACCAGGTCCTGCTCGTGGCGCGTCACCAGACCGAGCCGTCGGATGAGCGGGGGGAGGGTCAGGCCCTGTCCGACCAGCGTGGCCACGATGACGGCGAAGGTGATGAACACCAACAGGTCCCGTTGCGGGAAACTCTGGGGAAGGGCCAGGGCGGCAGCCAGGCTCACCGCACCGCGCATGCCGGCCCAACCGACCACCGTGATCTCACGCCATGACCGGGTCGATCGCCGGGTCGCCCCGACCAGCCGGTGCCCGCCGGGCAGCACCGTCACCGCGAACATCCACGCCATGCGCACCGCGATCACCGTGCCGACCACCGCCGAGGCCTCGACGGCCAGCGAGCCCGATTCACGGTTGACCAGGCTGTCGAGGATCGGTCGGAGCTCCAGACCGATCAACAGGAAGGACGCTCCGGTCAACAGGAAGACGATCAGGTCCCAGATCTCGCGCTGCTGCAGCCGGGCCGCCGGCGTCAGCACCCCGGAACCGAAGCGGCCGAAGTAGAGACCGGTGGCCACCACGGCCAGCACGCCCGACGCCCGGAGCTTGTCGGCCGGGAGATAGGCGGCGAAGGGCAGGATCAACAGCATGGTGTTCTCGATGACCGGCGTCTCGGTGAACCGGAGCATCCGGCATCCCAACCAACCCACCGCGATGCCGATCGCCACCCCCACCACCACCGCGAAGGCGAACTTGCCGAACACGTCGGAAACGGTGAAGACCGAGCCCACCGCGGCCACGGCCACCTGATAGGCGGTCAGCGCAGTGGCATCGTTCATCAGTCCCTCCCCCCCGAGGATGATCACCAGCCGGCGGGAGAGGCCGAGCTTTCCGGCGATCTGGGTGGCGGCCACCGAATCGGGCGGCGACACGATGGCGCCGAGGGCGAAGGCCACCGCCCAGCTCATCCCGCCCACCAGGGTGTGGATGACCACGGCCACCGTCGTCATGGTGACCACGACCAGCCCGACGGCCAGCAGCAGGATCGGTCGCCACTGGGCCCGGAGCTCACGCGCCGAGGTGTCCAGCGACGCGTCGTAGATGAGGGGCGGGAGGAAGACCAAGAGGACGAGATCGGGTTGCAGCTCGATCCGGTGCTTGAGGGGCAGGAGGGCCACGCCGATGCCGGCGACCACCAACAAGATGGGATAGGCGATCCGGAGCCGGTCGGCGACGATGGCGATCAACACGATGCCGATGAGCAGTCCGATGCCATCGGCGATGCTGATCATCGGAGGGAAGTCACGGCTCGGCGGCGCATCGTCGGGACACCCTCCACGGCGCACAACCTACCCAGTGCCGTCACCGGCGATGGTGGAGCTACCGATCGTCCTCGGGTTCGGAACGCAGGGACCGCTCGATGTCCCAGCGGTGGTGGAAGGCGTCGTGCGCGTTGGCCAGGACCACGTCGGACAGTGACTGCCCGCCGCGTTCGGGGTGGATGAGGATGATCCCCGTGCGCCGGGTCTGTCCGACCGCATACTGCCATCCGGCCACCGAGCGGGACAGGGACCACATCGCGGCCTGGAGCGGTATCCGCTGGTACTCCCGGGCCCGGGCCAACGCCTTCTCGTCGTAGCCGGCCACCTCGGGTGGCGCCCCGGCGGCGATGCCGGCCAGCCGCTCGGCCCAGATCCGCAGGTTGTCGGCCACGTGGCTGACGTAGGCCGACACCGACCACTCGAGCCCGGGATGCTGCTCGGTGCCGGTGGCCCCGACGAGGGTCCGCCCGTAGGTGCCGGGGACGTCGGCGACGAGGACGACGGCGTCACCCACGCTCACCTGCCACGAGAAGCCGCACGCCCGACAGGGCTCGCCGTAGACCGATGTACCCCATTCGCTCATGGCACGATTGTGCCATCCGGACGGCGGCCCGACCGATCCCCCGTTCCGGCGGTGCGAGGGCCGTCCCCGCCGACGAACCGCCAGCGGCGCTACTCGTGGGCGTGGCAGACGGCCTCGACGTTGTTGCCGTCGGGGTCGCGGACAAAAGCGCCGTAGTAGTCGGGGTGGTATTCGGGCCACAGCCGGGGCTCGTGCAGGACGTCCGCCCCCAGGGCGGTGGCGGCCTGGAAGAAGGCCCGAACCCCGGCCCGGTCGGGTGAGGCGAAGGCGATGTGGGACTCACGGAACCCCTGGCCCGTCGTGTGCGGTCCGATCCAGAACCCGGGCGCGCCGGGTGGCCCGAACCCGATGGCCCCACCGAACTCCATGGCCCGCCCGGACCCGAGCGGGGCCAGCACGGCGTCGTAGAAGGCGGCGCTGGCCGCGGTATCGGAGCACTGGATGGAGAGGTGGTCGATCACGACCCACAGCCTGCCAGACCGGACGGGCTTGCGCGATGCTGGATGGCCGTGACCGACACCCGTCCCATCGCCACACCCTTGCACCGGCTCCCTGCACAAGGCGACCGGGTGCCGTGGCCGACGGCGGTGTGGTCGGTCGGTGGGCTGCCCGACCGGGTCGATCTCGACGACCTGATGGCCGAGGCCTTCGACCCCGCGGGTCCGCTGCACCAGACCTATGCGGTGGTGATCATCCACCACGGCCGGTTGGTGTTCGAGCGCTACGGGGGCCTCCTGCCCCAGTGGGACAAGCCGGGCAAGCCGGTGGTGGGGGAGACCCCACTGCTGTCGTGGTCGATGGCCAAGTCCATGCTCCACGCCGTGGTGGGCATGCTGGTGGCCGAGGAGAGACTGGTGCTCGATGACCCGGCACCGGTACCTGCTTGGCAGGCACCGGGCGACCCCCGTGGTGAGATCACGCTGCAACAGCTGCTCGAGATGCGTGACGGGCTCGACTTCGTGGAGGAGTACGACGACGCCGAGACCTCCGATGTCCTGCAGATGCTCTTCGGCCGGGGCAACGACGACATGGCCGCGTTCGCCGCCGACCGGCCGCCGGCCGCACCCCCGGGCACCAGGTTCAACTACTCGAGCGGGACCAGCAACATCATCTCGGGCATCGTGGCCCGTACCGTGGGCCCGGGCGATGCCTACCGCCGGTTCCTCGCCCGCCGGCTGTTCGGCCCGCTCGGCATGACTTCGGCCACCGTCACCCTCGACGACGCAGGAACCTGGGTGGCGGCGTCCTACGTCTACGCCACCGCCCGCGACTTCGCCCGGTTCGGCCTGCTGTACCTCCGTGACGGGAGATGGGAGGACGGGCGGTTGCTGCCCGAGGGGTGGGTGGACCACGGGCGCGGGCCGCGCTCGGTCGACCCCGACGGCGGCGACTACTACGGCTCGCACTGGTGGACCCGGGAGGACGGACGGGGGACGTTCTGGGCCGCCGGGCACGAGGGCCAGTACATCGACATCTGCCCAGACCTCGACCTGGTCCTGGTCCGGATGGGACGCACCGATGCCAACCACTCCGAGGACGTCAAGGAGTGGCGGACCCGGGTGATCGGGGCCTTCCACCCCGGAAGCGGCTGATCCCCGGCCCACCCGTGGGTCGGTCCCCGGTCGGGGAAGCCCCGGACGGCAAGGGCGGAACATCCGTCGAGGGATGACTCGTCGGGCCGGGTGAACGGGAGCGCGGCCCCGGTCACACCCCGTCCCACAGGCCCACCGGGGCCTGGCCGACCCGGTAGTGGCCGGGCTGCCGCTGGCCGGAGGCGGCTTTCTCGAGCCGTTTCTGCATCCCCGGGGTGAGTGCCTCCGCCTTGATCATCTCGAAGTAGGTGGCCGTGGCGTTGCCCACGTCGAAGAAGTCCCGCTGCCAGCTCCACTGGAAGTCTCCGGCATAGCGGAACCAGCTCCCGCCCAGCCCGGCGATCTCGTAGTGGCTCCCGTCCGCCCGGGTGGCGTCGGCCACCTGCTTCCACAGGCCGAGGATCTCCCCCTGGGCGTCGTCGATGAGCACCCGTTTGTAGGGGTAGGTCCAGCCACCCAACCCTTCCATCTCGTAGCCGAGCGCGTACTCGCGTATCTCGTCCCGGCCGACGGCCATGAACTCGTCGTTCGGCCCGACGTTCCAGCCGTAGGTGGCATCCTCGGTGTACATGTCGGCCATCGGCGTCCAGTCGAGGTGCTCCTCGCAACGCTTGTTGATGTCGATCCACCGCTGCATCATCTCTTCGAGCTCGCTTCGGGGGAATTTCGGCATGGCTTTACTCCTCTTCGGTGATGTGAAGTGCGGACGTCGGGCAGAAGCGGACGGCGGCCTCGACCTCGGTGCGCCGCCCCTCGTCGGGTCTGTCCTCGAGGATGGTGACCTTGGCCTGCTTGCCCAGCTCGAAGACGCTGGGCGCCTCCGACTCGCAGACACCGTGACCCTGGCACAGGTCGAGGTCCACCGAGACCCGCATCAAGGTGCCGGCCGGCCGGATGCGGCCGGTGTCCGTGCGCTCTTGCGCCGGTACCGCACCACGCAGGGCTGCTGGAGCTGGACCACCATCTTCGAGTGATCGTTCCGGTACGTCTCTGAGGGTTGGGCGAGCTCGAACTCCCAGTCCAGGAGGAGCACCGAGAAGATGGCCTTCAACTGCATCATGGCGAAGGCCGCGCCCACACACCGGTGGCGGCCGGCGCCGAAGGGGATCCAGGTCCACGGGTTGGACCGGTCCTCCTCCCGCGGCTGGATGTAGCGCTCGGGTTGGAACGAGTCGGGGTCGGGGAAGTCCTCGGCGATCCGGTTGGACACCGCCGGACTGGTCCCGACCATCTGGCCGGCGGTGATGGTGAAGCCGTCGACCTCGATGTCCTCCTTGGCCACCCGGAGGAGGAGGATCAACGGAGGATGCAGCCGCAGGGCCTCTTTGACGGCCGACTCGAGGTGGGGCATCTCCCGCAGGGCCTGGTAGCTGACCTCGGCCCCGCCGGCGTACAGCTCGGCCAGCTCGTCGTCCACCGCCCGGAGCTCGGCCGGGTGCCGGAGCAGTTCGATGAGGGTCCATGCCGCGGTGCCCGAGGTGGTGTGGTGACCGGCGAACATCATCGAGATGAACATGCCGGTCACCTCGTCGGCCAGAAACCGCGGTGACCCGTCCTCGTTGCTGACCGACATGAGCACATCGAGCAGATCACGATCCTCGTCGTCCGAAGGGGGAGTGGCGGCTCGCTTCTTCATGATCCCCTCGACCAGCTCGACCAGCCCCCGGCGGGCCGCGTCCCGGCGCCGGAAGCTCTCGATGGGGGCGTAGGGGTCGACGTAGGCGATGGCGTCCGTGCCCTGCTCGAGGTCGTGGTAGAGCTCGGCGAAACGCTTGTCCAACTCGTTGCGGAACCGTTTCCCGATCAGGCAGGCCGACGACGTGTAGATGGTCAGCTCGGCGAACCAGTCGAGCAGGTCGATCTCGCCCTCGTCGGCCCAACCGGCCACCATGTGCTCGACCTCGTCGGCGATGGTGGCGGCATGACCCCGCATGAACTTGTCCCGCAGGGCCTGGTTGTGGAGCATCTCCCGCCGGCGTTCGGGCGGGGCGTCGAAGACCACCCCTTCACCGAACACCGGGGTCATGAACGGGTAGGCCTCGGCCTGGTCGAGGATCTCCTCGGGGGCACGGAAGAAGTACTCGTTGGCCCCCGCTCCGGTCATCAGGACCACGTCGCGCTGGGCCAGGCGGAAGACGCCCACGTCGCCGCACTCGGCCCGGACCCGGTTCATGAGCGCGATCGGATCGACCCGCAACTCCTCGAGGTGCCCGTTCTCGTCCTCGCCACCGGAGACCCGTGGTGGCAGCTTGTGGTCCAGCGCGGTCGTCATGGTCGTACCTCGTCATTCGGGTGGGTGTCATTCGGGTGGGTGTCATTCGGGTGGGTGTCATTCGAGTCGGTGCGGAGCGGTGCTTCGGGTTGGAGTTCGATGATGGTGGCGTGGGTGCCGCGGGGCAGGCCCACGACGGCGGCGATGGCCTGGGCCACGCCGGCGGGCCGCATGAAGTTGGAGTGGCGGGCGAAACCCCATTCCGCCCACTGCTCGATGACCCGGCCGGTGACGTCGGGGTCCCAGTCCATGCCCATGCCGGTCATCGTCGGCCCGGGCCGCACGATGGTGGCCCGCACGCCGGTCCCCTCGAGCTCCATCTGCAGGGAGTGCACGTAGCCTTCCAGCCCCCACTTGGAGGTCACGTAGGCAGCCATGGACGGCCTCGGTCGTTCGGCCACATCCGAGGTCACAAAGACGATGTCGCCGCGCCGCCTGGCCGTCATCCCCGGCACCAGGGCGCGGACCAGGCGATGGGTTCCGCTGAGGTTGACCCGGAGGACGCCGTCGAACGCCTCCGAGTCGGTGTCGAGCACCGCCCCGGCGATGTTGAGGGCGGCGTTCGACACCACGATCTCCACGGCCCCGAGGACGGCCATGGCCGACTTGGCGAACTGGTCCACCGAATCGGCGTCGGCCAGGTCGAGGTGGATGGCGACCGCTTCGCCGCCCTCGGACCGGATGGCGGCCGCGGTGTCCTCGCACTCGTCCACCCGACGTGCCCCGAGCGCCACCGGATGGCCGAGTGCGGCCAGTGCCTCGGCCGTGGCCTGGCCGATACCCGACGACGCACCGGTGACGATGGCCGGCCGGCGCTCGGGATTGGGCTCGAAGCGGGGCATCAGCGCAGAGTGACCACGGTCGGGAGCGCGGCCAGGCCGCGCACGTTGATCGAGTGGACACGCTCGATGCCGTCGGGGTCGACGTCGTAGGTGGCGACCCGCCCGACCAGTTCCGACAGCGCGATACGGGCCTCGAGCCGGGCCAGCGGGGCGCCCATGCAGAAGTGTCGCCCACTGCCGAAGCTGACCAGTCGACCGGTGTCACGGTCGAGGTCGTAGCGGTCGGCCTCGGGGAAGACGGCTTCATCACGATTGGCCGACCCGACCAGCAGCAGCACCCGGTCGCCCTCGGGGATGGGTGTGCTGTGCAGCACCATGGGCATGCGGGTCACCCGGAGCAGCATCTGG
>JBEKOI010000212.1:0-7206 GCA_049521915.1 Acidimicrobiales bacterium | reverse complement strand
CGCCACCTGCACCACCCGGGCCCGGCTCCGGCTCCGGCCCGATGTCGGCGATGGTGGCGTTGTGGATGTGGTCATGGTCGTCTCCCCTGGGTCGAACTGAAGATCACGGAGGGTCGAGCCCCGACCACGCCGCCGGTCATGGTGAGCGGTGCCACCGTCATTGCGGTGGCCGCCACCACCTCGGGTCCGGTTCTCATCGTGCTGCCCCCTCGTGCCATAGATTGTGCCACCGGGAGCATCAGCACAGACGCCCCTCGGTGTGTCACATGCCGTGACTTCTCACGCGCAATCCCGCCACGTACCCTTGAAAACGATCCAGAGGGCCTGGCGTTACAAGGGAATCGCCTGGTGGGAGCAAGCCCTGGGGCTCGATCGACGGTGACGATGGCTGGATCACCACCTTCACACGGCCCGATGTCGCATCGCTCACCGGGCAGACCCTGCCCTCGACGGGAGTCGTGGCTGCGGAGTCCGAGATCGTTTCGGCTGGTACCGAGCGGAACCCCCAGAATCCCTCTCCCGCCGTTTCGGATCACGCCCCGGGACGGCCACCCGGCCCTGTGGGACCGGGTCGATCGAAAGCGGGTTGCCGACCCCTTTCGGGTCTGATAGATCTATGGACCTCACACCGTTCGGTCGACAGCCAGACGGCCCGGTGAAGTTCGATAGCGAGCTCATTCCGGCCATCTCGTTCCCTTTGTCCCCTGTGAGTAATCCAGAGGGGCACTCCCGAAGCTTTTGCCCGGCGTCGACGCGTCATCGCCCGCCACTGGGCCGACCGAAAGGAATCATCGATGAGTATTGAAATGCCGACGCGCCCGCTGGTGGGCACTTTGGAGTACATGTTGGTGGAGATCCTGGACGACGTAGAGCAGCCCGACACTGTCGGCAACGCGGTGGCAACCTCCGGCCGCCTGGGTCTCGCTCTTGAACGGGCCCAGTGGCTGCTGTACCAACCCATGCCGACCGGATTCCACAGGCGGCGCATCGAGATACGGGAGGGCCGATGGATGGATGGCCCGGAGGGTCCGGTCTTCTGTGAGGCGGACGACCGGGTCTGGTTCCTCCAGTTCGGATTCCGAGGAGAAGTGTTCCTTCGTGAGTCGGGGACGCCATGACGGGGACCGCGATCGACCTCATCGACACCGCCCTGCTGCGCCAGTATCCGGAAGAAGCGACGACGGCGGATGTCGCCCTGCTCCTCGAGGAGGTGCAGCGGCTCTCCCACCTGGTCGATGTCGACGTGGCCGACGACGCCTTGCTGCAACGCATCGCGGCCATGGCCGTGGACCTGGAGACGGCAACCACTGAGCTGAACCGGAAGGAACGAGAGCTCGAGACCTGGCGGGGGAGGGCCATCGATGCGGAGCTGGAGGCGGCCCGAATCCACCACATGATGGGGGGCAGCGATCTGGCCAGCGGGGAGGCGGTGCTCCACGGATGTCTGCTGGCCATGGGTCAGGCCGATCCATCGGCGTTCACCCAGGTGGCCTACGTGGCCTGGTTGCGGACCACCGTCCACGACATTTCCGACGCTCTCTGCCGCCGTCTGTTCGTTCTGTGAAGCCCCGACCTGATGCTCACACCGACGACATCAGTGGGGAACCACGCGCTTGCGTCTCCTTCCGTGGATCGGCCCCGGGGTCCATGCTCCGGGCGAGTTCCACCGTGCCGAACGTAGCCGCTGACCAGGGGAAGGACGGGGAGAAACGAACGGACCCGTCCATTCGTTTGGGGGTGTGGTGAGGAAACGACAGAAGTTCGAGAGCAAGTGGATCAACGGCCCGGTCGTGGTGACGGTGCGGGTACCCGACGGCGTGGTCGTGGAATCCGTGGCCGTGGGCAGAACCGTATTCAGGTGGGTATTTTCGAGAGCGTGACCGACATCGGACCTTGCGGTCCGCAGTTGGAACAGATGAAGTCCTTGGACAGGGTGAGCGGGAACTCCAGTTCGTCGAGGGGCTTGCCCGTGTCGAAGGGAACCGCTTCCGATTCCCCGCACCCATGACAGACCAGGTTCGTCGTGAGGACGTAGTTACTCATCGAGCTCTGGCTCTACGGCATCGCTGTCGGGCAGCTCCGTCTCAGGATTGGACAGCTCCTTGGCCACATCCTCGAAATCCCCGTCGAGCTTGGCCGGGTCGTCACCTGCGGGAAACACGTCACGTGACATAGGGGCAGTCTATGACCAGACCCGTGCTGGAATGCCGGCCCTTCATCGTCATTCCCGGCTCAGTCGGCTGAGGTTCCGGATCCGAACGGGCCGACGATCTCGTCGCCGATGGCGAGCAGCTCACGGATGCGCTCGTCGTCGGGCCCGAGATACTGGGTCAGAACGCCCGTCACGTACGGAACGTCCAGCCGCCCTGCCCGGAGCATCTCCTCGATGTCCGCCCAGTCCTTCCGCCGATTGAAGAAGGCCTTGAAGACGGCAAGGTCATTGCAGCCGAGGAAGGGGAGCTTCCTGTCGACCAGCTGGTGCTCTTTGATATGCAGACGCAGATCGCCGTGAAAATGGGTGGTGTCCAGAAAGATGTCGACCGGGATTCCGTCGAACATCAACCGGCACTGACCATCCGTCATCAACTGGGCCACCTCCTCATCGGTGGCTGCGATCTCGTCGGGCAACGCGTCGAGCACCCGGGGTGTCTCGACCGGGGACACGAAGATGTTGAGATCGATGTCGACCGTCGTCCTCGGCTCGCCGGTGCACCACAGCAGGGCGAAGGCCCCCCCGAAGGCGTGTGGGATCCCAACTGCATCCAACCCGTCGTGGAGTTCGACGATGGCATCGAGGATGGGCCTCATCGACGGCCCGTCTTCGACGGCCCGAAGACGGGATACCTCAACGGGCCCCGCCGGCGTCGGGGCAGGGCGTCGACGAACGAGAACAGGGCCTCCATCTTCTCGGCCAGATCCCGCTCGTCGCCCGGAGGCACCGGCCTCAGATTGGCTTCGACCTCGAAACCTGCGGCCCGGAGCAGCCGGTCCAATGTGGAGACGGAGGGGACCGAGGCTCCTGACTCATAGGCGGACAACGTGGAGGCCGAGGTCCCCCCGCGTTGGGCCAGCTTCCTTCTGGACAGGCCACTCCTGCGACGGGCTTCCTGCAGCAGCACGGCGGCGTCCATGGATCAATGATACCAAATCTGGTTCCACCAGACCACGGCCGAGTGGGCTCGGGCTGGGACGGGAGGCGACTCGTCGATGCAGCCAGGGGCGTGTCCGAGGAGTTCTGTGCCGCCGGCCTTTGCAGAGGCCGGCATCCCATGTCGCCAACGAACGATCAATGGTATCTGATCTGATACCATACATAGATGGACGTGGGGCTGATCATCCGAACGGCGAGGCGGCAGTCAAAGCTGAGCCTCCGGGCCCTCGCCGCTCGGGCCGGAACCTCGCATGCAACCCTCTCGGCCTATGAGAGCGGGCGGGTGGATCCGACCACGACGGTACTTTCGCGGATCATCCGGGCATCGGGACACTCGCTGGAATCGACCCTCCTCGCACTCCCCTCTGATGTCGAGGGGATGTCCCGCAGCGAAGAGTTGATCGCCGTTCTCGAATTGGCTGAGCAGTTCCCTGCCCGCCATGCATCCGACCTGGAGTTCCCACTCTTCAAGCCGACATGACCTCGATCGTCGACAAGATCGTGGTCATCAGCGGGGCCATGGAGGGCCAGCGGCTCCCCTACGCCTTCGGCGGCGCGCTGGCGCTGGCCTTCTGCACCGAGCGTGCCCGGGGCACCATCGACATCGATGTGAACGTCTTCGTCGCCCGGGACGAGGCCGGCAGGGTGCTGCGTTCATTACCTCCGTCCGTGAGCCATTCAGATCAGGACCGGATGGTCCTCGAGCGGGACGGTCAGATCCGCCTGTGGTGGGAACAGACGCCCGTCGACGTCTTCCTGGATACGACCGATTTCCACCCCCAGGTGGCCCAGCGTCGCCAAGTCCATGAATTCGCCGGCCGGCACATCCCATTTCTCGGCTGCTCCGATCTGGCCGTCTTCAAGGCCTTCTTCAACAGGACGAAGGACTGGGCCGACCTCGAGGAGATGATTGCCATCGGGTCGCTCAACGTCGATCAGACGCTCGGCGTGCTGGTGCACTATCTCGGGGAGGATGACCATCGTGTGGAGAAGCTCCGGAGGCTGACCGTTCCCGAGGGTTGACGGCCTCTGGCCGGTTCGGTCGGGCATCACGCCATCATCGGTGGCGGCACCGCACCCCGACCACAACCCCGAGGCCCCGGGCACAGCCGTACCGGCTCGATGTAGGCCCAACCGATAGCCTGACCCCGTGGGCAATGTCTCCTTCTTCGTCGATCCGAGTTGCCCGTGGGCCTGGGTGACGTCACGGTGGATCATCGACGTGGCTCCGGCGCGGGATCTCGACATCACCTGGAAGTCGTACTGCATCGAGATCCGGGATGACTATGACCTGGCCCCCGGGTTCCCTGCTGAGCGCCGCGCGTTGGGACTGGCCGCCCATGAGCTCTCCCATCGGATGCTGCGGGTCTTCGAAGCGGTCCGGGCCGAGGAAGGGGAAGCGGCAGTGGATGCCCTGTACACGGCGTGGGGCCTTCGGTATTTCGGATCAGATCACGCAGGCCTGATCACCGGCCGCGTCCCGGTGATCGACGATTGTCTGGCCGCGTGCGGATTGCGCCCGTCCCTGGCCGATGCGCAGCACGATGACAAGTGGGACGCGCCGATCATCGAGTCGATGCAGATCGCCTATCAGTTCGCCGGCCAGAAGACGCAGACCCCGACGATCGTGGTCGAGTCGGACCCCCCGTATGGTTTCAAGGGCCCGGTCATGTCCCGAGCGCCGACGGGAGAAGCGGCCGTCCGGTTCTGGGATGCGATTCAGGTGATCGCCGAACAGCAGGGCTTCTTCGAGCTGACCAGACCGCGGACTGCAGCACCGACCCCTTAGGACCACTGCTGGGGGGACGGGGCGGAGTTCTCCCTCTGGACATGGATCGGTAGCTTCAGCCTGAGGACGATGCCGTGGCCACGGCGCCGGTTACGGCGCAGCCACCCGCCTGGCCGTCAACCATGTTCCCCAGCCCGCCTGCGCACTGACACCCGTCCACCCAGCGGGCAGGGCGTCGAGCACATCGACCGGCGACAGATAGATGGGGGTGGCATCGCCGTTGGTGCTGACCCACAACAGCACCCCGTCCGCTTGCAGCACCCGTGCCACCTCGTCGGGGAACAGGAACATGTTGACGAGGGCGATGACGGCGACCGAGCCCGAGGGTACGGGCAGCACGGATGCATCGGCCTGGATCTGTGGAGCTCCCGTCGGAGCCGACAGGAGCATGGCCCGGGACAGATCGATGGAAACCACACGGTCGAACAGGGCCTCCAGGTCCCCGGTCACGTTTCCCGTGCCGGCCCCGACCTCCAGACACACCCCATCGGGGAACGGGCCTCCTCTGGCCAGCCCGTCCCTGAGGGCATCGTGGCGTTCGGGGCGGTCACGCTCGGACCACCCCGACGCCTGCACATCGAAGAACCCCATCATCTGTGACACCCGTTCCGGTGTCCACGCGTCCGGTTCCATGGCGATCTGACGGGTCAGCTCGGCCATGTGCACGGCCAGTTGCCCGAGGTCCGGTCGGTCCGGTTTGCCCGCTATGGCTCTCGGAAGTTCGGTCAGCATGGCCACGCCCTCCAGCGGCGCTGCACCCGAGGCGCACGACCCGCTCAACCTTGTCTGTCGTTCAACGTCCCCCGCCAGAGGATACCGAGTGCAACCTGGCGGAGACACAGAAGTCCCCCGGCCGGAGCCGGGGGACTTCTGCCAACCACGTTGTCGGATGTTCAGCGGTTACCTACGACTTGATGGCACCGTCGTTGAAGATGACGATCTTCCCGCTCTTCGAGTAGGCACAGGCGATGCCGGTGACTGCTCCACCGACCATGCCGGTCGCCGTACCGCCGGTGACCTTGCCCTTCTCGGGTGCCTCGGCAACCTTGGTGTAGCCGGACTTGGCTGCACACTTGTTGCTGGCCCCGAGCAGCTCGGTGTAGGAGTAGCTCTCGACCGAGGTCTTCCCGGTGGTCCACTTCACGGTGGCGACGCCCGTCTTCTTCGACAGGTTGTTCTTCACCGTGCTCGTCCCTTTGGTGCCGGTCTCCTTCGACGCGGTACCCGAACACCCGGAGATGACCTGTGCCGTCTCGCTACCGCTCAGGGTCTTGCACGTCAGCGTGAGAGGAGCCGCCGAGGCGATGCCTCCTGGGATGGCCACCGCAGCCAGCGAGGCCGAACCGGCCAGGGCAGCACAGACCACAAGTCGCATAGGAAGTTTGAGTGACCGTTTCATGTCGGGAGTTCCCCCTTCTAAGGAGCTGATGAAGTCGTTCGACTTCGCCACTGTTGCTCTGCCCAGAAAACGGGGACCGCAAACGTCTGCTCATCTGCTTTTGTTGTTACCTGTAGGTAACGACCCCTTTCCGACGACTCACGCACCGACCTGAACGCGACGAACGACAAGCGTCGTCTACGACCGGGTGCGTCACGCCGGCGCTCTCGGGGTGAGCCGGGTGTCGAACCCGGGCCCGACGGGCGCCGCCGCCGTCCCTCAGGAAGAGGAAGGTGGGACGATAAGGTGGCCGCCATCGGATTCCGGAGGGTCGGGTGACTGAAGCGCACCGCGCCTTCGGGTCGAGTGGTTTCGACAGGTCTGGAGAACCCCATCTCATGCGGAAGCAGCCGTCGTCCAGGGCGACTCCTCGGCGGGGGCGGGCCACCGCCCAGGGGGCGGGCACCGGATCGTGACCGTGGCCCACGACACCGCCTTCGCCACCCGCGAGGACCCGGCCGTGCCCGCTCATTCGCCGACCGACGGCCGTCCCGGGCGACCCGATCGCCGATGGAGGTGGCTGCGGGTGGCCGGGGCCGTGGTCATGGCCCTCTGGTGCGTCGGCCTGGTCGTCTACTCCACGGCCGTCTACCACCACAACAATCTGGGTGAGGACTTCGCCACCTACAACCAGGCCTGGACCCTCATCGGCCAGGGCCACCTCAATCCCTACGACACCATCTACCACTACGCGTTCGTCAGGGGCGACTTCGAGCTCATCATGTGGCCGTTGGCCCTCGTCCACCTGGTGTACCCGGGGTCGGCGGCCCTGCTGTGGATCCAGGACCTGGCCGTGGCCGGCAGCGGTTTCGTGGCCTACCTCTGGAT
>JBEKOI010000211.1:0-7246 GCA_049521915.1 Acidimicrobiales bacterium | reverse complement strand
GTCCGGCTGGACTGGTGCGGGCCCGCCGTGGAGGTGGAGGGCATCCTGTCGGCCAAGACCGGCGGCTGTCCCGAGGACTGCCACTTCTGTTCCCAGTCGTCGCGGTTCGAGAGCCCGGTCAAGGCCACCCCCTTCCTCGACACCGACGAGGTGCTCCGGGCGGCCGCGGAGACCAAGGCCGCCGGGGCCTCGGAGTTCTGCCTCGTCCTGGCCGTGCGCGGGCCGGACGAGCGCACCATGGTCCGGATCCTCGAACTGGTGCCCATGATCCACGCCGAGACCGGGCTCAACGTGGCCGTCAGCGCCGGACTGTTGACCGGTGAGCAGGCCCGACGGTTCGCCGAGGGCGGTGTCCACCGGTACAACCACAACCTCGAGACGTCCAGGTCGTTCTTCCCGAACGTGGTGTCCACCCACACCTGGGAGGAGCGCCGGGAGACCTGCCGCCTGGTGCGGGACCACGGGATGGAACTGTGCTGCGGGGCCCTGATCGGGATGGGCGAAAGCGACGGACAGCGGATCGAGCTGCTGGGCCAGCTGCAAGAGCTCGATCCCACCGAGGTCCCGCTCAATTTCCTGAACCCCCGGCCCGGCACCCCACTGGGTGACGAGCAGCCGGTGGCCGCCTGGGAGGCCATCCGTTGGATCGCGCTCTTCCGGCTGGGCCTGCCCGGTGTGATCCTCCGCTACGCCGGTGGCCGCGAGGTGACCCTGCGGGAGCTGCAGTCGATGGGCATGACCTCGGGGATCAACGCCCTCATCGTGGGCAACTACCTGACCACGCTGGGCCGGTCGGCCGACGAGGACCTGCAGATGCTCTCCGATCTGCGCATGCCGGTCGGAGCGCTGACCGGCGTCCTGTGACCGGAGACCCCGGGTGACCGGCTACTGCACCGGTTGTGGTGCTACGTCGAGCTCGTGCCCGGGATGCGACCGTGCCCTCGATCCACCGCGGTTCTGCCCCCACTGCGGCCGGCGCCTCAGCGTGGCCGTGAGACCCTCGGGCTACCGGGCCCGCTGCCGGGACCACGGCGAGGTTCTCCGCAGCTGAGCCCCGGTCCACCGCGGGCACATCACAGGCTGACCCGGCCCACCTCGTGGAGCTCCACCGCGTTGCCGGCC
The DNA here is from genome assembly GCA_049521915.1 of Acidimicrobiales bacterium. Classification (GTDB taxonomy): domain Bacteria; phylum Actinomycetota; class Acidimicrobiia; order Acidimicrobiales; family RAAP-2; genus Bog-756. Next base: position 6,124 of record JBEKOI010000211.1, on the reverse strand, counting down.
GGGTCGTCGATGAAGGTCTGGCGGTTGCCGCCCACGGCGACCGGGTCGGCCACCTCGATCCCCTTCGACCGCAGCTCATCCACTACCGCCCCGAGGTCCTCGACGCGGATGGCGAAGTGCTGCCCCAGGTTGCGGGGCACAGGCGCCTCGACCAGGTGGACCTGTTGGGCTCCGAAGTCGATCCAGGCGCCGGCGATCCCGAGGTCGGGCCGGTCGCCACGAAGCGTCCCCCCGAGGACCCCCGTGTAGAAGGCCACACCCGACTCGATGTCGGGCACGTTGACGGACACGTGATGAACGGCCAGGGGCTCCATGTCCCGAATTGTGTCCGGTTCCGCCCGGCGGCGCAACGGGGGCACGGATGGGTCGGCCCGATGGGCACGACGACCGGCACGTGTGATCGACTGGTCGGATGAGCACCTACCACGACGGGCGCATCGAGTGCACGGACGACGAGGTGAGGATCCGCGGCTACTACTTCCCGTGGGGCACCAAGCGGATCCCGTACACGTCGGTCCGCTCGCTCGAGCGCTTCGCCATGACCGCCCTGCGGGGCAAGGGGCGGATCTGGGGGTCCGGAGACCTCAAGCACTGGGCCAATCTCGACCGGCGGCGACCCAAGAAGTCGGCGGGGTTCTTCCTGGATGTCGGAGCGCGGGTCATCCCGTTCGTGACCCCGGACGATCCTGACGCCTTCGAGTCGGTCGTGCGGGCACATATCGCTCCTCGGCCCACCGGCTGAACCGAGGCCGGGGCCCGGGCCTCAGGGGCCTGCGACGGGCTGGCTCGGGATGTCCAGCGGACCGTGGTCCATCCGGGCCAGCACGTGGCGGGCGAACAGGTCGCACTCGTGGAGGTGGGGGTAGCCGGACAGGATGAATGAGTCCACGCCCGCATCCCGGAGCTCCCCCAGTGTGGCCAGGACCTGGTCGGGATCGCCCACGATGGCGGCCCCGGCCCCGCTGCGGGCCCGTCCGATACCGGTCCACAGGTGACGTCCGACGTAGCCGTCCCCATCGGCTTCGGCCCGCAGCTCGGCCTGGCGGGCAACGCCGGTCGACGCCGAATCCAGCGAGCGGCCGCGGATGGTGCGGCCGGTGGTCGGGTCGAGCCTGGACAGCAGACGACGGGCTGCGCTCCGGGCCTCGTCCTCGGTCTCGCGCACGATGACGTGGGAGCGCCACCCGAAGCGCAGCTTCCGGCCCAACTCGCCGGCCCGGTGTTCCATGTCCCCGACGACGGCGGCCACCCCGTCGGGGGTGTCCGGCCACATCAGGTACACGTCGGCAGCGGCGGCCGCGCACGCCTTGGCCTCCTCGGACAGGCCGCCGAAGTAGAACGGGGGGCAGCGGCCCGAGGTCATCGACACCCGAGGTGGGTCGATGACCAGATCGACGAAGCGTCCGGACATCTCGACCGGCCGGCCCGACATGAGGGATCGCAGCGCGGCCATGCACTCGAGGGTGCGGCGATACCGGTCCGGTCCGGGGAGCACCTCCCCGGGCACGTCGCTGGAGATGACGTTGAGCACCAGCCGCCCGCCGGCGATCTGATCGATGGTGGCCAGCTGCCGGGCCAGCTGGGGAACGACGAGCTCGCCCATGCGCACGGCCAACAGCAGGTTGATGCGACGGGTCTGGGTCGCCGCGGCGGCGGCGAAGGCCACACTGTCGATGCCCAGGGCGTACCCCGACGGCAACAGGATGCTGTCGTAGCCGTAGGACTCGGCGGCCACGGTGATGGCCCGGCAGTGCTCCCAGCTGCTGGCCAGGCCCGGGTCGGGCAGGCCGAGGAACTCGTAGTCGTCGTCGCACAGGGCACCGAACCAGCCGACTTCGGGTGGGCTGACCACAGAACCACACTAGGACGCAGCCGGCGGCGCCCACCGGTCCCCCCGGAACCGGTGGAACCATCGACGTCGGCTCCGGGACCCCGGGCTACGTTGAGCGGATGGCGGCGCTGCTGGTGTCCGTGCTCCCGCTGGCCGTCGGGGCGGCCGTCAGCCCCACCCTGTTGGCCCTGCAGCTGCTGGTGCTGACCGGGACCACGAAGCCACTGGCGCGGGCCTGGGCCCTCGCCGCCGGGGCGGCACTGGTGTTGGCCGGCTTCGCCCTCCTGGGACTCACCGTGTTGAACCGCCTGCACCCGGCCGAGCGCCACCACCATTCGGTGCGTGGAGCGGTGATCGTGTTCATCGCTGCCGGGCTCCTCGTCGCCCTCGCCGTCCGATCGATGCGCAGCCGGCCGATGCCTGCGGACAGACAGGCCTCACGAACGTCCGGACTCCTCCAGACAGCTCCCACCTACTGGTTCATCGGCGTCGGGGCCGTGGGCATGGTGCTCAACTTCTCCACGTTGGTGCTGTTCCTGCCGGCCCTGCACGAGATCACCCGCTCGTCGGCGTCGTTGGCGGCCCGAGCGGTGACGTTCGCCCTCCTCTTTGTCATCACCTTGCTGCCGGTACTGGCACCGGCCGGACTGGTCTCCGTCCTCGGCGTGCGGGCCAGGCCGGCCTTGGACGCGGCCCACGGTTTCGTGACCCGGCACTCCCGCCAGATCGGCATCGCCATCGAATTGCTCTTCGCCGTCTACCTGGCCGTGAAGGGGCTCGGCGAGCTCCCCTGAAGCCGGGCCACGGACGACCACCCGGTCCCCCCCGTCGGGTCTATCCGGCGGGGACCTTCCACCCCTGGGACTCTGCGATCTCCTTGCAGGTCGGGCAGACGGGGTACCGCTTGGGGTTTCGCCCCGGAACCCAGATCTTGCCGCACAGTGCCTTCACCGCGGTCCCGTTGACCATGCCCTCCACCACCGTCGGTCCGGCCGCGATGTAGTCGCCCTTGTCCGGCTTGAACCCCTCCAGCACGATGTGGGACATCCGCTCGTGGTCGCCGTCGAGCTCCGGATCGACCTGGGTGGGAGCCACCGTGATGCCGGTATCGGTCATGGAACCAGGATCGCGCATCCGGGGACCGGTCACACGCCCGGCCACACGCCCGGCCACACGTCCGGTCACACGCCCGGTCACACCCCCGGTCACACGCCCGGCGGCCACGGCGGTACCCACCGGTCCCGTGCCTCCGACCGACCCCCTACGCTTGACGAGCATGTGCCCCCGCACGCTGGTCCTCGCCTCGGGCTCGCCGGCGCGGCTCCGGCTCCTCAGAGACGCCGGCTTCGACCCCGAGGTCGCGATCAGCGGGGTCGACGAGGAGGCGGTCCGGGCCGAGGACACGGCCACCCTGGTCACCATCCTGGCCGAGCAGAAGGCCGCCGCGGTCGCCGGCCGGGCCGGTGATGCCGTGGTGGTGGGGTGCGACTCGATGCTCGAATTCGAGGGACGGCACCTGGGCAAGCCGGCGTCGCCGGCTCAGGCCGCGGCGTGGCTGCGGGCCATGCGGGGTCGGAGCGGGACGCTGTTCACCGGGCACTGCGTGATCGACGGCGCCACCGGTCGGCGGGCCACGGGGGTGGCCGGCACCACGGTCCGGTTCGGGGTGACCACCGAGGCCGAGCTCGATGCCTACCTTTCCACCGGGGAGGCCATGTCGGTGGCCGGGGCCTTCACCCTCGACGGCCGCTCGGCGCCGTTCATCGACGGGGTCGACGGCGATCCCGGCAACGTCATCGGCCTGTCCCTTCCGCTGTTCCGCTCGCTCCTCGGCCGGCTCGGCATCGCCATCACCGACCTGTGGGCCCGGGCCGAGCCGTGAGCGGGGCCCGGCTGCCGGCACTCAAGCTGGGGACCATCGCGGTGGATCCGCCGGTGGTGCTGGCCCCCATGGCCGGGGTGACCAACGTCGCCTTCCGGCGCCTGTGCCGGAGCTACGGCGCCGGCCTCTATGTGAGCGAGATGATCACCGCCCGGGCCCTGGTCGAGGGCAACGCCAAGACGCTGGCCATGGCCGCGTTCGGTGAGGACGAGCCCGTCCGCAGCATCCAGCTGTGCGGGGTCGACCCCCAGGTGATGGGGACCGCGGTGCGACGCCTGGTCGTCGAGATCGGCGTCGACCACATCGATCTCAACTTCGGCTGCCCGGCCGGCAAGGTGACACGCCAGGGCGGTGGGGCCGCCCTCCCCGTCCACCGGGCGCTCTTCCGTGCCATCGTCGGTGCCGCGGTGGAGGCCGCCGTCTCGGTTCCCGTGACGGTCAAGCTGCGCATCGGGGTCGACGGCGACCATGTCACCTACCTCGACGCCGGGCGCATCGCCGAGGACGAAGGGGCGGCGGCCATCACCCTGCACGCCCGCACGGCCCAACAGCTCTACTCGGGCAGGGCCGACTGGGGGGCCATCGCCGAGCTCAAGGCGTGCATCGCCTCCATACCGGTCCTCGGCAACGGCGACCTGTGGGAGGCGTCGGACGCACTGGCCATGGTGGCCGCCACCGGGTGCGACGGTGTGGTGGTGGGACGCGGCTGCCTCGGCCGGCCCTGGCTGTTCCGCGACCTGGCCGACGCCTTCGCCGGGCGATCCCCCCAGGCCGCACCCGACCTGGGCCAGATCGTCCACATGATGCAGACCCACGCCCGCCTTTTGTGCCGCTCCTTCGGCCAGGACCTCGGGATCCGCCAGTTCCGTAAGCATGCGGGCTGGTACCTGACCGGATTCGCCGTCGGACCGGCGGTGCGCCGCTCGCTGGGCCAGGCTTCGACCCTCTCCGAAGTGGACGACCTCCTCGTCGGCCTCGATCCCGCGCTGCCCTTCCCACCCGAGGCGAGGCGCATGGCCCGCGGCCATACCAACGGGCCGAAGCCGGTGCGCCTTCCTCCCGGGTGGTTGGAGGCCGTGGACGACATGACACCCCCCGAAGGTGGTGACGTCCTGGCCTCGGGCGGCTGAGCGCGGCCGGCCGTGCCCGGGGGGCCCGCCGGGGTGTGGGAGACTTGTCGTGGTTGATCGCGCCTGGCTCCCCGGCATCGACCCGGGGATGCGCCCCGGTCGTCACGTGGTCATCCCCCCCTCCTGATGATCGTCGGCTCCTCTCTCACTATCGAAATCGGTGACCGGACCCTGCTCCGCGACGCGTCGTTCGTGGTCGGTGCGGGCGAGAAGGTCGCGCTGGTCGGCCGCAACGGGAGTGGGAAATCGACCTTCATCTCGGTCATCATCGACGAGCCCGGGCGGAACGTGCGGTCCACCGGAAACTCCCGCATCCGGGGCACTTACGGCTACCTGCCCCAGGTGCCGGTGGCCCACGGCCTCGGCCTCGACCCCAACGGCTTCTCCCACGTCCTCTCCGGCCGTGGCCTCGATGTCCTCGACGACGCCCTCGACAAAGCCCGCACCCAGATGGGCAAGGACCCGACGACCGAGAACATCGAGCTCTTCTCCGACCTCGAGGAGCAGTTCCGGGAGAACGGCGGCTACGAGGCCGAGTCGACGATGGCCCGTCTGGCCGACGGCCTCGGCCTCCGCCAGGAGCTCCTGCTCGACGACATCGAGAGCCTCTCGGGCGGTCAGCGCCGGCGGGTCGACCTCATCAGGATCCTCTTCCAGGGACCCGACACCATGATCCTCGACGAGCCCACCAACCATCTCGACCTTCCGGCCAAGCGGTGGCTGATGGAGGAGCTGGAGGAGTTTCCGGGGGCCATCCTGGTCGTCTCCCACGATCTCAAGCTGCTCGACCGGTCGATCAACAAGGTGCTCCATCTCTCCGACGGGCGCCTGCACGAGTTCAAAGGGACCTACTCGTCGTACGTGGTCCAGCTCGAGGCCGACCAGAGCCAGCGCGAACGGTCGGCCCTGCTCGAGGGCAGGGAGATCAAGCGCCTGTCCACCCTGGCCGACTCCATGCGGGGCAGCACCAACCGTCGGGCCAGGATCGCCAAGTCGCTCGACAAGCGCGTCGAGCGACTCGAATCGGCCAAGACCGAGGTCCACAAGCGGGAGAAGAAGAGCTCCTTCCGGCTGCCCGCACCGAAGCGGTCGGGCGAGGTGCCGATCCGGGCCGTCGACCTCTCGGTGCGCTACGGCCGCGTCACGGTGCTCGAGAAGGTCGACTTCCACTGCCGGCGGGGCGATCGCATGGTCGTCATCGGCCGCAACGGGGCCGGCAAGTCCAGCCTGCTGCGCTGCCTGGCCGGCGTGCAGACCCCGACGGCGGGCGAGGTCGAGCTC
>JBEKOI010000210.1:0-7288 GCA_049521915.1 Acidimicrobiales bacterium | reverse complement strand
GTCACCTCGCCGACCATCGCCTCCGTGGCGGTGGGTGAACAGGTGGCCGTGTTCGGAACCGAGGCCTCGGGCTCGGTGACCGCGACCCGTGTGGCCCTCGGCATCCCGCCGGCAGGAGGCCGCGGTGGACCAGGAGGAGGTTGGGCCTGGCCCGGAAGGAGTCCGGGCAGCGGCCCCGGAGGTGACCCGGCGGGTCGTCCGGCCGGCGGCCCCGCGGGCCGGGACTGGGCCCCGGCAAGCACCGGATCGCCCGCGTCCTGATCGAAGGCCTGCCCCGGTGCCTTCCGCGAGCCGCCGGGGCGGGGCGCACGGAACCATCGGCAGCTCTGAAGGGGCGGAAGGGCGTGCAGCCCGCGGCGCCGGAGGTCATCCTGTAGCCATGATCCACGCATGCACCCTGGCCATGGAACTGCATATTCCCGAGAGCAGCTCGCTCAAAGGCAAGCGGGCGGTCGTCAAGCACGTGATCGAGACCAGTAGATCGCGCTTCGGTGTCGCTGCCGCAGAAGTCAGCTACCAGGGCAAGTGGCAGCGTTCCGAGGTGGGCTTCGCCGCCGTTTCCGGATCTCCTGGCCAGGTCGTGGAGGTGCTCGACGCCGTCGAGCGCTTCGTCTGGTCCCAGCCCGACCTGGAGGTTGTGGCCGGCAGCAGGCGTTGGCTGGAGTCCGAGTGACCCGGACCTCCGGCGGCGAACACTCGGTATCGGAGCCTCCGACCCCAAGGCTGGTCCTGCCCTAATGTCGTCGGGATGGCCACCCTTCCCGAGCTCTTGAACGACCTCGAGGACGAGTTCGCCGACGCCCGTCGGCTGGTTGCCCAACTGGGACCGGATGATCCCGCCTGGGACCTGGCCACCCCGGCGACGGGCTGGGCGGTACGCGATCAGATCAGTCACCTGGCCTTCTTCGACGATGCCGGTCGGCAGGCCATGGTCGACCCCGAGGGCTTCTCGGCACGGGCAGCGCTGGCCATGGCCCAGCCGGGAGACCCCATGCAGGAGCACTTGGTCCGAGGGCGGGCTCTGGACGGCACCGAGCTCCTCGACTGGTGGCATCGTGCCCACTCGGGGATGGTGCGGGAATTCTCGGTCGCCGATCCGTCCGCGAGGGTCCCCTGGTACGGACCCCCGATGGGTGTCATGTCGTTTGTCTCGGCCAGATTGATGGAGACGTGGGCTCACGGTCACGACATCGCCGACGCCTTGGGCGAACGGCGGGTGGCCACCGATCGTCTCCGTCATGTGGCCCATCTGGGCGTCCGTGCGAGGCCGTTCTCCTATCTGGTCCGCGGCCTGGACGTGCCGGCCGGCCGCATCGACGTGAACGTGTCCGCCCCGTCCGGTGGAGTGTGGCGGTGGGAGATCGGCGAGTCCGGGCAGAGCCAGGTGGTCGGCACCGTCAACGGGTCGGCACTCGACTTCTGCCTGGTGGTGACCCAGCGCTGCAACGTGGCCGATACCGACCTGTCGATCTCGGGTGACAGCGCCGTTGAGTGGATGTCCATCGCCCAGGCATTCGCCGGTCCGCCCGGACCGGGGCGCCCGGCACATCACCAGCGCTCCTGAGCGAGTTCTACGCCGAGGCCGGTCGCACCTATCGCACTGCGCCCATGGATTGCTCCACCGACGCAACCAGAGCGTCGACGTCCTCGGCCGACGTGTCGAACGACGTCATCCACCGGACCACCCCGGTAGCCTCGTCCCAGACGTAGAAGGGATGGCGCGTCTGGAGGACCTCGGTCACCCCTGGGGGAATAACGGCGAACACCCCATTGGCCTCTACCGGGTAGGCCAGTCGGAGCCCTGCGACGGCTGACACACCTGTTCCCAGCCGTTTGGCCATGCCATTGGCGTGCGACGCGTTCCTGTTCCAGAGGTCGTCGGAGAGCAACGCGATGAATTGGGCCGAGATGAACCGCATCTTCGATGCAAGCTGCATCGACTGTTTGCGGATATAACGCAGCGCCGACTGGTTCTGCGGCAGGAACGAGACGACGGCCTCCCCGCCCATGGCTCCGTTCTTGGTACCGCCATAGGAGAGCACATCGACACCCGCGGCCGACCCGAACGCACCGAGGCCGACGCCAAGGAAGGCCGCTGCATTGGACAGCCGCGCCCCGTCCAGGTGGAGCCACATCCCGCGTCGGTGAGCCCAATCGGCGAGGTTCGCAACCTCCTCGACGCGATAGGTGGTTCCCACCTCGGTGGACTGGGTGATCGACACCACCCTGGGTTGGACGTGGTGCTCGTCGCCGACACCGCCTGCAGCTGCCTCCACCAGGTCGGGAGTGAGCTTCCCGTCAGGTGTGGCCACGGAGATGAGCTTGCTCCCCAAGAAGCGCTCCGGAGCGCCGCATTCGTCGACGTTGATATGGGCGGTATCTGCGCAGATGATGGCTTCGAAGGGTCGCAGGAGGGACTGGAGACCCACCACATTGGCACCCGTCCCGTTGAAGGCGATGAACACCTCCGCATCGTTTCCGAAGTGCTCTTTGAAGAGCTGCACCGCACGGGCGGTCACCGGATCACTGCCATAGGACGGCGCGTGGTCGATGTTGGCTTCGACGATGGCGGCCAACACGTCGGGGTGAACGCCGGACCAGTTGTCGCTGGCGAACGTCCGGTTCGTCGCGGTCATGAAACTCCTTCCGTCATGGGGTCGATTCGATGACTGGGTGACCGAGGCGTCCGTGGGAGGTCGACAACCACCAGGCAGTCAGCTGCGGGCCAGTGGCTTGTACCGGATCCGGTGGGGTTGGTCCGCATCGACGCCGAGCCGCTTCTTCCGGTCTGCCTCGTAGTCGCTGAAATTCCCCTCCCACCAGCGAACCTCCGAGTTCCCCTCGAAGGCCAGTACATGGGTGGCGATGCGGTCGAGGAACCATCGATCGTGGCTGATGACCACGACGCATCCAGGGAATCCGAGCAGGCCCTCCTCAAGAGCCCTCAGGGTGTCGACATCGAGATCGTTGGTGGGTTCGTCGAGCAGCAGCACATTTCCACCGCTCTTCAGTACCTTGGCCAACTGGACCCGGTTGCGCTCGCCTCCCGAGAGTTGTCCGACCTTCTTCTGCTGGTCGCTTCCGGTGAATCCGAAGCTGGCGACGTAGGCCCGCCCGTGGAGCTCACGGTGGCCGACCACGATCCTGTCCTCACCGCCGGTGATCTCGTCGAACACGGTGGCGTCACCTGCCAGCCGATCCCTGGACTGATCGACATAGGCCAGCGCGACCGTCGAGCCGACATCGATCCGGCCGCTGTCGGGGTCCTCTTCGCCCACGATCATCCTGAACAGTGTGGTCTTGCCGGCCCCGTTGGGGCCGATGACCCCCACGATGCCGCCCGGAGGGAGGAGAAAGGACAGGCCGTCGATGAGAAGACGATCGCCGTAACCCTTGACCAGTTCCTCGGCGTTCACCACCCTGTCGCCCAGCCGGGGCCCGGGGGGGATGGCGATCTCGAGGGAATCAGCCCGCCGATCGGCGGCCTCGGCCTCGGCCACGAGGTCGTTGTAGGCGTTGATGCGAGCTTTGCCCTTGCTCTGACGGGCCCGCGGGGACATCCGGATCCACTCCAGCTCACGCTGGAGTGCCCGCTGCCGTGCCTGATCGGACTTCTGTTCCCCGGCCAGTCGGGCCTGCTTCTGCTCGAGCCACGATGAGTAGTTGCCTTCCCAGGGGATACCCGCGCCGCGATCCAATTCGAGGATCCAGCCGGCCACATTGTCGAGAAAATAGCGGTCGTGGGTGACGGCGACAACGGTTCCCGGGTACTCCTGGAGGGTTCGCTCCAACCAGGCCACCGACTCGGCATCGAGGTGGTTGGTGGGCTCGTCGAGAAGCAGGAGGTCGGGTTTGGAGAGAAGCAACCGGCACAGCGCCACCCGCCGGCGCTCTCCTCCCGACAGCGTGGCCACGTCGGCGTCGCCCGGGGGGAGCCGGAGCGCGTCCATGGCGATCTCGAAGGTCCGCTCCAGGTCCCATGCGCCGGCGGCATCGATCTTGTCCTGGAGGTCGGCCTGTTCCGCCAGCAGCTTGTCGAAGTCGGCATCCGGCTCTCCCATCGCCGCGCAGACAGCGTTGAACCTGTCCACCAGCGCTTTTGTCTCGGCAACGCCGTCGGACACATTCCCGAGCACGTCCTTGCTGGGATCGAGATGAGGCTCCTGGGCGAGGTATCCCACGGTGAAGCCTCCGGTCAACCGGGCCTCCCCGGAGAAGCCGTCGTCCTCTCCGGCCATGATCTTCAGCAGTGAGGACTTCCCCGAGCCGTTCGACCCGATGACGCCGATCTTGGCGCCGGGGTAGAAGGAGAGGTTGATTCCCTTGAGGACCTCGCGGTCAGGCGGGTAGAACCGTCGCAGGTCACGCATGGTGTAGATGTACTGGGCTGGCATAGGGAACAGTGTGGCCCAGCCGGGGGCCGGCCGGGACAAAGAGGCCATCGACGGCCGAGCGAGTCCCTGCACGGCCCGGAAGTATCCTCTGGGCAATGACCACAGGGCTCCGGAGCATCAGGTGACGACCGGATCCGAACCCGGGGACGGCCCCGAGGCCCGGCCGCTGTCCCGGAGGGCCACGGTCGTCCAGCAGGTCAAGCGCCTGATATCCGCCATCCGGAACAACGACGAGACGAAGGTGGAGAACGCCGTCCTCGCCCTGAGCCAGCGGAGCCGCTGGTTGGCACCGCTGGCGCTGGTGGTGGGCGCCTTCGCCATGCTCTTCCAGGGGTTGAAGCTCCTGGTCACCAACTGGCGGCTGACGCTGGTCGAAATCCTGCCGGCTATGTGGATCTGGGCGGCCATGCTCGACCTCAAGCTCCACGTGTTCAGGGGGAAGGAGTTCCACATCATCCGGGGGCCGCTCCTGATACCGATTCTCCTGGCCGTCGCCTCCATCACCGCGGCCAGCTTCTTCCTCAATGCGGTGTTCGCCTTCGCCATCGCCAAGCCAGGCACTCCGCAGATCCGTCCGGCCTTCTCCCAGGCCCGTGAGCACCTGCGTCCCATCCTGTCCTGGGGGTTCACCATCGGGGTGGCCCTCTGGTTCGCCGCCATCATCGTCCAGCGATGGGGGAAGGGCTGGTACGCCGTCACCCTCAGCATCGTGGTGGCGGTGATGATGTTCTCCTATGTGGCCGTCCCGTCCAGGCTGGTCGGCATCAAGTCGGCCCGGTCCCGGCGTGACAAGCTCACCGCCACCGCCGTCGGCGGGGCCATCGGGGGGGTGGTCTGTTCGCCTCCCTACGCACTGGGCCGGGTGGCCATCCTGTTGCTCGGCTCGCACACCTTCAGGGTGCTGGCCGTCATCATGTTGGCCGTGGCCGTCGTGCTGCAGACCGGAGCCACCACCGCCACCAAGGCCATCAAGTTCAGCGCCAAGCTGGTGGTCAGCCACAAGGCTCCGGGCTCGGATGAGGCGGCAGGGGACACGGATGAGGCGGCCGCGGCGGAGGCAACGACGGCCGGGGCGGCGGATGTCGCCGACTCGGCTGCTGTTCAGTCCGTCGGTCCGGCGGTGCCGGCGGTCGCTTCCGACGAGGGCTGACGCCGGGCTGGATCAGCTATGCCAGGGCGGGGGGATCCGTCGCCCTGGGTTCGATGGTGCAGGTGGGCCCGTCAAACGCCGTTCTTCAGGCACGGGACTCCGGCACCACCGACGGCTTTTGGCGTAACCGACACCGGGCCGAAAAACTCGTGACCACCGAGAGCGGTGCGCTCGGCACCCTCCGTCCATCAGATCAGCCAGTCCGTTCGTTGACGCTCAACGCCGTCTCGGGTGCGCGGTCCCATCGGCCGCGCCCGACGACCTTGACGAAGGCGACCGGGACGTCGAGCGAGTGGCCAGGTTCCACATCCGGCAGGCGCCGGCGCATAGACGTCCGGAAAAAGTGTTGCCCTGTAAAGGGAAAGTGGCAGCTCGTGACGTCGACGACCCACCGTTCACGGCCCGTGAGTGTTGCCTGCAAGGTGCTGGCCAAGGAAAGGAGCAAGGTGCCGGCGTGACGCTCCAGGAGTGCGTGAGCAAGGAGGATTCGGAACCAAACCGGTCGGTTCGCTTCGCTCGATGGCGAGTTCGGGCCGGCAAAGTTGTTGCACGGTCAGTGCAGTGAATCTTGCCCTGGAATCAGTCCGCTCATATCGTCCGATTCCTATGCAGCCGGCAGTCATTTGCCTTCAGGATCGACGGAGATCCGCAACGTGGTCGGCAGCATTGGGCGCGGTGATCTGTTCGGTGCTTCTGGCCGGGTGCGGCCAGGGTGCGAGCCCGCCGCTTGCCGGACCACAAAGGCAAGAGATGGGGCGGACGGTGACGAGCTCGGCTCCGACGTCCGTCACAGAGCCACCGTTCCCCCCTCAGGTGGTCGCACAGGTCATATCGGGATGGCTGGCGGCGGAATCGGCGTTCACCAACGCTGCCCGTACGCCGGATCCGGACGCGCCGGAACTGGGTGCCACCACGATCGATCCGCAGTTGACCTGGTCCCGCTCCTTACTCGGGCGGATGGCGGCGTCTGGTCAGACAGCCGAGGGCCCAGTCCGCTACGGAACGCCCCGCGTCATCGCATTGCACGGGGACCAGGCCATTGTTCGGACGTGCGCGCGAGATGCGGAAATCGTCGTCTTCGTCGCTTCGGGCCGGCCAGCCCCGGGGATATTGGGCCAGGTGGATTACGAGCTGTTCACGTCCACGATGCAACAAATCGAAGGTGGATGGAAGCTGCTGACACAAGTGGTGGGTGTGGGTCAATGCGATCGACTCTGAAATTCGCGGTCGTCATTACATTCATCATCGCCGGCGTCGCCTTCTCGTCTCTTTCTGCACAAGCTTCAGCGTCCGGGGGCGACGGACCCGGTGGCACCATTCACGTTGGAGCCTCGAACGGTGGATCCGGGAGTGGGAGCCCGGGCGGAGGAGCGAGCGGTCAAGGTGGGGGACAGAGTCCCAGCCCGTGGCTTTGCATATATACCGAGCTCATCCTGAATGATGGGGGAGGAATCGCGCCGGGAGGCCCCACTCCCGGAAGCTGGTACTCGGTGACATGCACCGATCAGATGACCGGAGCCAGCGTTACCAAAACCGAGTGGATCCCGGATCGCTCTGCCACCTCCATCCCCGCCGTCAATCCCTATGCGGTGGCTCTCGAAGCAGAGAACTCGCTCCGATTACCCTCGCCGACCGGCTACTTCAACCCACCCGGCGTCTCAGTGGTGAACCTGCCCACGTGGTTTTGGGTCGATACCGTACTCTGGCATCCCTATTCCGTTACGGCAACGGTCGGGTCGGTGAG
>JBEKOI010000209.1:0-7321 GCA_049521915.1 Acidimicrobiales bacterium | reverse complement strand
GATCCATTCGGGAACCGGGATCTCGTGCAGTCGTTTGTGCAGGTCCGCAAGCGACCTTCCCTGCTGGCCGAGTGTCCAGGGCCGCCTGCCCAGAACCGTCACCATCGACGGACCGGCGATGCGTTCCATGATCAGGTCCGTGCCGTCCTCACTGATCTCTTCGACCGCAGGGACCGGGTATCCGTGTCCGCGCACCCAGTCCATGACGCGGGCCTCGGCGGCCATCGAGCGACCGGCACGGGAGCGTCGGAGCACCAACCCCTGGCCGCACTCGTAAATGTCGGCGTCGCGACCGGAGGCGAGCAGCGGGCCGGGTGTCCTCACGACTACAAATTACGCCGTTCATGGGTAGCCCGGTGCATGGGCCGACGGCAGACCGACGGCAGACCGACGGCGGACCGACGGCAGACCGACGGCGGACCGACGTGGCCGGGCCGGTCAGGCCAGCTTTGTCATCACCAGCACTCCCGACTGGACCCCTCCGAGCGTTCCGTCAGACGCCGGCGGGTACAGCTCCGCTCCGATCACCCGGGGATTGGCCAGGGCGAACTCGCGTTTGGGATCGGGTCCGCTCTCGGGGGCCTCGGATTCGGGCGTCAGGTCGTCCATGACCAGAATGCCCCCGGTGACGACGATCTCGAGGAGGAAGTCCGCCGACGCCGCCTCGTGAAGCCGACGGCTGAACCCGCTGTCCACGAACACCAGGTCGAATGGACCTCGAGGAGGCAACAGCTCCTCCCATCGCCCGGTGAGGACCTCGATCCGCGGGTCGGAGCCGAGAAGCGATCGCGCCTCTTCGGCCCGGCCGACGTTCGCTTCGACGGTGACCAGCCGCGAGTCGGCGTCCATCCCGGATGCCATCCAGGCCGCTGCCGCGCCCAGCCCGGTCCCGAGCTCCGCCATGCGAGCCGATGGCCGGGACGCAGCCAGGACGGCGAGCAGTGCCCCGGTTCCCGGGCGGCTCGACAGGGTGGGCCCGTCGCGGCCGAATCCACCCTGTCGAGCCCGCTCATAGGCATGAGCGGCAAGATCCGGAACGGCCATGGGGAACCGTCGCGCTGGCGCCATGGGGCCAGCCTGCCAGATTGTCGCTGCCGGCGACCGGGGGAGCGCGGCGGGCGGTGACGGTAGCGTCACTTCCCGTGCAACCCGACCACGACGGTGACCGACGATGACGTACGTGCTCATTCACGGAGGTGGAGCCACGGCGCGTTTCTGGGATCGACTGCTTCCCCATCTCGACCGGGCCGCCATCGCGGTGGACATGCCCGGGCGGGCGGGGAAGCCGGCGGACCTGGCCGCCCTCTCCGTCGACGACGAGGTGGCCTCCATCGTCGACGACCTCGAATCCTCGCATCCGGACCTGCCCCTGACCCTGGTGGCACATTCTTCGGGGGGTCTGGTGGTGCCCGGGGTGGTGTCCGCCCTGGGTGACCGGGTCACGTCGGTGGTGCTGAACGCCGCGCTCGTCCCTACGGAGGGGGGGTGCGGGATCGACTGCATGAAGCCGCGCCATCGTGAGGGCCTTGTCCTGGCCCGGGAGGCAGCCGAACGCGAGGGCAGGGCCATCACCCTTCCCGGTCCCCCCGAGGAGGCCGAGTCGTTCCGCAACGCCTACGGCGGCGATCCACTGGACGACGACACGCTCGCCTTCGTGGTCGATCCCCTCCGTTGCGTCCCTGACACCGTGCACCACTACTTCCAGCCCGTGCACTGGTCGGCGGTCGCCGGGGTACCGATCCTGTACGTCCTCAACCAGCGCGACCGTCCCGTCCCGCCGGAGACCCAGGAGGTGATGGCGGGGCGGCTCCCGGAGCCGTCGACCGTTGTCCGGGTGGATTCGGGCCACCTTCTCCCGGTGACGGCCCCCGGCGAGTTCGCCGCCATCCTGGCCTCGATCCCCGCCTGAGGGAAGGTCGTGCCCCACTCCCGTCCGGCGCCGGACACCATCGGGAACACAGATCGGCCCGGCGTCTCGGTCTCTGCGGTTCCTGGGTCGGTACCCTCAGGTCGGCAGCGGACGGTAGAGGCACGATCCGCCCCCCGACGCGTGGAGCCGTCCGCCGGGAGACCACACCCGGGCCGTCCATCCGAACAGCCCCGCGGTGGAGAGCGGCGCCTCGCCGTCGCACAGCAACCACTCCTGGTCGAAGGTGGGGGAGTGGAAGGCCACGTTCAGGTCCAGGGTCGGGGCCGTGTACGGCGGGCTGGTCCACGCGTGCGGGCGATGGGCCGACGGCCAGCTGGGAAGATCCACGAGGATGAGACTGCGGGCGGCGTCGATCCAGGGGTCCTCGAAGGTCGCGGTGGGCACGAAGCGCAGCCACTGTTGCCAGCGCGCCGGACGGGGGTCGGGTGGGGGCCACACGGCGTCGAATTCGATGGGCTTGGCCTCGAAATTGCCCCAGAAGGGGTAGCGGGGGCGCTCCGCTTCCGGTACGAGCTCGTGCATGGCCGGCAGCTCGAGCGGCCCGGGCACCGGTGGGGCCACCGTTTCGTCGTGTTCCAGGCCGTCGACGTCGCCGGCCGCGCTCCACGCCATCCCGTCGAGGATGGGACGTCCCTCTTGCTCCACCTCGACCCGGTAGGAACTGGCCGTCCTTCCCTCCTTGCGGGGCTGGACACGGATGTCGACCGGTGCGAAGCGGGCCGCACCGAGGTAGTGGCAGGAGAAGGCTGCCGGTCGCGGGTGATCACTCGACGCTCCGACGGCGCGCAGGGCGCAGGCGGCCACGTATCCGCCCATCGGACCCCAGATCTCCCAGTCGCTGTTGAGTCTGGCCTCGAACCGTCCGCCGCCCACCGGGCGGACCGACGTGTCGGATCCCAGGTCTCCCATGGGCGCCAGCGTGGCCCACCGGTTGGCCCCAGGCAAGCAGGCCCTGTGCTCCCTCCGCCGCTGGGCGGGGGAGTGCCGGACGGCAAGACAGGTCCACGGGCGTCGAACCCTAACCCTCAGTCTTTGGTTGAGGCTAAAGGTGAAGTAGAGCGTTATGGCTATTGAGCCTGGACAGAGGTGTGGGGAAGGGTGCCGGGGTGGGTGGTGACGCGGGATTCGTCGGCCCCCGGGCTCCGCGCTGGACGACGCCCGTCCCCCCGTCCGGTGGACCGACGCCCCGGGCGACGGCCCCGGGAATTCCCTCCCCGGACCGGGGTCCGAAGGGTCCCCCAATTCGAGTCCCGGGCGGGCCAGGATGGGCACGTCCCCACCAGTCAGGAGGTCACTGATCGATGAGAGAGCCGGCCCGGACGACGTGCCATCGATGTGGAAGGCCCTGTGCCGTCCGCTATGGGGACACCTGCCGGAAATGTCTGGCTTCCGAGGCCAAGTCGAGGTCGCGTTGACCTGAACGTGTCGGTGGTGCGACGGTGCGGTGGGTCCTCGAACCGAGCCATGCGGCCGCGTGCTCCTGGTCAGGCCGCGGCCGGCCCCGAGTGGCTAACGTGACCTCGTGGGGCCACCCGGATCGGGCGGCCGCCGGAATCGAGGAGGTGGGTCATGGGAACCGCAGGGGACGCCGAACGGGTGGTGCGTGAGCTGTGCGACGGGTTTGCCAAACACGACGCAGAAGCACTTCGGCCGTTGTTCACCGAAGACATCGTGTACCACAACATCCCCATGGACCCGGCCGTGGGGATCGACGACACCATCGCCTTCCTCGACGGGTTCTTCTCGATGTGCCAGAGCATGCTCATCGAGATGCGCCACCTGGCCGTGGAGGGAAATGTGGTGCTGACCGAACGGGTCGACACCATCACCGTCGGGGACCGCGTCGGGGCACTGCCCGTCATGGGTACGTTCGAGATCCGCGACGGCAAGATCAGCCGCTGGCGTGACTACTTCGACATGACCCAGATCACCAACATGTTGTCGGGGGAGGCCTGAAGGCGGGAGCTCGGGATGTGTCGGACGGTAACGGCAGGGCCGCCCAGGCCACTGTCGCGGCATCCACCGCCGGTGGGTGCGGATCGATGATGATGGGCCCCGCCGGGCACGGGGGAACCAGAACAAGGAGGCATCGTGTTTGACACCCGGAAGCTGATCGCCGAATTCATAGGGACCGCCATCTTGGTGTTCGTGGCCGTGGGAACGGCCACGCTGTCGTTCGGATTCAAATTGTTCGGGACGAGCTACTCCGCCGGTGTCGTCACCACCGCGTTGGCCTTCGGCCTGGTGCTGATGGGACTGGTCTATGCCATCGGGCCCATCTCGGGCTGTCACGTGAACCCCGCCGTCTCCCTGGGATTCGTGGTGTCGGGCCGCATGCAGATCCAAGAAGCCGTCGGGTACTGGATCGCCCAGGTGGCAGGAGGCATCGCCGGGGCCTACTCGTTGTGGGCGGTGTTCACCGGGTCACCCATCTATTCGAAGAAGGTGCAGGGCCTCGGGGCCGACGGGTACGGCAGCGCCTCGAAGATCCACCTCGCCGCGGGCAGCGCCTTCGCCGTCGAGGCCATCCTCACCTTCATCTTCGTCATGGTCATCCTGTTCGCCACGTCGAAGGTGGCCCGTGAGGCGTTGGCCGGCCTGGCCATCGGCGTGACCCTCGTCTTCGTCCACCTGGTGGGCATCGCCCTCACCGGAACGAGTGTCAACCCGGCCCGCAGCATCGGCCCGGCCCTGGTGGTCGGGGGGACCGCGCTGAGCCAGCTGTGGCTGTTCATCGTGGCCCCGCTCGTCGGTGGGTTCATCGCCGCCATGGTGTACGGGCTCATGACCCGGAACGCGACCATGGACGTGCCGGCCGACGAGGTACCCCCCGACGACGGGCTGGCCGGCTGAGCCAGCGGCCACGGGGCCGCCGACCGGGTTCGGCACGCACCCCTCTTGTACCATCGCGGTCACCTCGACGGAGGGGGGATGATGGACAGGATCGACCGGCGGACGTTTCTCGCCACCGGGATCAAGACGGGCGCAGCCCTGGCCGCCATCGGCGTGGTTGCCGATGGCGTGGTCGACGCCGCCGCACCGGCCACCGCCTCGGCCGCCGGGAACCGCGCGCCGTCGCAGGCTCCCCCCGGGCCTCCGACCGACCTGACCACCACCGGTGTGGCCGAACCGGTGGGCGTCGATCCCGACGATGTGCAGTTCGCCTGGCACGTCGCCGACGGCCGCCGGGGGGCCGTCCAGTCCGGCTACCGGATCGAGGTCACCGGACCCGACGGATCCTCTTCGACCGTCTGGGACTCGGGTGAGGTGGCGTCCGGCCAGCAGGCGTTCGTCGGTTACCGTGGTCCACCCCTCTCGGGGGACGCCCGCTACCGCTGGACGGTGCGGACAGCGGACCAAGCCGGTCGGTGGGGCGCGCCGGCCACCGCCGCCGCGTTCACCACCGGCCTGCGTGACGGGGACTGGACGGCGCTGTGGCTGTCCCCCGGGCCCGCCGACCCGGGTCAGGAGGAGTACAGCTACCTCCGCACCACCAACGCACTGCCCGACGGCACCATCACCCGGGCCACGGCCTACGTGGCCGCCGCCCACAAGTACCAGCTGTGGGTGAACGGTGCCCTGCTCGACACCGGTCCCAGCTTCTGCTTCCCCGACGAGCAGTACTACCAGGCCACCGATGTCACGTCGGCACTGGTCGCCGGGCACGAGAACGCCGTCGGCATCCTGCACCACTGGTACGGGCCCGGCCAGGGCCGTCCCGGGTCGGCGCCGGGGCTCCTCGTCCAGGTGGGGGTCCACTATGCCGACGGCAGGCGGGTCACCCTCCGATCGGACGGCACGTGGCGGACCACGAAGGGGCAGTGGCTCCCTGCGCCCCAGCGCAACAACGACGTCGGCGACTTCGTCGAGTGGATCGACGCCCGCCTCACCCCGACGGGTTGGTCCCGTGCCGGCTTCGACGACGGGCCGTGGGCACCGGCCGCGGTCAGAGGCCCGGTGGGCACGGAGCCCTTCACCCGTCTCTACGCCCAGCGGACCCGGATCAGCGAGCACCCGGTGGGCCCGATGTCCGTCCGGATCCTGGCCACCGGCTCGGTGGTCGTCGACTTCGGCAAGGTCTATGCCGGGAGGCCCACGGTGACGTTCCTCCACGGCGTGGACGGGCACGTCGTCCCGCTGCACGTCGGCTACACCCTCGACCCCGACGGAGCCGTCTCCACCACCCACAACACCCAGCAGACCGACCTCTCCTACTCCTACATCCAGCGCTCGGGAGCCCAGACGTTCGAGCCCTACTGCTTCCTCGGCTTCCGCTATCTGCAGATCGACGATCCGGGCGAGACCCTGGGTGCCGACCAGGTCACCCTCCTGGCCCGGCATGCCACCATGCCCGAGGTGGCCGCGGCCACGTTCTCGTCGTCCGAGCCGATGGTCGACGCCGTGTGGGCCATGTGTGCGCACTCGGGCCTCTACACCTCCCAGGAGCAGTTCATCGACACACCCACCCGGGAGAAGGGCCAGTTCCTGTGGGACTCGGCCAACGAGTCCGAGACGGTGATGCGGGCCTTCGGTGACCAGAACATGACCTGGCAGGGGCTCCGTGACATGGCCCGGGCCCAGGCCCGCTACTGGCCGACCTCCGGGCAGGTCAACGAGGTCTACCCCAACGACGACGGGCCCCAGAACTACCCCCTGTTCACCGCCCGCTTCCCCGAATGGGTGTGGCGCTACCACCTGTCCACCGGGGACCGGTCCACGTTGGCCGGTCTCCTGCCGATGCTCGAGCGGCTCTCCGACTACATCGTCGGGACCATCGACCCCTCGACCGGCCTCATCTCCGGGCAGCCCATGTCGACCAACGGCGACCAACAGTACGGGTATGACTACGACACGAACGCCGACACGACCCTCAACATCGAGGCCGTCAACGCCTTCCACCGGATCGGCGATATCGCCACGCTACTCGGACAGGCGGAGGCGGCCTCGGTCCAGGGCCAGCGGGCCGGGGCCCTGGCCTCGGCCGTGAACTCGCTCCTGCTCGGCGCGGACGGCCACTATGTGGACGGCCTCGACCCGGGCGGACGGCAGAGCGCCCATTCCTCCCAGCTGGTCAACGCGGTGGCCCTGGCCTACGGCGTGGTCCCCACGGCGCGGGTTCCCGAGGTGGCGGCCTACGTCGCGTCGCTCGACATCCACCTCCAGCCGGACCACGGGATGGAGCTGCTGCGGGCCCTCCACGTCGGGGGGCGCGCCGCCGACCTGGTGAGGATCCTCACCGATACCTCGTTCCCGGGGTGGGCCTTCATCATCAAGTCGGGAGGGACCTTCACCTGGGAGACGTGGACCCCGAGCGATCTGATCGGCGACAGCATGTCCCACGGGTGGGGGTCCTCGGCGTTGGTGGCCATCCAGGAGGCGCTCCTCGGGGTC
>JBEKOI010000208.1:0-7383 GCA_049521915.1 Acidimicrobiales bacterium | reverse complement strand
ATGGGGCGGCTCACGACATCGCCGGTACCGGTAGGGCCAATCCGGCGGCTGCCATTCGGTCGGCAGCCCTCATGCTCGATCACCTCGGCGAATCATCGGCAGGCCAGAAGATAACCATGGCAGTATCCGACTTCATCGCATCCCAACCCGATCCGACCCTCTCGACCGTCGCCATCGGCGACGCCATCGCAGAAAGGCTGTAACCCATGCCGTTGACCCCTACCGAAAAGATCTGGATGGATGGCGAGCTGGTCGACTGGGCCGATGCCAAGGTGCACGTCCTCACCCACACCATGCACTACGGCTCAGGTGTCTTCGAGGGCATCCGCGCCTACCCGACGTCGCGGGGCGTGGCAGTGTTCCGCCTGCGTGAGCACATCGAGCGGCTCTTCCTGTCTGCCAAGATCTTCATGATCGACGTTCCCTACTCTCCGGACGACATCATGGATGCCACCCGGACCGTGGTCCGGGTCAACGGACTCGACGACGGCTGCTACATCCGCCCCCTCGTCTATCTGGGATATGGAGAGATGGGCCTGAACCCCATCCCGTGCCCGGTCAATGTGTCGATCGCGGCCTGGCCCTGGGGCACCTACCTCGGGGACGACGGAATCGCCAACGGCGTGTCGGTGAAGATCAGCTCGTGGCGCCGCCACGATCCCAACGCGGTGCCCACTGCGGCCAAGGGCACCGGAATGTACGTGAATTCCTCGTTGGCCAAGGTGGAGGCGTTGAAGGCCGGCTACGACGAGGCGATCCTGCTGGCCCCGGACGGCAAGGTCAGCGAGTGCACGGGCGAGAACATCTTCATCGTCCGGAGAGGACGACTCATCACCCCCCCGGCGTCCGATTCGGGGGCCCTCGAGGGCATCACCCAGCAGGCGGTCGAGGCGATCGCACGCGACCTCGGGTACGCCGTGTCCTACGAACCCA
Source organism: Acidimicrobiales bacterium (assembly GCA_049521915.1). GTDB lineage: Bacteria > Actinomycetota > Acidimicrobiia > Acidimicrobiales > RAAP-2 > Bog-756. Next base: position 6,450 of record JBEKOI010000208.1, on the reverse strand, counting down.
TCATTCGCACCGACCTCTATACCGCCGACGAGGCGTTCCTCACCGGTACCGCCGCCGAGATGGTCCCGATCCGGGCCGTCGATGATCGTGAGGTGGGCGACGGTGAGCCGGGGCCGATCACAAAGAAGATCCAGCAGACGTTCTTCGCCGCGCTCCACGGTGAAGTGGATCAGTACAAGGACTGGTTGGACTATGTCGAGTGACGGCCCCAGCCTCAACGACGACTCGTTCAAAGCAGGTCGTGTGCGGTCCGGCGGGACCCACACCCACGACGGCGGCCCGGCCCACCGTCATCCGCAGACCCCGGGTCAGCACGCCCATGCCGAAGGAAGGGTACGGCGCCATGCGAACGGGCGCGATGCGACCAAGGGCGGGCACGACTTCGATCTTCCCGTCTTCCCCTCCGCGGTCGATGTTTTCGATACCACGCTGCGGGACGGCTCCCAGCAAGAAGGGCTCTCTCTGACGGTGGACGACAAGCTACGGGTTGCCGAGCAACTCGACCACCTGGGCGTCACCTTCATCGAGGGCGGGTGGCCCGGCGCCAATCCCAAAGACGAGGAGTTCTTCGCACGGGCGCCCACCGAGCTCTCGCTGTCCAGCTCGACCTTGGTTGCCTTCGGCTCCACCCGAAGGGCAGGAGTCAGGGCCGAGGACGATGAGACACTTCGGCATCTGGTGAAAGCCCAGACAGAGGCGGTGTGCATCGTGGCCAAGGCGTCCGAGATGCATGTCGTCGATGCTCTCCGGACAACCCTCGACGAGGCAGTAGCCATGGTGGCCGAATCGGTGGAGTTCCTCCGGGCCAATGACCTGAGGGTCTTTCTCGACGCGGAGCACTTCTTCGACGGATTCAAAGCTAACCCCGATTTCACCACCCGCATCCTCCGCGCCGCCGAAGAGGCCGGAGCCGAGACTCTCGTGCTCTGTGACACGAACGGAGGGAGCCTGCCCCACGAGATCGAACGGATCGTCGCCGATGTGGTGGCCCGCTTCGAGTCCCAGGTCGGTGTCCACTTCCACAATGACAGCGGATGCGCGGTGGCCAATTCGCTGGTTGCCGTGGGTGAGGGCGCCACGCACGTCCAGGGATGTGTGAACGGGTATGGGGAGCGGGCCGGCAACACCGATCTTTCGGCCGCCATTCCCGACCTCAGCCTCAAGCTGGGGGTCGGCACCATCCCGTCAGACCGATTGGAGCTCCTCACTCCTGTCTCCCACCACATCTCGGAATTGGTCAACATCGCGCCGAATCCCCAACAGCCCTACGTGGGTGCCTCCGTGTTCGCCCACAAGGCGGGGCTGCACACGTCGGCCATTGCCCGTCGGGCCGATGCCTACGAGCACATCGTGCCCGAACTGGTGGGCAACGGAACGCGGTTCGTGGTGTCCGAGCTGGCCGGTCGTTCCACGCTGGCCATGAAAGCGACGGAGCTGGGCCTCGAGCTCGATTCGCAGGCCATGGCTTCCGTTCTCGATTCCCTCAAACGATTGGAGTACGAGGGCTATCACTTCGAGGTGGCGGATGGATCGCTCGAACTGCTCCTTCGAAACTCCACCGGGTGGGAGCAGTCCTTCTTCGACCTGGAGTCGTACCGGGTCATCGCCGACCACGGCGATGGTCAGTCCACAGAGGCGACCGTCAAGGTCATGGTGGGTGACGAGCGGATCGTCGCCACCGCCGAAGGCAACGGTCCGGTGAATGCCCTCGACGGAGCGGTGCGAAAGGCGATCGGGCCTCACTTTCCGGCGCTGGCCGGGGTGCATCTGGTCGACTACCGGGTCCGGGTGCTGGATTCGGCCAGAGGGACCGGATCGGTCACCAGGGTCCTCATCGACTCGACAGACGGGGATCGGACATGGACAACCATCGGAGTATCGGAGAACATCATCGCTGCGTCGTGGCAGGCCCTGTCCGATTCCATCGTCTACGGTCTGCTCCATGCAGGGGCGTCTGCGGACGTGCCGACCACCGATTGAACCCCCACCGTCCATCAGGAGTCTCAGCGTGACCCAACCGAGTTTCGTACCCATCGTCGAGGCCGACCAGGTGCGTCCCGCCTACCACCTCCAGGTGCCGAGCATCTGGACGCAATCGCGACCATCGGAGCTTCGAGGCGCCTCCCAGCCGTCGGGAGTCCAACTCGGAAGCCCCGGCCCGGATCAGGGATTCGCCCTCAAGCTGGCCCGAAGATTCGAGGACCGGCTGGTGGTCGTCGGAGGTGAGTCCGTCGAAGACGCCATTGCCGGGTGCACCGCGGTGGCCATGCGCCGGTGCGCCCGATTCGGACGGGCTCCGGCGGTCTACGACGTCTCCTTCGGGTTCACCCTGTGGGGGTTCATCGGGGGCGCACCGGACGACCTGGTGGAAGCTCGTGGACCGCTCTTCCGATCAGCCGCTCACCTCTACCAGTCCCAGCGCGCAATCGTCGACAGTGTCAACGAGGGGACGCTCCGGCTGACTCCTGAAGCCGTAGCCGAGCGGCTCGGACAGTGGCGGTCGATGATCACGCTGCCAGATCCCGGTTGAGTCGGCTCAGCGACTCTTCCGCCATTTTCGCTTGGCCGGTGCCGCAAAGGTGGTTCCAGAGGTGCCGGCAGCTACCGGCGTCCTTCCACCGGTGGCCACGGCCTGAAGCGATCTGCCGTTCGACCTGTCCGGTGGGGGGTTCGACGGCCTCGGCTCATTGCGCTCGTCATCACCGTCGTACTTCACCGTCACGTTGTCGGCCAGATGTGAGCCCTGCAGGGCCTTTTGGAACAGATCGGGAAATTGCCTTCCGTTGGGTACCGCGTTCTCCCCTGGGCCGGATCCCTGTCCCGTTCCATACCGTCGACGATCCGGACCGTCCTCGGTGCTCTGTGCCGATGAGTCCTGAGCCGTCCCATACCGCGCCGGTGCCTGTACGGCAGATTCATCCGTGAAGGATGGACGCAGTTCAGGTGGACACCACTTGCCGCCGTTGGCGGTCCAGCGGTCAGGCCCCTCGGATTTATCACTCACAGGACTGCCTCCACTACTATGCGTGTTAATATGATACGGAATCTTAACCTGAGGAGTGGCGAATTGTCAGGTGAAATCTCCCTCTGTCGCCTGCCGAATGTGGGCCGAAATTTCAGAATCGGCCTATTTATCGCTCGTGCTCGATAATTATCGCTTGGGGCCGATAATTGGGATGTTTTTGAAATTTTTGAACCCCAATCGGCGGAGGCTCAACAGGGGCGCTCGCAGCGCTGAGTAGCTTGTGTGGATGGACGTGGCCAATTTCACGCTGACCGAGGCTCACCGCCAGTTCCGGGACACCCTCCGAAAGTTCGCCGAGGATCGCATCGCCCCCAACGCCGCCGAAGCGGATCGGGACGCCACCTATCCGCGGAAGTCCTTTGACGCATGTGTCGAGCTCGAGCTTCCCTCTCTGGGCATACCCGTCGAGTTCGGAGGAGCGGGTGCTGACATGGTGACCCAGGCGATCATGGCCGAGGAATTGGCCAGGGTCTGTGCGTCGACGTCGTTGAACCTGCTGATCTCCAAGCTCAGCATGCTGCCTGTGTTGAATTGGGGATCCGAGGAGCTCAAGCGGAGGTACGTGCCCCGGATCGCGTCCGGCGACACACAAGGCAGCTACTGCCTTTCCGAGGCGGACGCCGGGAGCGACGTGGCCGCCATGAGGACCCGTGCCGTCCGCAACGGCGATCACTATCTTCTGAGCGGTACCAAGTATTGGATCACCAATGCCGGTATCTCGGACATCTATACGGTCTTCGCGGTGACCGACCCCTCGGCGGGGCGGCGGGGAATCAGCTGCTTCGTGGTCGAGGCGGACTGGGGTGTCGATGTTGCCCCCCGTGAGGACAAGATGGGGCTACGCGGCAGCCCCACCGCGGCGGTCAGCTTCGACGAGGTCAGCGTTCCCGCCGCCAACCTGGTGGGCGAGGAGGGTATGGGCTTCACCATCGCCCTGCACACCCTCGATCGCAGTCGACCCACCATCGGTGCGCAGGCGGTGGGTATCGCCCAAGGTGCCATCGACTTTGCCGCCGGGTACATGAAGGACCGCAAGGCGTTCGGGAAGCCGATCGCTGATTTTCAGGGCCTTCGCTTCATGTTGGCCGACATGGCCATGCGTACCGAGGCGGCCAGGACCCTGGTCTACCGGGCCTGTTCTCTCATCGACGCAGGTGATCCCGAGGGCGAGCTCACCATGATGGGCGCCATGGCCAAGTGCTTCGCTTCCGATACCGCCATGGCCGTGACGACCGACGCGGTCCAGCTCCTGGGCGGGTACGGATACGTCAAGGACTTCCCCGTCGAGCGGTTCATGAGGGATGCCAAGGTCACCCAGATCTACGAGGGCACCAATCAGATCCAGCGGGTGGTGATGGCGAAGAAGCTGTTGGGGTAGGTCGCCCCCTCTGACCGCGGACATCCACACTGTGCATGTCGCTCCGTGCGAAGTTGATCCACTTCGTGCCATGGGGGAGGCTAGGTCGTGCCAATCGACCGACTGCGTCTGCGGCTTGCTCGCACGGAGAGGTAGCGGCTTGATCGGCGGCAAAGAAGAGCGGGCGCACTCATCCACCCGGATCCCGTTCGCCCCACTCCTCGCCGTCGAGGTGGTCATCGCCGTAATGGCCCGGATCGCCTACACGCTCACGGTCGGGCAACACCTGAAGCTGGGACTCGATTCCATCGGCTACATGTTGCTCGGTGCCATCGTGACCGGTGGCCACGGGTACTCGAATCCAAGCGTGTTCTTCACCCACGGTATCGCCAGGCCGACGGCCAACTTCGTGCCCGGTTACCCGCTGTTCCTTGCCGGTCTTCTCAAACTGGGTATCACCACCCGCACCGGCTTCCAACTGGCCGGCGCACTCTGCGGCGGTGTCACGGTCCTGCTGACCGGACTCTTCGGACGTCGGGTCTCCGGACGAGCGAGCATCGGTCTGATCGCCGCCGGCCTGGCGGCCGTCTCGGCGACGCTGATCGCCAGTGACGGATCGGTGATGTCGGAGACGATCGCAGTCCCGCTGACAGCCGGGCTGTTGACCACCGCAGCCTGGGCCGGCGGGAGCACCTCGCTGCTTCGGTGGGGAGCGGTCGGGTTACTGGCCGGTGTTCTGATGCTCGTCCGCTCCGAGGACCTTCTCACTGCAGTGGTTCTGGTACCCGTGGCCGTCCTTGTCGCGCCGGCGGTGAGCATGCGACGTCGTGCGACCCAGGTGGCGACCGTGGTCGTGGTGGCCGCTGCGGTCCTCGCTCCCTGGGTGGTTCGCAACTACGAGACCTTCACGCCTCGAGTCCTCCTGTCGTCAAACGACGGCAAGACCTTGGCCGGTGCCAATTGCGGGACCACCTACCGGGGGCCCTTGATCGGGTACTGGGAGTATTCGTGCATCGGCCACGACGCCCTGGCCAATTCCGACGAAGCGGAGTACGACAAGGTGTCCCGGGCCGAAGGGACCAAGTACCTTCGCTCGCACCTCGGGCGACTCCCCCTGGTGGTCGGGGCCCGGGTCGCCCGTGCCTGGGGTCTGTTCGACCCTCTGCAACAGGCACGATTGGACAGCCTTCAGTCACGCAGCATCGGGTGGCAGCAGTTCGCATGGCCCGAGTCACTGCTGCTTCTGCTCATGGCCATCCCGGGAATGGTGCGCCTTCGAAGGGATCGATTCGCGTTCGTTCTCGTCGCCGGCCCCTTCATCATTTCGACGATCGTCGTGGCCAGCACGTTCGGGAATCCGCGCTACGTCGTGGCTGCGACTCCGTCACTGTGCGTCGGCGCCGCGCTGACCGTGGTCGCCCTGTCGGACCGCATGGGAGCTCGGCGCAGGCGTGGCGTGCCCGAGGGCGATGGGGGCAGTGACGGCCCCGCGGACACGCTGGAGCCCCTCCCCATCGGCGGGACCTCCAGTCCGTTCTGACGATCACTCCAGATCGGGATGGCCAACCAGCTCCAGACTCCGTCGCCAGAGCTCTCGGCGGGCGGTGTCGTCGTATGCCTGGGCATTGGCCTTGGCCTCTCGGTTCCGGTCGAAGAACTTGCCGGTTGTGGTGGCGAGATCCTGGTCGCCGACCAGCCGGAGTGTGGCTGCCACGCCGGCCTCGAGGCTGTCGATGCTGTCCCCGACCTCCTTCAGCACCATTTTGGTGGGCATGTAGGTGGCAGGATGCAGGCTGTTCACCGTGACCTCGGCGGCGGGGACCCGAGTGGCCAACTGGAAGCCGAACATGATCTCGGCGAGCTTGCTCTGCTCGTAGGCACGGACGCCGCTGTACCCCCGCACGAGCATGAGATCGTCGAAGTCGAGCGGCTCCTGACGGATCGAGGCGACGTTGACGATGCGCGCCGGCGCAGAGCTCCGGAGCAGGGGCATCAGCTCCAACGTGAGGAGGAAGGTGGCGAGGTAGTTGACCGCGAAGCGCAGCTCGTAGCCGTCAGCACTCACGCG
>JBEKOI010000207.1:0-7396 GCA_049521915.1 Acidimicrobiales bacterium | reverse complement strand
CATTGACGATCCAGCTGTCACCGTCTTGGATGGCCCGGGTGCTCAGGCTGGCCAGATCCGATCCCGCGCCCGGCTCGCTGAACAGCTGGCACCAGATCTCCTCGCCCCGCAGCATGGGCCCCAGGTACCGTTCCATCTGCCCGGTCGTCCCATGGGCCATCACCGTCGGGCCGACCATGCCGATGGCCACCGCGAACACACCGTTGGACACGTCGTAGGCCGACTGCTCCTGAGCGAAGATGCCTGCCTGCCGACTGCTCCCGCCACGACCTCCATGCTCCTTGGGCCAGGTGATCCCGGCCCACCCTCCGCCGTGCAGTGTTTCCTGCCATCGTCGGCAACTGGCCACGTACTCCGGCCCATGCCCGCCCATGGGCGACTTCATTTCCTGGCCCGGCCGAAGTCGGGCATTGTTCGACAGCCACGACCTTGCTTCGGCACGAAATCTCGCCTCGTCGGGAGTGTCGTCGAAGTCCATCAGCGCCTCCTTGCCTTCCGTGCCATCCAGTGCCATCCGGTGCCATCTCGTGCCATCCGGCAAGCCGCAGCCCGCCGCACCCCGACAGCCTGGTCGATCCGACCCCGAGCCTGCCGGACCGACGCCATCCGGGTCGCGGACGCAGCCCGATCGTCTCAGATAGCTTCCGGTCTTGGACAATTTGATAGACTCAATCAACTATCATCGGCGGGCGGACGGGTCTCGAGGTGAGGGAGTGCGATGGTCGATCGGTACACACTGATTTCCGCGGACTGCCACGCAGGCGGCAATCATGAGATGTACAGGGGTTATCTGGAAAAGAGGTACCTGGACGAATTCGATGCCTGGCGGAGCCGGTATTCCAACCCCTTCTCCAGCCTCACCTCCGACACGAGGGAGAGGAACTGGAACAGCGAGCGCCGCATCGCCGAGCAGGCGGCGGACGGCTGCGTGGCCGAGGTCATCTTCCCCAACACCATCCCCCCGTTCTTCCCGACGGGCGCGGTGATCGCACGAGCGCCCACGCCGGAGGAGTATGAACTTCGTCTCGCCGGAATCCGGGCCCACAACCGCTGGCTGGCCGACTGGTGTGCGGAGTACCCGGTGCGACGAGCAGGTATCGGACAGATCTTCCTCAACGACGTCGACGACACGATCGCCGACGTCCGGTGGTGTCACGACCATGGCCTGCGGGGTGGGATCCTGCTCCAGCCGGTTCCCGACGACATGAAGCATCTGGATCCCCTGTACTCGCAGTCCTACGACCCACTGTGGGCGGAGTGTCAGGAGCTCGGCGTCGTGGTGAACACCCATTCCGGGGGAGCGGGCATGCCGGACTACGGGCGCCACAAGGCCGCCGGGCAGGTGTGGATCGCCGAGGCGGCCTTCTTCGCCCACCGGCCCCTCTCCCATCTGCTGATCGGTGGGATCTTCGAGCGCTTCCCGGGACTGCGACTCGTCATGACCGAGAGCGGGTGCTCCTGGATTCCCGGGACACTGGCGCAGTTGGATGGCTTCTACGACCAGATCCGAACTGCCGGCCGGATCGGAGAGCTCATCTACGACGTGGGGGACGTCCCGCCCAGGCGCCCGAGCGAGTACTTCTCCGAAAACTGCTGGGTGGGAATGAGCTTTCCTTCCCCGGGCGAGGCTGCGACACGGGACCAGCTGGGTGCCGACCGGATCATGTGGGGCAGCGACTATCCCCACGACGAATCCACCTTCCCCAATACGCGGGAGGGGTTGCGGCGCGCCTTCGCAGGGGTGGATCGATCGGACCTCGAGCTCATGCTGGCCGGCAACGCGGCAAAGGTGTACGACTTCGATCTCGCCGCGCTGGACGGCTTGGCCGCCGAGTGGGGTCCCACCGTCGGCGAGCTCGACGAGCCCTACGAAGGCGTCCCTGACGGGAATCGCAGCCCGGCGTTCGTGCGGCCATGACAACAGGGTCCGTCGACCAAGGTGGGGCTCCGGGGGCTGTCGGGCGGCGATGAGCCCGGATCCGTTCGGCGACATCAGCCGCTCCCTCGAGAGCCTGTTCCGTCTCAACAGCAGCCGGAAGGTCCACTGGCGTCAGGCGATGGCGGCCGGGACGCCGATCTCGCAACCGGGATTCGCCCTCCTGTGCCGCATCCAGGAAGAGGGCCCACTGGCACTGGGAGAGTTGGCCCGGCGCACGGAGATGGACCCTGGGGCATGCGGCCGCCAGATCCGCCAGATGGAGGCCGACGGACTCGTCGTGACGACCTCGGGAACCGCCGACAAACGACGGGTGGAAGTGCAGATCACCAGTGCCGGCGCACGGGTACGCGAGCGACTCGCCACCGTCCAGGGCCGGCACATGCACGAAGTGCTCGGCGCGTGGTCCGTCCAGGATCAGTCCACGTTCGCACAGTTGCTCGAGCGGTTCGTCGACGATCTGCGGGCCGTCCGCTATCAGGCAATCGAAGACGAGACGGAGGTGGGTGCCGACCATGACCCGAGCTAGAGACGTGGGTGCGATCGACCTGATGATCGGGTTCCCCTCGGATGACGCCAGGGCCCACGACGGCTACCTTCGGGCCCTCACCAAAGACGCCGACAGCGACACGATGGAGCTGGATGCCGTCCCCTTTCGGGATCACGTCTGGGCTGCCTTCCTGCGCTCCAACGCGACCGAGGTGTTCAAGCTGTAGACATCGCTGCTTTCGGTGAAGGGAAGATCCCCGGTGAGTCGGGTGCTGGTCGGCGGCCCGAGTGGGGCGCCGGGACCGTGGCGGTGCGAAAGGAAGGCCGGATCCATGTCCAGAAGAATCGACTACGCGGGAAGCGTCCACGACGAGCGGGAGATCGCCGCGGTGGTGGACGTCCTGCGGGGCGGACCCCAGGCCCTTCGCATCGGCAAGAACGTCCGGGCATTCGAAGCCAGCATCTCCGACCTGTTCAGCAAGCGCTTCGGGGTGATGTGCAATTCCGGCTCGTCCGCCCTGTATCTGGCCGTCGAACTGCTCGACCTCCGGCCTGGCGATGAGGTGGTGACATCCGCCGTCACGTTCTCCACCGACATCGCTCCGCTGTTGCGTGCGGGTCTGGTCCCGGCCCTTGTCGACGTCGAGCCGGACACGTTCAACATCGACGTCGAACAGCTGGCCTCGATGATCGGAGGGTCGACACGGGCAATCCTGGTTCCGAACCTGATCGGGAACGCACCGGACTGGGACCGGATCCGGGAGATCGCAGACCTGCACCATCTGCCCGTCATCGAGGACTCCTGCGACGCGTTGGGCACCACGCTCCGGGGGATCCCGACGGGGGCGAGGTCGGACATCTCGGTCACCTCCTTCGCCCTCAGCCACATCATCACCGCCGCGGGGACCGGAGGCATGGTGTGCCTGGACGATGCCGATCTGAGAGATCGATGCCTCCTGCTCCGCCGGTGGGGCCGACGGTCAGAAGTGCAGTTGTTCGGCTCACGTCGCGGGACCTCGGACCGGTTCTTCTCGGACCTGGGCGACGGGACCGAGTACGACAATCTCTTCATCTTCGACGAGGTGGGGTGGAACTTTGAGCCATCCGAGCTCTCGGCTGCATTCGGCTTGCAGCAGCTCGCAAAGCTGTCGAGCAACCTCGATGCACGGAAGCGGAACCACCGTCGCCTCTGTGAGCGCTTCGGCACCCGTCCGGACGTGTTCGTCCTGCCCCGCACGACCGACGAGCTGGATACGGCCTGGCACATGTTTCCCGTACTCATCCGAGAGGGGAGTGGTGTGGAGAGGTCCGCGTTCCAGCGGCATATGGAGGCAGGCGGGGTCGACACCCGTATGGTGTGGACCGGGAACCTGTCCCGTCAGCCGGCGTTCAGGAGCGCCACCATCCGGCTACCGCCTTCCGGTCTTCCCCATGCCGACCGGGTGATGGATCAGGGACTGATCCTGCCTTCGAACCACGCGCTCCACGATGACGATATCGACTACATCTGGGAGGTGGCGTCGTCATTTCTGACGGACATTGCCTGCTAGCGCGGCCGACGGGCCGAGCCGTCCCCACCGTCGGGTCGGTCACCTCGGCCACCGTGCCTGATGGCTCCCGAACGGTGGTCTACTGCAGGGGGGTCGGTTCGATAGCCGCCAGGCACTCCATGGCGGGACCGAAGGTTGACTCGAGCCGGCCGGCCGGGTCGTCGCCCACGGCACCGGTGACGACGGTTGACACGCCGATCTTGGCCCACGCTTCTGCGCCCCGGACGATGTCGTCGACCGTCGCATCCGCCGGCACTTCACCGAACATGGCTGTGACCTCGATTTCGTTGGGATCGCGTCCCAAGGCGTCGCAGTGCCGACGGAGGACGTCGATCTTGTGAGCCACCTGGTCGGGGCCACCGAAGATGTTGCAGGCGTCGGCGTATTGAGCAACCAGACGCAGCGTCTTCCGCTCGCCGCTACCACCGATCAGGATCCGAGGGCGAGGTGCACTGACCGGCGTCGGGCTGCACAGCGTCTCCTGCAGCTGGTAGTGCCGACCCCGGTAGGCACCATTGTCGTCGCTCCACATCTGCAGGCAGATCTCGATCGCTTCTTCGAGTCGCTCGAAGCGCTCCGCCGTGGGCGGGAACGGCACCCCGAGACCGCGATGCTCGCGCTCGTACCATGCCGCGCCGATGCCCAGCTCGGCCCGGCCGCTCGACAGGACATCGAGGGTGGTGACAGCCTTGGCCAGGAGCCCGGGATGGCGATAGGTCACCCCGGTCACGAGGAGCCGCAGCCGCAGCCGCTGCGTGCCACCGGCGACGAAGCCGAGAGCCGTGTAACCCTCGAGCATCGGGTCCTCCGCCGGCGCCATCCAGTCCATCTGGAAGTAGTGGTCCATGAACGACAGGGTGCGCACCCCGATGGCCTCGGCCCGCTGGGCCAGGTCGGCCACGCCCGGCCCCATGCCCGTCGAACCGCCGGCCCAGTCGAATCGCGAAATGTGGAGATCGAGTTGCATGCTCGCCGTTCTAGCACCACCCGGACCTGGGGTTCCGGTGGAAGCTCAGCCCGGTACGACACGCGTGAGCGGGCCTGACAGTCGTGGCGCCGTGCCCTAGAGTCTGACCGTATGCGCGCTGAGGCAAATCTCCACGTGAACGCGCCGCCGGACAAGGTCTGGGGGCTCGTCAGCGACATCACCAAGATGGGCGAGTACAGCCCCGAGGTGATCGAAGCCGAGTGGATCAACGGCGCCACCGGTCCGGAGGTCGGCGCGCTGTACCGGGGCCATGTCAAGCGGAATGAGAACTGGCCGGTCCTGTACTGGACCACGTGCAAGATCACCGAGTGCGTGCCCGGTCGGGTCTTCGAGTTCGCCGTCATCATGCGCGACCGGCCGGTGAATACCTGGCGCTATGAGTTTTCCGCCACCGATGACGGGGGCACCGATGTCACCGAGTCATTCGACCTCGGCGACAACATCTTCACCAAGGTCTGGCGCCCGCTCGGCGGGGTCCTGAGGGAGCGTCGCAACCAGCGGGACATGCTCCGGACCCTTGAACGGGTCAAAGCAGTCGCCGAGGCCTCGTGATCGGTGGAGCTGCGTCCTCCGTCCGCCTGGCTGGCCATGGGTTCTCGGATCGCCGGGGTCTGGTTCAGGCCCGACTGATCAAGTTCAGGCCCGACTGATCTAGTCGGCCCCCTTTTCCTCCAGTTGCTCCAGTGGAGGTTTCGCGACAGGGGCCGTTCGCGTTTTCCCGCGGCCCTGCTTGCCGGGCTGGGGCCGGCGCACCGTGGCGTCGACCTTTGCCTCACAGGCTTTTACGATGGCCGGGTCACCATCCCTCTCGTGGGCATCGAGGTACTCCCTGGCCTCCCCCACTGTCGCTGGCGTCCAGCCCTTCTTCCATTCCGGCATGCTCCAGACCGTATCGGTTTCAGCCCCGACCTGCCTCGGAATTGGTTTGGTCCCCGGGTCGCCCTCGGAGTGGAGGTGGGCCCGGTCCGCGGTCACGTCGGAAAGGGAAGAACCTGCTGAGAAGGCCTCTAGGCTGAGATTCAATGGCGCAGTTGAGCGACACTCGCATCATGGTGACCGGTGGCACGAGCGGCCTGGGCCGGGCGATGGCAGAAGCGCTGGCACGGGCGGGCGCTCGGGTAGCGGTGACCAGCCGCTCCGGCGAGCGGGCACAGGCTACGGCCGCGGAGCTGGGCGCCGGAGTGATGGGAATCGAACTCGACGTCCGCGACGCCCGCTCGGTGTCGGCGGCGGTCGACACCGCCTACGAGATGTTCGACGGCCTGGACGTACTGGTGAACAATGCCGGCATCGGCATGCTGACCGTGAACCCCCGGTTCATGACGGAGCCCACGTCGTTCTGGGAGGTGACCCCGGCGGGCTTTCGCGACGTGCTGGAGACCAAGGCGACCGGTACGTTCCTGGTCGCCCGAGCGGTGGTGCCGAGAATGTTGAGCGCCGGTGGCGGACGGGTGGTCACGATTTCGATGAACAAGCAGACGATGACCCGTCGGGGCTTCACCCCGTATGGGCCCTCCGGTGCCGCTGTGGAGGCCCTGGGCCCGTGTCATGGCCGCCGGCCTGGCCGGGTCGGCGGCCACCGCCAACATCCTGCTGCCCGGCGGGGCGACCGCCACCGGGATGGTTCCCGACGGACTGGAAGATGAGTTGCCTGCCAACATGCTGGACCCGACGATCATGGGACCGCCAATCGTGTGGCTGGCCTCTCCGGATGCTGCCGGTGTTCACGACGAGCGGATCGTGGCTCGCGACTTCGACGACTGGCTGGAGGGGCGCGGGAAGAACCGGTGACGGGGGTGTCGACCCCACCCGATGGCTCCCGGCCCTGACGCCAGGACCAGGGGTCAATCGAGGTCGCCACTGTGCCGTGCGGGCCCAAGCTCCGACGGGTGGAGATCCCGATCGCCTGCACGCTCGAGCCGGACGAGGCCAGGTCGCAGCTCGGGGAGTGGCAGAGGTTGTTACGCCACGCCGTTCAGCGTGCCGAGCGCGCCTCGCCGAATCGGCTTGAACTCAGCCTGGCTCCCGACGCCGAGGTTGCGTCCGTGGTCAGACTGGCACACCGTGAGGCCGCGTGCTGCCCGTTCTTCTCGTTCGCCATCGCCACTCGGGCAGATCGGCTCGTCCTCGTTGTCGAGGTGCCTGCGACTGCCATCGAGATTCTCGATGAGCTCGCCTCCGAGGTTTCTGAGGTTTCCGAGGTTTCTGGCCCACGATCCGTTGAAGGCGCCCCCGGAACTCATTCCTGAGGGATTACCCGAACTTCCACAGGTTTCTCGGGCCGGTACTGGAGCCGGTTCTGGAGCCGGCGGTGGGAATCGAACCCACGACCTGACGATTACAAGAGGCCTCTATCGATTTTCGCCACGTCGCGTCTCGTCCCGGATTGTCCCATTTCCCCTGTTCAGAATGGGTAACCCGATCATGCTCTGA
>JBEKOI010000206.1:0-11669 GCA_049521915.1 Acidimicrobiales bacterium | reverse complement strand
CGATCGGTCCACTCCCCCTCGGACAGCTCGAAGGCCGCAACCAGCGCCCCCATGCCACCACCGAGCACAGCGACGGATCTACGGCCCGAGGATCCCATGTCAGGCTCCGAGGATGGCCCGCGCCTCGGCCAGCTCGGCACTGGTGGAGCTGTCGGGGTACCGATCGACCACCGACTGGACGATCTCCCGCCAGTCCGGGCTGCGGACATCGTCCGCCAGCCGGGCCAGATCGTTGGCCGCCCGGAGGGCCAGGACGAGGGATCCCTGGGCCAGGCCGATCTCGACGGCGGCCCGCAGATCGGCGACCACCTCATCCATCCGCTCCGGGTGGGCGGTCGAGGTGATGGCCGCCCGCAGGCGCAGCAGGTCAGGTTGGTGAACCCATTCGCCCGACTTCTGGACCCCGAGCAGGGCGTCACCCACCCGCCCGAGTGCGCCCTCCATGTTCCCGCCATAGGAATGGCTCCGGGCCACGATGCCGAGGAAAGCCGGACGGAACGCGCCATGCCCGATGAGGTCCATACCGGCCTCGCACCGCTCGAGCTCGTCGGTGTCCCCGGGAAGATCCGGCTCGGGCACCAGGACGTACTGCCGCGCGATGACCGAGAAGTAGTCGAACCGGCACTGTTCGGCGATGTCCAGTGTCCGTCGGCCGAACTCGCGGGCCCCGGCGGCATCGCCGGTGATCATCCTGAGCCAGGCCAGATAGGTGAGGATGAAGGCCGAGCTGAAGGGGCCGAAGGGGAAACCGAGTTGCTCAGCGGTGGCGAGAGCCCGCTGCTCCCACTCCAGGCTCTCGCCCGTGTTCCCCTGCAGGCCGACGACGCAGGCGAGCGCCACCGCGGTCACAGGCACGGGGTCGTGCGGCAGGGGCCAGAACGGAGAGGCGGTGGCCTCGGTGGGCCGGGCCGCGTAGCCGGCCCACGCCTCTTCGAGCCACCGGCGAGCTTCGTCAAGCCTCCCCTGGTAAAAGGCATTGTAGCCAAGGCACGACTTGATCTCGGGAGTGAACCAGGCCGTCTCGGGGGCGTCGAGCAAGCTCGTCAGGGGCTCGAGCACGGTGGCCGCCGCGTCGACCTCCCCGCGCACCAGCATGTAGCTCCAGATGCCCACCTGCGCGGGCATGATCTCGGTCCGGTCGGTCAGGCGGCGACAGATGCGGTCGGCGAGCCGGAAGTCCTCGAAGACGTCCGGGTAGCCGTAGCCGAACAGCGAGCTCACGCTGATCGTCCGGAGCATCCGGACCATGAGCTCGGTCAGGTCCCGCTCGTCATCTTCGGGCAGCGACTCCAGCAGCTCGAGGGTCCGGTCGAGCAGCCGCCACGCCTCGGAGTGGCTGGCCGCCCCCTGCGCGGCCTGTGCCGCGGCGATGTGGGCGGGGACGGCCCGAACCGGATCGCCGGCCAGGTCGTGGTGCTGGGCCACAACGGCCAGATCCCCGGGTGAGCTGGCCTCGGCCTGCAGCAGATCTGCGATCCGGTTGTGGGTGGAGCGGCGGGACTCCAGGACCTGGGTTTCGTAGGCTGCATCCCGCATGAGGACGTGGCGGAAGCGGTACGCGGCCCGGCGGGCGTCCCCCACGGGCTCGATGATGGCTGCCTCCTCGAGCTGGGCCAGCGCCCCCTTGACCGGGGCCCCGGCGAGCCGGGAGAGCTGGCTCTCGTCGAAGACGGCTCCGAGGGTTGCGGCCAGCTGCGCCACCCGGAGGTCGAGTCCCGGAGCCCGCAGGCGTGCCGTGAGCAGCTCGTGGAGCCGCGGGGGCAGGACCTCGCCGGGAGTGGCGGCCAGGGCGCTCCGAGCCAGTTCCTGAAGGAAGAGCGGGACCCCGGCACCGCGCTCGGTGATGAGCCGGCACTGGGCCGGATCGAGATCAGCATCCGACGCCATGGCCGCCACCAGTGTGGCTGCCTCCTCGGCTGCCAGCGGCCCGAGCTCGATGTCCAGCGCCTGCGCCGACCAGTCGGCCCCCACCGGTTGGCGACTGGTGACGAGGACCATCACGCCGGGCGCTCCTTCCCCGATCATCAGGCCGAGGAGGTCGACGGTCGTCGGGTCGGCCCAGTGGAGGTCCTCGACCAGGAGCAGGCTGGGCGTGGCCCGGGCGATATGGGCCAGCCAGTCCACCAGCGCGGTGAGCGTCTTGGCCCGAAGGGCGGCCGCGTCGAGCTCCGGCGGTGACCACCGGTCGTCGACCTCGAGGGCCAGCAAGGGTGCCAGCAGGGGGACCACTTCGAACGGGTCGAGGTCGGCCGCTTCCAGCCGATCGATGACCTCGGCCAGTCGCTCTTCTGCGGGCTGTCCCGGGTAGAGGCCGACGAGCTGCTCGATCATCCGCCCGATCGGCCACAGGGCCACATTGGTGTGGTACGGAGAGCAGCTCGCCTCCATCACCGCATGGCCCTCGGCCCGGACCCGTTCCAGGAGGTCGGCGGCCAGGCGCGACTTCCCGATGCCGGCCGGTCCACGGATGCTAGCGGCGACCCGCTCGGGTGGTTGCCCGCGCCGGGCCGCCTCGAGCAGGTCCTTCCAAGCCCGCTGCAGCTCGCCACTCTGCTCCACCCGGCCGACCAGCGGGACCGCCTGCGTGTGCCCGGGGTCGGGTCGGGAACCGGCGTGGCTCGGTCGGAGCACGTGGAACACCTCGACCGGACGCGAGAACCCCGTCAGGGAGCGCATCCCGAGGGACACCAGGTCGAAGTGAGCCTCGACCAGGTGCTTCGTGGCACTGCTGATCACGACCGTGCCGGGCTCGGCCTGCGACTGCAGGCGGGCGGTCAAATTGGCGGCCGCGCCCACGATGTCCGAGGCATCGACGGCGCCGGATGCCAGTCCGGTGACGACGACGGTGCCGGAGTGGACCCCCACCCGGATCTCCGTGTCGATGCCGTACCGACGGCGCAACTCGGTACGCCCCTCGGCCATCCGCTCGACCAGTCCCAGGCCGGCCATGACCGCCCGCCGGGCGTCGTCCTCGTGCACGTTCGGGTACCCGAAGCACGCCACCACGCCGTCGCCCTGGAATTGGAGTATCCGGCCGTCCAAGTCGTGTATGGCCTCGGTGGCGGCCTCCCGGTAGAGGGTGAACACGCCGCGGACGATCTCCGGCTCCGACTTCTCGGCCAGCGTGGTCGATCGCACGATGTCGGAGAAGATCAGGCTGACAAAGGCCCGTTGCCCCTCGGGAAGGGGCTGTTCCACCTGTGCCCGCTCGAGCAGCGCGGCGGCACGCCGGTTACCGGGGTCCACGGCCAGCACGTCCTCGGCCATCTCGGTGACCCGGTCCCACGCTCCCCCGGCGGCGGCGGCATCCATGCCCGCCAACAGGCGGGTGATGAGCCGGGCCAGGCGGTCCTCTGCCGTGCTCGGGCCGGGCTCGTCGCCGTGCTCCACCGGTCTCGTCTACTCGTCCGGCCGCGCTTTGGTCACGTAGAACAAGGCCGGCACCCGGTCCATCCCCGAGGCGCCGACGATCAATTCACCCTCGTAGAGCCCGCAGGGCACAGTTGTGGTGTCCGCCTGGATGGTGACGTGCTCGGGACTGTCGCCGACGTCCACGGTGGCGGGGGTGACGGTGAAGTCGGATGCCTTGATGGTGGCCGCCCGCACCCCGACTCGCCTCATGTCGGTGATCGAGACCGGAGCCGGCTGCGTTTGCGGCGGGACGAGCAGGCTGGTGTGTTCGACGGTCGGTCGATTCCGGCCCGCGGAGGCATCACCACCGGCCGTCGGCTCCACATCGGCGTCGGCCCAGTTGGCGGTGGCTTCCATCCCCGCCTGCCAGGCCCGGGACCAGTCACGGGCCAGCCTGAGGAACAGCCGGCTGCTGTCATGGGCGGCGTCCGTCTGGCCGTACTTGCCCGACCAGAGTCGCGTCCCCACATCGGTTGCGTACGCACTGTAGAACTGCGCCATTTCGGTCACGGTGGTGACCCACTGCTCGGCGAATCCGCCGGTGAACGCGGCCGCCCCATCGGCGTCGGGATCCGACAGGGTCGGGTCGGGGTCACCCACCGCGCCGGGCGTCGGGTCGACAGATCCACCGGCCGCCTGCGTGGCCGCCACCGAGGTGGCGCGGCGCACCCAGACTCCCCATTCGGGGCAGACGGTGGTAGCCACCGCGTTGAGGAGGGTGTCGGTGAACCCGACGACCTTGAGCGCCTTCACCTGTCGCCGGCCGGCGACGTCGAGGGCCATGAGGTAGCCACGGTCCACCTGCAACATGTCGCCCACGCTGTGGTCGAGGTCGTAGCTCATCGCCGCCCACTTCAGTTCTCGGGCTTGAGCCACTCAGTCAGATCGGAGAGGGACTCCCCCGTCTCGAACTCCGTGAATATCCATACCGCGGGCTTGCCCTCCACGATGACATCTGCTGCGATGCACGCACTCTGTGAGCCGCCCGCCGAACCCATGCCACTCTTCCTCTGTCTCTGTCGTGGTGCAGCCCTTGCCTCTTACGTTAGTCCAGGCCAACTGACAGTTACAGTTGAAGATCGGTACCCGGGCCCGCTCCGCGGCCGGTGCGCGGCGCGTCGGTCGGGACGTCGGCCTGCGTGAAGCCACCGGAGGGGGAACCACCGGTGGCATCGCCAGCCGTGCACCGCCCGGTGGGTGTCGAACCGGTAAGGGTGCTCACCGTCAAGTGGCACCGATGCCCTCGGCGGCCTCGACGCCGCCGACGGAGGATTGAGATGGCGGTTCTCCGTCGAGGAGGGCGGTCGTCCGTCGGAGGCGGCCTCCCATCTCGGCCAGCATCTTGCGCCCGAGCGTCGGCGCCGACTCATAGAGCGAGTTGAATTCGGCTCGCGAGAAGACGAGGAGGGTCAAGTCCGTCTCGGCCGTGACGGTCGCCGTTCGGTAGCCGTCCTCCAGCAGGGCCAGTTCGCCAAAGGAGGAACCCGCCTCCAGGTCGGCCAGCCGGAGCCCGGCCCGGGAGATCCTTGCTCTGCCCTCGAGGATGATGAAGAACTCATTGCCCGGCCGACCCTCTTCGATCAGAACCTTCCCCCGCGGAACCTCCACCACGGTGGTCAGTGACCCGATACGGCTCAGCTCGGCCCTGGTGCAATTCGAGAACAGATTCAATCCCCGGAACAGCTCCGGCGCTACTGAGCTACGCGACTGGTATGCCATCTTGGACCTGTCTCCTGTCGTCAGTGGAGGAATGCGCGACCTGGGCGGGATACCGTTCCTCGGCATTCGATTGGCCGGCACCCCGAGGTCGCCACCACCGCTGAGTATGAACACGTGTCGGGTGGACGTCTGTCACTGATGTGACAACCCGGTCGATTCGACAAGGTCCGGAGTGAAACGAACCCCCGACGGAATGGGTCCGGCTGCGAAAAAAGTTTCGTCAATTGTCTCGGGGGAGACAGTCTTCCGGCATGCTGTGGGGTCACAATGTGAGGTGGTGGCGGAACTCAGCTCGACGGGAACGGGCCGGGCTCCTGGGTGAGGAGGCGGATCCTCGCCCACGGGTCCGGCCACCGTCCGGTGGCCGCGGTCGTCCCGGCGGTGGCGCTCAGGGGTTGACCACCGAGGCGAGGGCCTCGCCATCGAGCACCCGGAGGCGCCTCGATGCCAGGCTGATCCAACCGAGCTTCTCGAATTCCCGCAGGCATGCGTTCACCCGTTGCCGGCTGGCGCCGATACTGGCGGCCACCTCAGCCTGGGTCAGGGTTGATCGACCGATCGGCGGATCCGCCGATGCGCGCAACAGGAGAAATCTGGCCACCCGCTGTTTGAGGTCCAGGAACACCAGCTCTGTCGCCACCCCGGTGATCCTGCGCACCATGTCCGAGAGGCGCTCCAGCAAGGCGATGGCCAGCTCGGGTCGCTGTCGGATCAGATCGATGATCACCGATCCGGGCAACGAGAGCACCACGCTCGCCTCGGTGGCCTGAACCGTGGCCGATCGAGGGCCGTGCGAGAGGACACCGACCTCACCGATGGTCTCCCCGGGCGCCACCGTGTTGACGATGAATTCGCCCCCGTCCTTGGAGTACACCAGGACTTTCATGTGACCGGAGATGAGGACGAGGACGGAATCGGAGACATCCCCTTCGGTGAAGAGTATCTGCCCCTTGTCGATGGTCCGGCGCCGGCTCCGTTCAGCCAGATAGCGCCGATCGGCGTCGTCCAACACGCCGAGCACAGGGGCAATGGCGAATGGATCGTCTTCGAGACCGGTCAAACGCCTTCTCCTCGGACTGTGATCGGGACTGGGGTGGCCTTGTCACCGCAATCATGACCGATCGGGTGGCCGTACCACCGGGACCGGCCTCCGACGCCCGGATGGCGGCCGGCCACGAAATCCGGCATTCCCGACAGCAGTGGGCCGGTCGCTGTGTCCGGAGTTGGGCGGCGGGGCCTTTCTCGACGGACACGGCGACCGGCGCCTGCAGGCACCGTAGTGTCAACCAGGATTGCATGCAACCGCGATTGCGGCCCGGTGGATCCAGCTGCCGTTCGGCCCGTCCATCGGCTCCGGCGGGCTCGACGAATCGGCGCCGGGGCTGACGCTCAATTCGAGAAGAAGCGGCCTGCGTCCTCCTCGTTCTCGAAGAGGACCCTGATGTCGGACAACGCGTCGTTGTGATCGGTCTGCACGAGGAACATCTGGTGACCGCGGTAGATGATGCCGTTCCTCTGCATCTGGGTGTACTGATAGGCGGCCACGTGGGTTTCGCCCACCAGCCAGTCCACCCACTTGAGCACGTCGTAGGTCCCCCTGGTGAACGCGAAGAGCTGGGCCAGATGGCTCCGCACCTCGGCCGGCCCGTGGCACACCCCGGACAGGGAACTGCGGCCCGGCACCGTGTAGGTCACATCCGGAGACAGCAGGTGGATCACGTCGTCGATCCTGTCCTCCGAAACGTTCATGAAGAACCGCTGGGTGTTGACCAGGCGCGGTGGATCGGGCGGAGCCGGCATGCGCTGGATCTTACGCTCCTTTCCTCATTCGGGAGCCGGGGCGGCCCACGGCCCGACGGGCAGCGAAGGTGATCGATTCGTTCTCCTTCGACCCCTACCCGGAGCACCGCCGGACGATCCGGTACGGTCCCGATCACCCCGGATGAGGCGGGCCGGCGTCAGGGGTCCGGTGGAGCCGGCCGGATCCGGCGGCAACCGGGGTTTCGGCTGCATCCGGAAATGCGGCAGGGGCCGAAGGCGTTGCACAGCAGGGGGAGATGGACGCCAGTGGGCGACGGAGGAGGGTGTGTGACAGATCGTTACGGCAGGGACCCGGAGGCGGTGTCCAAGCTCTCGACCAGGCAGTACCAGGTCACCCAGGAAGGGGCCACGGAGCCGGCCTTCGACAACGAGTTCTGGGACAAGAAGGAGGCCGGGGTGTACGTGGATGTGGTGTCGGGGGAGCCTCTCTTTGCCTCCCCACAGAAGTTCGACAGCGGATGCGGATGGCCGAGCTTCACCGTGCCCATCGAACCTCGGAACGTCGTCGAGAACCAGGACCGTAGCCACGGAACGGTCAGGACCGAGGTGCGCTCGGCGCACGGTGGCAGCCACCTCGGTCACGTCTTCGACGACGGACCGGCCGAAGATGGCGGCCTGCGCTACTGCATCAACTCGGCCTCCCTCCGGTTCGTCCCGTACGAGGATCTCGAGTCGGAGGGCTATGGCCAGTATCGGAAGGTTTTCGACCAATTTTCGACACGGAAGGAAGTGGAACGATGAGCGACACCACGAGCAAGGCCATCCTGGCCGGAGGGTGCTTCTGGGGAATGCAGGATCTCATCCGCAAGCGGCCGGGGGTCCTCTCGACGCGGGTGGGGTACACGGGAGGCGACGTTGCCAACGCCACCTACAGAAACCACGGGACACACGCTGAGGCCATCGAGATCACCTTTGATCCCGAACTGATCTCCTACCGTGAGCTGCTCGAGTTCTTCTTCCAGGTGCATGACCCGACGACGTTGAACCGCCAGGGGAACGACATCGGTCCGAGCTACCGATCGGCCATCTTCTACCTCGACGACGAGCAGCGTCAGGTGGCCGAGGACACCATCGCCGACGTCGAGGCCTCCGGACTGTGGCCGGGCAAGGTCGTCACCGAAGTGACGCCGGCGGGTCCGTTCTGGGAGGCGGAGCCTGAACACCAGGACTACCTGGAGAACTACCCGAACGGATATACGTGCCACTTCCCGCGCCCGGGCTGGGTGCTG
Organism: Acidimicrobiales bacterium; assembly: GCA_049521915.1. Taxonomy (GTDB): domain Bacteria; phylum Actinomycetota; class Acidimicrobiia; order Acidimicrobiales; family RAAP-2; genus Bog-756. The sequence goes on along the minus strand of JBEKOI010000206.1, from coordinate 3,489 downwards.
CCCCACCGGAGCGACGCAGTCGCCCGACAGGGGTAGACGCCCTCTGGGTGTACGTCAGCTCCGGTAACCCACGTTCCGGCCGTTGTCGGGTTCCCAGTCCGGGTCGATCTCGAAGAACCGCTGCACGAGGCCCTCGAAAGCCACTGCGAGCAGGGTCCACTCCTGGGTGGCGCCCCCTGGGCCAGTGGGAAGATCGATGCGGCCCACGATGGAATGGTCGATCCGATCCCGCAACCCGTATCCCTGGCCCAGTGAGTCTGCGGCGACGGCGAATTGGAGCAGCGTGAACGGACTCCGGGGCCGAAATCCGAGGTACCCGGCCATCGCCGCGTAGGCATCCACGATCTGCCCGGTGAAGCCGTCGAACCCGGCCAACAGAGCTGATTCGATCTTCTTGTGACAACCGCGCGGTTGGCCGGAAGCAGCCAGGGCCCACACGCCGACCCACAAGGGCCAATCTCTCGACTTGCGCACCACCTGCGCATTGAGCTCACCCACCAGCCGGCAGACTTCGCGCAGCGCCTCCTGACGCGACTCCGGCGTACTCAGATCGACATCGTTCAAGATCGATTTGGCGGCCCCCAGGCCAACGTCGATCTGTTCGTGGTGGTCGTCGAGCGCGATGGTGACCAGAACATCGGCCTGGAACTCGGCCTGGTTCTCCCACACCCTCCCGATGACCGAACCGTTGGTGACCCGGATGGCGGCCTCCTCCTCCACCCGATCGAACACGGTCTTGAAGGTGAGGGCCTCGGCTCCGGAACTGAGACCCTGCTCGCGTAGGATCCGCCGGCCCGTCTCGAGCAGCAGCGCCCGCAGTTCCTCCCTCGACTGCCGGGGTTGGCGCTTCCCCGTCACGCCGACTCCACTGCCCGGAAATCCGGGATGTCGACCCATCCGGGAGCTCGGGGGGTCATCGGTGGCAGCCACGGGCACATCGTGGTCGACCTCGGCTCCGACCTGTCACGTGCCGAGGAGGGACCCGAAACGCCGCCTGTCGGTCAGGACGCGCCCGTCGACGGGTTCACCGTCGAGCCAGGCCGCAGGAGTGCCCTGGGGATCCTGCTCTTGGAAGATCTCTTCGGCTCTGAGCACCCACGCCTGGTATCGGCCTTCCTCGACGCCGGAGGAGTACTCGACACCGGTCAGGCCCACCCGCCGGCCGAGGGTCACCAGATCCGCGGTGGTGAAGCCCCCGGTTCCCTCCTCCGGCTGCGCCTCGAACAATTCCCTTCGCAACTCGTCGAACCGGTCCCCCTCCGCGGCCAGGGCCAGGGCATTGTCGGCACGCACCGACTCGATGCCGAGGAAACAACGCATCCGGTACTCGATGGCCACGTCGCCCGCCCGGCGCGCACTTCGCAGCATTTCGCCGGAAGCCTCCTCGAAGCGACGGCAGTAGGGGCACTGTGGATCTTCGAACACCACCAGGCGTCGTCGCGCCTCATTACGGCCGAGGAGTACGCCACCCTCCGGCGTATGGGCCGAGGGTGAAGGAATCGACTGCCCGAACTCCATGTGGTGTGTTCTATCAAACTGTGAGGCAGGCCCCGAAACGACGACCCCGCCGGGCACGGTGCCGGCCGGTGGGGCGCTCGCCGAGTCACACTCATCCGACGGTACGACACGCCGGGTCCGCCTCAGGGCCGGTCCATCGACACCGAACGTTCATCTTTCCTTAAGCAACGCGTGTCCATACGGTGAAGTGCGTGGCACTAGAAACGGTGTCGGTTCCGGAGCTCCGATTCAATGGCCTGCTCCGGCCACTTGAGGCAGGAACACCGTCACGTTGGGCTGCCCACCCCGGCGTGACGGTGTCCTGTTCCTGCCGTCCGACCATTCTGCCCGTGCTCGGCCGCCGGATTTCCACCAATATTGACGATGGTGCCCGGCCGCCCACATGCACCATGCTGGTGGTGGGCATGGGCAGGGACGTTCGGGGTCCTGTTCGGCTCTCGACGGACCCCCGGGTCTTGCCCTTTCTTGCCGGGGGTCTGTCGCGCCACCGGCCATGTCGGGCCGGGACCCGCTCTACAACCCGAAGCCTCTGAGCAGATGCCGGGTCATCCCGTTGGTGGTCCGGTAGACCTTCCGTCGGGCCACACGCTTGGCGTATGAGGTCGGACCTTTCGACGCGGCCTGGACGTTGCCGATGTCCCGGGCCAGGCGGTAGGTCTGGCTCCTGATCTTTGTCGTCCTCACCCGGTCCTCCCTGTGGATCCGAACCAGGACACGGCGCCGCTCCGGTGGAAGGGACTGATCCCCTCGACCCAATCATCGGGCCAGCCGGCTCGGCAGAGCGGAAACTTCTCCGCTGGTATCTCCAGGCCCTCCAGGGCATCAGATCCGATGGCATCGATCACCGCCTGCAGGTACGGGACATCGTCCGTGACCCGGGTGACCCGTTGACCTTGGGAGTCGACACCATGGACGAATCCCCAGCCGTTCTCAGTCGGGTACAGGCCGGCCACGGTGCACACCTGCTGATAGTCGACGCCCGGCGTCGCAGGTGTCACGATCACGTAGTCGACCGGCGTCGTGACCTTCAGCTCCTCGTTCCCCACTCGAACCTCCCGTGGCCCGGTCATCAAACGGTGAGCATGACGGCACCGGAAAGGTTAGTTGCTCTTCGATGGTGTGGGGGGTGACGCCGTGTCCTGTCCATCGGGTCGGCTCGGCCATGAACTCGTCGAGCGGCGCCCGACATGGCATTGAGGCCGGGCCGGGAGCTGGGTGGCGGAACCCGGCTCGACCGGCCCGGCAGACGAAGCGTAACGCCCCGATGCTCCCGCATCGGTCGAACCGGTCATGACCGGTCAATCCCCTTTGGACGCATCACATCGCCCCTGCCGGCATGACCGACTGGGTGTCCGATGACCGCGGCCACTCCGACCGTGGACGAACTTCGTCGCCTTGGACAGGGAGGGCGCGGCCGACGGGTTCGCACGCCGTTCCGTGGACGTGAGATCGGCGTGATGACTCGGCCTCGTTCATGCCGGGCCGGTCGGCCGCATGGCGTGACGAGTCGGAGCGCCGGAACCGACGACTCTCCGGAGCCCGGTCGACCACAACCGTCGCACGTTTGCGGCCGACACGGGAAGAGGAAAAGAGCGCGGCAATTCTCTCACCAGTAAAATGAACGGGCCAGTCGCCGTGTCCGGATCTAGGCGGCGGAACCTGTCTCAACGGACACGGCGACTGGCACTTGACGCAACGGTAGTGTCAACAGGGATTGCATGCAACCACTATTGCGGTTCGGCCTCCCCACGTGCCTCTTTGGCGTATCGAGAGGCCATTTGGCGGGAGAATCCCCAGATCCGGCTCAATTCGCTGATGGAGACCCCGTGGTCCAGAGCGGACCGGAACGAGGCAATCCGCGATTCGCGCCGGCGTTGTTCGAGCACGAAGAGCGCCTCGCGGAGATCCTCTTGTTCCTCGGGCAGATGGGCGTCCTTCACCGCCTCGGCATAGTCGAGGGCCGGCTTCTGG
>JBEKOI010000205.1:0-7437 GCA_049521915.1 Acidimicrobiales bacterium | reverse complement strand
GCTTGGCCCGGGGCCCCACCAGCTCGGCCACCCGGCTGCGCATCTCGTCGGCTGCCTTGTTGGTGAACGTGATGGCCAGGATCTGCCAGGGGGCGGCGTCACCGGATGCGATCAGGTGGGCGATCCGCCGGGTGAGCACCCGGGTCTTGCCCGAACCGGCTCCGGCCACGATGAGCAGCGGGCCACCGCGATGCACCACCGAGGCCCGCTGCGGTCCGGTGAGCCCTTCGAGGAGCGCATCGGCCCGCGACCGGGCCTGGCCGCCCCCTTCGGCGGGGCCGGGGTGCGACTGCTCGTCACCGCCGGAGAGCAGCTCGGCGGTCCCTCCCGTGCCGGTCATTCCCATTCGATGGTGCCGGGCGGCTTCGACGTGATGTCCAGAGCCACCCGGTTGACGCCGTCGACCTCGTTGATGATCCGCGAGGAGAGGCGCTCCAACAACTCGTAGGGGAGACGGGCCCAGTCGGCCGTCATGGCGTCGTCGCTGTTGACGGCCCGGATGACGATCGGATAGGCGTACGTGCGTCCGTCACCCATGACGCCTACGGTGCGGACGGCGGGGAGCACGGCGAAGCTCTGCCACAGGTCGCGGTACAGGCCGGCCCGGCGGACCTCTTCGACCACGATGGCGTCGGCGGCCCGCAGGATGTCGACCCGCTCGGGCGTCACCTCGCCCACGACCCGCACGGCCAGACCCGGCCCGGGGAAGGGCTGGCGCCACACGATGTCGGGCGGGAGCCCCAGTTCCTCCCCCACCGCCCTTACCTCGTCCTTGAACAGAAGGCGGAGCGGCTCGACCAGATCGAAGGCCAGGTCCTCGGGTAGCCCTCCGACGTTGTGATGGGACTTGATGATGGCCGCACTGTCCGATCCCGACTCGATGACGTCGGGGTAGAGGGTGCCCTGCACGAGGAACCCGGACGCCCGCGGCGCCGTTGCACCGGTGGCGCCCGCCGGCCCGACGGCGTCGGGATCGAACCGCTCGATGACCAGGTCGCGGGCGACCTCTTCGAAAATGCGGATGAACAGCTCTCCGATGATCTTGCGCTTGGCCTCCGGATCGGTGACCCCGGCCAGCGCCTCGAAGAAACGGTCGGCCGCCTTGACGTGGACCAGATCGACCCGGAACTGGCGACGGAAGGTCTCTTCGACCTGCTCGCTCTCGTTGGCCCGCATGAGGCCGGTGTCGACGTAGACGCAGGTCAGCTGGTCACCGATGGCCTTGTGCACGAGCGCCGCGGCCACTGCCGAGTCGACCCCTCCCGACAGGGCGCACAGGACCGGCGAGGAGCCGACGACCTCCCGCACCGCCTGCACTTGGGCCTCGATGATCGAGGTGTGGGTCCACGAGGGGAGGCAGTGGCAGACGTCGTAGAGGAAGCGCTCGAGAAGATCGCGGCCGCGCTCGGTGTGGACCACTTCGGGGTGGAACTGCACGCCGTAGATGGCGCGCTCTTCATGGTGGAGGGCGGCGACGGGGGCGTCGGTGCTGGTGGCGGTGGCCACGAACCCGGGGGGCACCCCGGTGATGGCGTCGGCATGGCTCATCCACACCTGGCAGTCCGCCGGCCAGTCCACGAAGAGCGGAGAGCGACCGGTAACGGTCAGCGGTGTCCGACCGTACTCACCGCGGCCGGTGCGCGACACCTCGCCCCCCAGCTGCCGGGTCAGCAGCTGTGCCCCGTAGCAGATACCGAGGACGGGGATGCCCGCGTCGTAGATGGCCGGGTCGATCGAGGGGGCCGGAGTCTCGTTCACCGACTTCGGACCGCCCGACAAGATGATGCCGGACGGGCGCCGGGCCATCAGCTCGGCCGCCGTGGATGTGTGGGGAACGATCTCCGAGTAGACGTGAGCCTCGCGGACCCGTCGAGCGATCAGCTGCGCGTACTGGGCGCCGAAGTCGACGACCAGGATTGGGCCCTCGCCGGATCCGGCGGGCACGGGGCTCAATGGCCCATGCCGACACCCTGGGAGCGCTGCAGGTCCTTGCCCTCAGTCTGCAGGGCGGGGGCCACCATCACTTCGGCCTTCTGGAATTCCTTGACTGTCTGGTAGCCGCAGGTGGCCATGGCCGTGCGCAGGGCGCCGAACAGGTTCATGCGGCCGTCGTTCTCATGGGCGGGGCCGAGGAGGATCTCCCGCAGCGTCCCCCTCGTCGTGGTCCGGACCCGGGCGCCGCGGGGAAGCGTGGGGTGGAACGTGGCCATGCCCCAGTGGAAGCCGCGGGCCGGTGCCTCGACCGCGGAGGACAGTGGCGATCCGAGCATGACGGCATCTGCGCCACAAGCCACCGCCTTGGCGATGTCGCCGCCCTTGGACATGCCGCCGTCGGCGATGACGTGGCAGTAGACGCCGGTCTCGTCGAGATGGCGCATCCGGGCACCGGCCACGTCGGCGATAGCCGTGGCCTGGGGAACGCCGATGCCCAGCACCCCGCGGGTGGTGCAGGCATTGCCCGGACCCACCCCGACCAGCACCCCCACGGCACCGGTCCGCATCAGGTGGAGGCCGGCCTGATACGACGCGCAACCCCCGACGATCACCGGGATCTCGAACTCCCGGATGAACCGCTTGAGGTTGAGGGGCTCCGACGTCTTCGACACGTGCTCGGCCGACACCACGGTCCCCTGGATGACGAGGAGGTCCAGCTCGGCGGCCAGGAGGGCGGGGGCGAACTTCTCGGTCTTCTGCGGGGTGACGGACGCAGCGGTGGTGATGCCGGCCGCCTTCATCTCTTTGATCCGCTCGGTGACCAGGTCCAGCTGGACCGGTTCGGCGTACATCTGCTGCATGCGGGCGGTCGCCTTCTCAGCGGGAAGCTCCCGGATCTCGTCGAACAGGGGGGTCGGGTCCTCGTAGCGCGTCCACAGGCCCTCGAGATTGAGCACACCCAGGCCACCCAGCCGCCCGATCTCGATGGCGGTCGTCGGGCTGACCACCCCGTCCATGGCCGAAGCCATCAGTGGGAGCTCGAACCGATAGGCGTCGATCTCCCAGCTGATGTCGACATCCTCGGGATCGCGGGTTCGCCGGCTGGGAACGATGGCGATGTCGTCCAGCCCGTAGGCCTTCCGACCCGATTTGAAGATGCCGATCTCTAGCTCAGCCACGTGTTTGTCCTCCGGACCCTGGTCGCAGTAGTCGAAACCCTCCGATCGTGCGGCAACCCGACAACGTGCCGACCGACTGCCCACACGATACCGCCTCGAGGCACCGGACTTGTCGCTCGCCGCGAGCCGGACAGACCGTGGTCGGGACTACCGTCAGACCTCATGGGCCCCGGAGTGTCGGAGGCACATCCACGCCGAGCACAAGACAGATCAGCTCGACCAGGATCCGGGCCGTCGCACCCCACACCGTCTCGCCCGCCACCTCGAAGAACCAGACGGGGAACTCGCCGTCGGGGAACTCGCCGTCGGGGAACTCGCCGTCGGGGAACCGCTGTGCGCCGGCGCGGCCCGGTACCGACCACCATTCCTCGTGGAAGACCCCTTCGGCCGCCAGTTCGCTCAGCGCCACATCGAAGACCCGCTCGACCTCCCCCGGATTGGCGGTCAGCGACGGGCGGGTCCCGAGCGTGGCCACGACCGGAGTCATCACGGTATCGGAGGAGATGGTGGGCATGGCCGTGAGCTGGGCGACCACGGTGACCAGGTCGGGTCGGAGCCCGACCTCCTCGAACGCCTCCCGGAGTGCAGCCTCGACCACCCCCTCGTCGCCTTCGAGCCGACCCCCCGGGAACGCCACCTCACCCTGATGGGAGCGGAGCCGGTCGGACCGGACGGTGAGCACGACCCGGGCCTCGCCCTCCTCTTCGAACATCGACACCAGCACGGCGGCGGGGCGGGAGGCGGGCACCGGTGCGCCGAGGTGCCGCCAGGGCTCGGTGACCCGGCTCCGGTGTGCCGCCCGGTCGCCGGTCAGGGCGTCGACGACCCGGCGAAGGGAGATCCCGGTGCGTACGCCCGCCGGCAGCCGGGCCCACGGAGCGGGCATGCCGGCGCGACTGTTCGGCGGTCGGAGGATGGGCCTCCTGCCTGCGGCGACGGGGTGCTCTGCGGGTTGCATCGGAGAACTCAGGTTAGACACCGGCGGCGCCGGGCCAGGCGTCTCCGGTGCGGCCGGGCGGTTCCGGTGCGGTGGCCGGTCGGTTCCGGTGCGGTGGCCGGACGCCCAACGAGTAGGGCCAGGATGCCGAACCGGCCGGACCCGAGGGCCCGGCCGGTTCGTTGCGCGGTGACTGCGCCGCCTGACTCGAAGGGAGCCAGGGTTCCTCCTACATCATCCCGCCCATGCCGCCCATCCCGCCCATGCCGCCGCCCATGGCCGCGGCAGCGGCAGCAGCAGCGGCCGGGTCGGCCTTTTCGGGCTTGTCGGCCACCAGCGCCTCGGTCGTCAGCAGCAACCCGGCGATGGACGCCGCGTTCTGGAGAGCGGACCGGGTCACCTTGGCCGGATCGATGACGCCTGCCTTGACCAGGTCGACCAGCTCGCCCGTGTTGGCGTTGAGGCCGATCGAACCCGTCTCGGACTCGACCTGGCGCACGTAGACGGAGCCTTCGAGCCCGGCGTTGCTGGCGATGGCGTGAAGCGGCGCGGCCAGTGCCTTGGCCACGATGGACGCGCCCGTGGCCTCGTCCCCGCTGAGCGCGGCGACGACGGCGAGCACGGCGGTACGCGACCGCAACAGCGCGGTGCCGCCGCCGGCCACGATGCCCTCTTCGACAGCGGCCCGGGTGGCGGAGAGCGCATCCTCGATACGATGCTTCTTCTCTTTGAGCTCGACCTCGGTGGCGGCGCCGACCTTCACGACGGCGACACCTCCGGCCAGCTTGGCCAGCCGCTCCTGGAGCTTCTCGCGATCCCAGTCGGAATCGGTGTCGTCGATCTCACGCTTGATCTGAGCGATCCGACCCTTGACGTCCGACTCGTCACCGCCGCCCTCGACGATGGTGGTGTCGTCCTTGGTCACGATGACCCGACGGGCCTTCCCCAAGAGATCAACGGTCGTGGTGTCGAGCTTGAGACCGATCTCCTCGGAGATGACCTGGGCGCCGGTGAGGACGGCCATGTCCTGGAGCATCGCTTTGCGGCGCTCGCCGAAGCCAGGGGCTTTGACGGCCACCGAGGTGAACGTGCCCCGGATCTTGTTGACCACCAGGGTGGCCAGCGCCTCTCCTTCGACGTCCTCGGCGACGATCAGCAGCGGCTTGCCGGTCTGCATGACCTTCTCGAGCACGGGGACCAGGTCGTGGACAGCGCTCACCTTCTGGTTGACGAAGAGGATCAGCGGGTCGTCGAGGACGGCCTCCTGACGCTCAGCATCGGTCACGAAGTACGGGGACAGGTAGCCCTTGTCGAACTGCATGCCCTCGGTGAACTCAAGGTCGATGCCGAAGGTGTTGGACTCCTCGACGGTGACCGTGCCGTCCTTGCCCACGCGGTCGATGGCATCGGCCAGCACCTCGCCGATGGCGTTGTCGGCGGCGGAGATTGACGCCACCTGGGCGATCTCCGTCTTCGAGTCGATCTCTTTGGACTGCTCCTTGATGGACTCGACCGCAGCGGTCACCGCCTTGTCGATGCCCTTGCGCAGCCCGAGGGGATTGGCTCCGGCGGCTACGTTGCGCAGCCCCTCACGGATGAGGGCCTGGGCCAGCACGGTGGCCGTCGTGGTTCCGTCACCGGCCACGTCGTTGGTCTTGGTGGCGACTTCTTTGACCAGCTGGGCGCCCATGTTCTCGAAGACGTCCTCCAGCTCCACCTCACGGGCGATGGACACGCCGTCGTTGGTGATGGTGGGAGCGCCGAACTTCTTCTCGATCACGACATTCCGACCCTTGGGCCCAAGGGTCACCTTGACCGTGTCGGCCAGCTTGTTCACGCCGGCCTCGAGGCCACGGCGTGCGGCTTCGTCGAACTTCAGGATCTTCGGCATTACTTGGACACCTTGGCCAGGACGTCGCGGCTCGACAGGATCAACAGATCCTCGCCTTCGGCCGTGATCTCGGTGCCTCCGTACTTGGAGTACACGACGGTGTCACCCACGGAGATGCCGAGAGGGATCAGCTCACCGGTGGACTCGGCGCGGCGGCCGGGGCCGACGGCGAGGACTTCGCCCTGCTGGGGCTTTTCCTTGGCAGTGTCGGGGATGACCAGGCCAGACGCGGTTGTCTCCTCGGATTCGCCGGGACGGACGACGATACGGTCGTCAAGGGGATGCAGACTCATGTGTTCGGGCCTCCTGTGGCACGCATTAGCAGTCGAGGGTTGAGAGTGCTAACGATAGCGATTTCCGCGGCGCTTGGCAACCGGCAAGCCAGAGTGCCAGCGAATTCCCACCATGCCGGAGGAGGCCTGGGCTGGGAGGCGGCCCTGCCGCCCTCACATCGAGGGTACCAACCTCAGGTTCGGGTCGGCGCCGAGGGTCAGCGGGCTGGGACCGCCGTGGCCGAGCCTCCACCACCCCGCCGCGGCCACCATGGCCGCGTTGTCCGTACACAGGGCGCGGCTGGGCAGGAAGGCACCGATCCCGTCATCGGCGCAGACCTCCTCTATCCGCCGGCGCAACAGCGAATTGGCCGCCACCCCGCCGGCCAGGCACAGGGCGGTGGCGCCGATGTCGGCGGCGGCCTGGCGGGACCGGGCCACCAGCACATCGACCACCGCCTGCCGGAACGAGGCGGCCACATCGACGGTGGACGCGTCCGGATGCTTCCGCACGGTGTTGACCACCGAGGTCTTGAGCCCGCTGAAGGAGAAGTCGTATCCGGCTCCGGGCATCGACCGGGGGAAGGCGAATGCGTGGGGATCTCCCTGATCGGCGATACGGTCGATGGCCGGACCGCCCGGGTAGCCGAGACCGAGGAACCGGGCGACCTTGTCGAAGGCCTCGCCGGCCGCGTCATCGATGGTTCCGCCGAGGAGCCGGTATCGACCGGGTTCGCGAACCTCGATCAGCAGGGTGTGGCCGCCTGACACCAGCAGCACGGCCAGCGGCCAACCCAGGTCGGGCTGTTCGAGCAACGAGGCGAAGAGGTGGGCCTCGAGATGGTTGACCCCGACCAGGGGCACCCCCCACCCCAGTGAAAGGGCCTTGGCCTCGGCCACGCCGACCAGCAGCGACCCGATGAGACCCGGACCGTAAGTGACGGCCACTGCGTCGATCCCGGTTCCCGAGGTGTCAGATCCTGCCAGCTCCAGGGCTTCGGCCAGCACGGGGGTGAGCAGCTCGACGTGGGCCCGGCCGGCCAGCTCGGGCACGACGCCCCCGTAACGGGCGTGCAGGTCGATCTGGCTGCTCACCACCGATGACACGATCACCGAGCCGCCGTCCACCACCGAGGCCGCGGTCTCGTCGCACGAGGTCTCGATGCCGAGCACGCGGTGGACGGCACCTCTGCCTGCACCCGAACTGGTCTCGGTCTCCATACC
>JBEKOI010000204.1:0-7444 GCA_049521915.1 Acidimicrobiales bacterium | reverse complement strand
ATCTATCCGAACCTCGGAACCGCTGAGGCCTTCGCCATCGTCAACGTCCGCGGCCGCCACACCACGGTCAGGGCCCATCGCAAGCTCGGTCTCAACCGGATGGACATGACTGTCGGCCCGGTCGGCTTCGAGTTGGTCGAGCCCTTTCGCCAGTGGAGGATGCGCCTCGAGGAGAACCAGTTCGGTGTCGGCTTCGACATCTCGTGGATGGACACCAAGCGACCGGTGTACCGGCTGCTGGGTGGCGGATCGATCGTCGGCACCCGGCCGTTCGCCGGCGTGGCCGGCTACGACGGCTTCGGCCGGCAGTCCGGGTGGGTCGACGCCTTCGGCGAGCGGTTCGAGATCGCACCCGACGGCTACCTGGGCACGCGGGACCACCACTGGGGCACCCGTGACGGGGTGGGTGGCCCGGATCTGTGGAGCGGGTACCAGCATCCCCATTCAGGGGAGTGGGTCGAGTTCGACGAGTACGGGGTGTGGGGGGACCACATCCTGTACAACCTCGGGGACGAGCGCCGGGGGAGCGACACGCTCCGGGGCCGGCGCCACCGCCTCCGGTTCGAGCCGGACACCCGTCTGCTCCTGTCGGGGGAGGTCGATCTGGTGTTCGATTCCGGCGAGGAGAAGACGATGACCTTCGAGCGGCTCGGCAACCAAATCGCCTTCCTCAGGTGCGGCATGTACGGCGGTCCCAACGGCGGCACCCCCGACGGGAACATCTGGCACGGGATGGACGTCGGGGACGGCGTGGTGACGGGGGAGACCTACGACGCCAACGATCCCGAGGTACGGGCGCGGATCTGCGGGCTCGACCAGCACCATGCCCGGTTCGAGTGCGACGGCGAGGTCACCTATGGGATCATCGAGCCCTACGACACCCTCTGCTACGACATGGCGGCCAGTGGTCTGGGCGGGTTCTCGTTGCTCGAGTGAGCGTGGGGGGTAGATGGTGACCATCGAGAAGACCGGACCGGAGTTCAGCCTCACCGAGCCCGGTTTCTTCCTCCGCCCCGACTACTTCGACGTGCTCGGGTTCCTCCGGCGCCACCAGCCGCTCCGCCGTACGGCCGACGGACTGCTGGCTGTGACCCGGTACGAGGACATCCGTGCCATCAGCCGCGATCCGGCCCGCTTCGTGTCCGGGCGCGGAGTGCTGGTCAACGATCCCCTGCGGGACCCGGCGGGGACGGGACGGAACACCTGGTCCATCCTCCACCTCGACCCACCCCTGCACGGCGCCTACCGCACCCTCGTCAACCGGCAGTTCACCCCGCGGGCGGTGGCCACCCTGGCCGGCCGGATCCGTGAGGTGGTGACCGGCGTCCTCGGCACGGTGCCCACCGGTAGCGCCATCGAGTTCGTGGACGAGGTGGCCGCACCCATCCCGATCACGGTCATCGCCGAGATGTTCGGGGTGGCGGATGCCGATCGCGCCCTGTTCCGCCGGTGGTCCGACGCCGTCATCGAGAGCACCGACCGCACCCCCGGGGAGCAGGCGGGCGATCTGGCCGAGATGGCCACCTTCCTGATGGAGCACGTCAACTCGCCGAGGACCGAGTCCAACGACCTGCTCACCCTGCTCAAGGGGTCGGTGCTGGAGGACCGGCCGCTCAGCCAGGCGGAGATCATGGGCTTTTGCATGACGCTGCTCGTGGCCGGCAACGAGACGACCCGGACGCTGATCTCCGGTGGCGTCGAGGCCCTGGCCCGCCATCCCGACCAGCAGGCCGTGCTGGCCGGCGACCCGTCGCTCATCGCTGCCGGCGTGGAGGAGATCCTCCGGTGGGTGACCCCCATCCAGGCCTTCGGCCGGACCGCCACCGTCGATGTCGAGATCGCCGGCGCCACCGTCGGGGCGGGCGAATTCGTCGTCATGCTCTACGCCTCGGCCAATCGTGACGAGGCGGTCTTCGGCCCCACGGCCGACCGGTTCGTCGTCACCCGGCCGTCGTTGCCCACCCACCTCGCCTTCGGATTCGGTGAGCACGTCTGCATCGGGGCCAGCCTGGCCCGGCTGGAGGCCAGGATCCTCTTCGAGGAGCTGCTGGCCCGCTTCCCGGCCTTCGAGCTCTCGGGTGAGCCGACCTACACCCTGTCCACGCTGGTGCGCGGTGCCCGGGCCCTGCCGGTCGTCCTCGCCCCCTGAGCGGGCAGGGTCAGCGGCCGAGGAGGTCCAACCGCCCGTTGTCGGCGAACTCGTTCCGGAGGGCTTCGATGTCGGACCTGGCCATGGGCACGAACTTCTGATCGCGCCCCACGCGGTGCCAGACCGGGTCCGGCGTGTCCCACATGACGGCTCTCAGGGGTCGCTTGTCGATCTTGTCGGTGGCCGTCACGGGCAGCGCGGGGACGATCCTCACGAACCGGGGTGACCACTTGGTGCCCAGATCGGGCTGTGCGGCCAGGAACGCGGCGAAGGCAGACGGATCGAAGCTGCTTCCTTCCGGGACCTCCGCCGCCACCATCACCTGGTCACCCGTCCGGGCGTCGGGTACGGCGAACACGGCCACGCCACTGAAGCCGGGAAACCGGCCGAGGATCCGCTCCACGGGGGCGGCGGCGAAGTTCTCGCTGTCGACCCGGAGCCAGTCGCCGGTCCGACCGGCGAAGTAGAAGATCCCCTCATCGTCGCGGTAGGCGAGGTCCCCCGACCAGTACCACCCGTTGCGGCTGCGCTGGGCCTCGGCTTCGGGGTTGTTGTAGTAGCCCTCGAAGTTCGAGAGGGTGGACCGACCCACCAGCTCCCCGATGGCCTCGGCCGGGTTGGTCAACCGCCCTTCTGCGTCGAAGGTGGCCCGTGCCCGCTCGTGACCGTTCTCGTCGACCACGACGACGTCGTCCCGTTCGCGGGCCCGGCCGAGCGCTCCCGGGCGCGCACCTCCCACCGGCTTCAAGATGATGGCGTTCTCGCTCGACCCGTACCCCTCGAACAGCGGGACGCCGAATCGTCGGGTGAACTCGGCCTTGTCCGAGGCCGACGTCTCCGGACCGAGGACGAAGCGGAGCTGGTGGTCCCGATCGTGTTCGGTGGGGGGCGTGGCCACCAGATGGGAGATGGCCCGCCCCACGGTGTTGAAGTAGGTGGCCCGCACCTGGCGGACGTCGGCCAGGAGACCCGATGCGGAGAACCGGCGACGGAGGGCCAGTGTGGCTCCACTGGCGAAGGCGGGCAGGACCGCCGCCGACAGGGCGTTCCCGTGGAACAGCGGCATGGCCGAGTAGATGACGTCGTCGCCGGTGAACCCCATGCCTGCCGCGGCGCGGGCGGCACGGCCGTGGGTCATGCGGACGGCCTTGGGCCCGTCGGTCGATCCGGAGGTGAAGATGAGCAGGAAGAGGTCGTCGGGTGCGGGCTCCACCGGCACCCGACCGGTCACCGTGACGTCCTCGAGGAGCTTCCGGTAGTCGGCGCTGTCGCAGGTCAGCACCCGCTCAGCGCCCATCCCCAGATCGACGCCGTCCAGGAGGCCGCGCTGATTCGAGTCGGTGATCAGCAGCTGGCAGTCGGTCTTCGTGATGTCGGTGGCCAGCTCCGCGCCCCGTCGGGTGGGATTGATGCCGACGACGGTGGCACCGACGAGGGCGGCGCCGGCCAGAAGGAACAGGTACTCCGAGGTGTTCTCGAGGAGGATGCCCACGTGGAACGGGCCGTCACGGCGCAGATCCTGGAGCAGGGCGCCGCGACGCTCCGACTCGGCCACGACCTGACGCCACGACCACTCGTCCGATTCGAACAACAGGCCGGGGTTGTCGTCTTCGGCCCGGAGGCGTACGAGCTGGGCGGCCGTGGTGACCGTGGGCGCGGTCACCTGATCCAGTCCGTGAGGAGGTCCAGCAACGGGTTGTCCTCGATGGGCAGCAGGAGGGGCTCCCCTGCGCCCTGACGGAGATAGCCGATCCGGGTCATCACCGCGGTGCTGCGGACCATGGCCAGCGTCTCGTACCAGTCGAGGTCCCGGACCCGGCGACCGGAGCACTCCTCGAAGAGCGCGATCGTCCCGAGCCGGTCGGGAAAGGCCTCGACGCGTTCACCGAAGAGATGATGCATCGTCAGGTCGAGGCTCGTGAACCAGGCCAGGTCGTGCTCGGGTGCGCCGACAGAGGTCATGTCCCAGTCGAGGACGGCCAGCACCTCCAGATCGTCACCGATCACGGCATTTTCGAACCGGGCGTCACCCCACAGGAGCGCCGACGGCGGCTCGTCGGCCGGCTGGTGGCGTCGGCACCAGGCCAGGGCTTCGACAAGCGCGGGTACCGGTGATCCCGCGCTCGACCAGCTCAGGTACTCGTCCCAGAAGTCGAGCTCGGCCGAGTTGTCACGACGGGCCACGGCCGGCGCCGCCGCGGCATCGGCCCGGTGGATCCTCGACATCACCGAGATGAAGTTCTGGTACACCCGGCGCTGTTCCGGGGGCTTCCGGTCGCCGAGCCACCGGTCGCGGTGGGCCAGTGCCCCGATGATGTGGCCCTCCACCCTGGGCATGACCATGAAGGGGGTACCGATCCAGCGGGTGTCGGTCTCCACCACCGGATCGGCCACCGGCACGCCGGCCGCCGCCGCCGCTGTCTGCGCCTGCCACTGCGGCACCAGATCGTACCGGGGGAAGGTCCCCTCGCCCGGTGGTCCCATGCGGATGACCAGGGGCCGGTGCCGGGGGATCCCGTCCTCCGACCAGGAGGCGTCGATGAGCACGGTGTCGCTCGAGTATCCGGCCGAGGGTCGGTGGAAGCCGGTGAGTGAGAGATCGTCGAGATCCTCGCCGCGGGCGAGCCAACGGGCCAGCCCTTCGATCACCGTCGCGTCATCCCTCGTCTGCGTGGCTGGCATGCGGTCCGGCATCTCCTCGTGGTGACCCGCGTCACAGGTCGCGGGCGCTCCGGGCGGCGCCCACCGCCGCACACAATCGCACAGCCGCACCCGTCGCCGCCCGGCCACCGTCTCGCCGCCCGCCCGGCCACCGCCTCGCCGCCCGCCCGGCCACCGCCTCGCCGCCCGCCCGGCCACCGCCTCGCCGCCCGCCCGGCCACCACCCGGCCCGGCGGAGCCGCCCTGGTCAGTCGGTGCAGGTCGCCCCCGGAGCCGGAAGGGTGCCGGCCACCAGGTAGGCCTGGACGAAGGCCCGCACGCAGCTGCTGTAGTAATAGGCCACGTGGCTCTGGCCGTGCCAGGTCAGGAGCCTCCCGCCGGTCAGCTCCCCGGCCAGACCCACCGCCCACGAGTAGGGGGTCACCGGGTCGCCGGTCGTTCCGACCACCAGGATCGGAGGCGCGCCCGGATCCGACGCCGGGGCCGGATGGCGGGTGGGTGGCACCGGCCACACCGCGCACCCGAGGAGGCCCCAGGCCAGCAGGGGACCGAACACCGGAGCCGATCGGGCGAATCGCTCGGCCAGGGTCGGGTACTGCGCCGGATCGCGGCTGACCGGGTGATCGAGGCAGTCGATGGCCTCTTCCGCATCGGCGCCGTTGGTCGAGCCACCGGTCTCGTAGGTGCCGGCCATCGACGCCACCGCCGATCCGCCGCCCGACGCCGCGCCGGCCAGCGCGCCGGCCAGTGCCGGCCACGACGACCGGGATTCGAGGCCGGCCAGGAGGGCGTCGTACAGGGCGCCGGGCCCGGCGGTGACGCCACCGGCCGCGGCCAGGGGCCGGCTCCGGCTGGCCCGGATGAGACTGAGGAGAGAGGCCGTCGGGTCACCTGCCGGGTGCCAGGGACACCCGGTGGAGGCGGTGCACCAGGCGAAGAAGGACTCCAGCTCGGATTCGAGACTGTCGGCCTGGTCCGTGGCGTAGGCCGCGGTGCTCAGGGCCGGATCGATGGCCCCGTCGAGCACCATGGCCCGTACGTGGGTGGGGAAGAGCTCGGCGTAGGTGGCCCCGAGCAGCGTCCCGTAGGAATGCCCGATGAAGGTCAGCCCGGCGTCGCCCAACGCGGCCCGGATCCGGTCGAGGTCGCGGGCGGCATCGACGGTGCCGACGTAGGGCAGGATGGCCCCGCTGCCCTGCTCGCACTGGCGGGCGAACTGCCGGTCGTTTCGGAGCAGGGCCTGCTCGGCGGCCGCCGTGGTGGGGACCGGGTCGGGCGGCGGCCCGGGGGATTCCGGGCCGGTGGAGCCGGTGCAGGTGACCGGGCGGCTGCGCTCGACCCCCCGTGGGTCGAACGAGACGACGTCGAAGCGGTCGAGCAGTTCCGGTGTGAGGACCGACAGTTCGTCGGGCAGATCGTTGATGCCCGACGCTCCCGGACCGCCGGGGTTGATGACCAGGGACCCGATCCGCTCGGACGGGACCTCGGCCGGATGTCGGGCCACCGCGATCTGCAGGGTGGGCCCACCCGGGTCGTCGTAGTCGAGCGGAACGGTCACCGAACCGCACTGCAGGGCACCGCACGGTGCCCACTCGACCGGAGTGACGGGCACGGCGGGCTCGGAACTCGTCGCGGGCTCCGACCTCGGGTGGTGCCCGGCGGCCGGCCCGGCCCGGCTCGATGTCACCGGGGTGCCGCCGGTGCTGGCGCAGCCGGCGATCAGCGGGATCAGAGCGACGATCGTGGCCAGCGGACCGGCGACTCGAGACCACCCCGGTCGGGCACGACACCGCGTGGGCACGGGGCAAGTCTGGCACCCGGGCCGGCGGTATCGGCCCCGGCGGTCAGACCCCTGCTGCTTCTCCCACCGCCACCGCCCGGTCGATCTGGCCTCGGGCCACGTCCATCTGTTCGGCGATCTGCTCGTCCTCGGCCATGACGCCGTCCAGGTCGGTCGTCTCGAACCCGATCACGCCCATGTCGGCGAAGGTCTGGCGCATCTTCGGTCCCCACAGGCCCACGTCCTTGAGGGTGGGGACGATCCGGGTGAACAGCAGGCTCCGGAAGACCTTCTGGCTCTCGCTCTCGCTGACGAAGGCGATGCAGGCGTCAGGGTCGTAGCCGAGCCGCTCCCATAGCTCCTCGGCCAGGAACCGATCGCGCATCCGGTAACACGCGTCGGCGCAGAATTCCTCCCGATCGTCGCGCTCGGCCTGGGTCAGCTGCGGGTAGTAGTCCCGGAGGGCCAGGCGTCCGAACATCACGTGGCGGGCCTCGTCCTGCATGACGTAGGCGTTCACGGCCTTCCCCAACGGGTCGCCCGCCGTGTTGCGTATCAGGCCGAACGCGGCCAGGGCGAGGCCTTCGATCAGTACCTGCATCCCGAGGTAGGTCATGTCCCACCGCGAGTCGCTGAGGACGTCATCGAGAAGGGACTTGAGGTTGGCGTTGATCGGGTAGGCGGTCTCGATCTTGTCGAGATAGCGCGAGTACGTCTCCACGTGGCGTGCCTCGTCCATCACCTGGGTGGCCGCGTAGTACTTCGAATCGATGTCGGGCACGGTCTGCACGATCTTGGCGGTGCAGATGAGGGCACCTTGTTCGCCATGGAGGAACTGGCTGAACTGCCAGGCG
>JBEKOI010000203.1:0-7472 GCA_049521915.1 Acidimicrobiales bacterium | reverse complement strand
CCAAACATCGAATCTCACCCCGAAGGTCGGGACACCCCCTGGCCGCGGGGCACGTGGCCTCATGGCACGAGATGGATCGAACACCCGCAGGTCCCACCATCGATCGGCCGGCGGGTTCCACGATCGGTCGACAAATAGGTTTGCCGGGACACGACCCCGGGTATTGGTGTCGTGTGCCCATGCACTCGTGTTCAAACGCTGGTTCGGATTCCACTCCCGGTTCGGAGGTGTGTCCAGCTTGCCTCTGTGCCGGCACCCTCCCACGCTGCCGGCGAGTGGGACGGACGCCAGCCACGATTCGTCGCCACGCGTGGGTCTCTGCTGTCCGGCCGGTCGAGCCAGGTCACGCCCCCTGGCCGCCGGCCTGGCATGCATCTTCCGTTGCCGCACCCCGAGCCGTCCACTCGTGAAGTCGATGGCATCGCTCACCACCAATGGTGCGCTCGTAGGTACATCGCAGCGATACACCGTTTCGTCTCCCGTCGAGGGGCGGCCAGAACGCAGCAGGCAAGACACCGAACATCGGAGGAGACCATGAGGGTGCGGTTGCAGGCAATCACCATTGGTTGCGTCCTATTCATTGCCACCTTCGCCTCGATGGCGGAGTCGACGTCCGTGGCCACTGCCGCCACCTCGAACAGCAGCGGCGATCTCTATCCGATCGATTACGTCGTCAAGGCGACGACCACACTGGCAAAGCTGAATGAAACGGTCACCGTACCTCCGGGCACCTTCAAGGGGTCTCTCAACCTCAACAACTTCGTCCTGCGTGGAGTCCTGAGCCTCCCACCCGCGTCCACCACGGTGAGCCTGGGGGGAATCGGTCTGGCCACGGCGACCTTCAAGCTGGCTGAAACGAAGCCGGTCACCGGAAAGGTCAATCTCTCGGCCCTGAAGGTCACCGCCACGTCGACCTTCAATGTCCTGGTCACCTCCGTGGAGCCACTCGGGCTTCCGGTCAACCTGGTGGGCAACGACTGCGGTACCTCGACGCCGGTGTCGGTGACCTTCAGCGGGAAGTTCTCGTTCAGCGGAGCCTCGAAGTTCTCCGGCACCTACACCATCCCACCCCTCCAGAACTGCGGGTTGACCACGACCGCTCTCAACGAGGTGATCCCGGGCCCGGGCAACGTCTTCAGCGCTTCCTTCGCGCCGAAGAGCTAGGACTCCGCCGCGGTTCGCCGGTTCCGCTCGCCGGCAGCAGGTCGGTTGAGCGGATCCCCCGGGATCTCGGGCGGGGCCCACGGAGATCGAGGTAGACGAGACCGGTCCGCGCGGCTCTCGGCCAATCCGACCGGTCGGCTTCGATCGAGCCCGCCGATGTGGGGCTCGGAGACGCGCCCGATACGCGCCCGATACGCGCCCGATACGCAACCGTTGCAACCAGTGGGTCTGGTCCTCCCGGTGCTGGTGGACGCACTCTGGCGCGGTCTACGCCACACTCTTTTGTGAAGTACGTTTGAGGGCCGGGTGACCTGCAGTTTTGCCCGAGATTGGGTCCGCGAGGGACCCGTGGGCCCGGTTCCGACCAGAAGAGAGGGCACGTGGAACACGCATTCAGCGTTTCGGTCGAGAGTGACGGGCAGTATTCCGTGGTCTCGGTGGTCGGCGAGATAGACAGTGCCACCGCCCCTGACCTCCGTGACGGCCTGCACGAAGCCATTGCCGCCGGGCCGTCGTTGCTGGTGGTAGACCTGCTCCAGGTCACCTTCATCGACTCGACTGCACTGGGAGTGCTGATCGAGGCATCGCAACGGGCCGAAGCCGAGGGGCAAACGATGCGCATCGTCGTCTCTGAGCCGAGGATCCTCAAAGTCTTCGAGATCACCGGTCTCACCGAGATCTTCGCAATCCGAACCTCCCGCGAGGAAGCGGTCGAGGGATAAGCGAACCGGCTACAGAAGTGGATGGGGTGACCTGATGACAGACATTGTTGAACTGAGCTTCCCGGTCATGGCGGACCTGGTGGTCCTGGCCCGACTGGCGGCGTCAACGGTAGCCACCCGCGCCGGCTTCGACGTCGAGGAGATCGAGGACCTGAAACTGGCGGTGGACGAGCTGTGCGTGTCATTGGTCCACGAACGCACCGACGGCACGCTGGCTCTGCAGTTCATCCAGGACGGCGACATGGTCGAGGTGTCGTGCACGTATCTGCCGATCCCCGGTGGGACGGTCGAAGGACAATCGGTTCCTCCGACAGAAGGTCTGTCCGAGCGGATCCTCGATGCACTTGTGGACGAGCACGGCAACGATCTCCGAGACGGTCTGCCGCGGGCCTGGTTGCGCAAGCGGCGGGCCCGCCAACGAGCCTGATGAACCCACCGGAGCGGCCGGCAAGGTCGACTCGGGAGGAGTTCGTCGAGTTCGCCCATACACGCGATGAGCGGCTCCGCAATGAGCTGGTGGAGTCCCATCTCGGGTTGGCGCATCAGTTGGCCCGCCGATTCGTCAGCCGGGGGGAAACGTATGACGATCTCGTCCAGGTGGCTTCCCTGGCCCTCGTCAAGTCAGTTGATCGTTTCGATCCTGACCGCGGCGTCGAGTTCAGCAGCTTCGCCACCCGCACGGTTGTCGGCGAGCTCAAACGCCACTTTCGGGACCGTGGCTGGGCCATCCGGGCACCTCGTCGTATCCAGGAGCTCTACCTCGAGATCGGACCGGCCATCGAGTCCCTCTCCCATGCCCTGGGCAGACCGCCCACCATCACCGAAATGGCGGAGTCGATCGGCGTGACCGAGGAGGCCATCCTCGAGGCGCTGGAGGCGGGAAAGAGCTACCACCTCTCCTCAATAGACGCGCAAGATCGCAAGGAGGGAACCATCCTGGACCGGCTGGGCGACATCGATGCCGGCTTCGATGGGGCCGAAGACCGGCTGGCACTGGCGATATCCCTGGCCGACCTTACGGAACGACAGCGCGCGATTCTCAAGCTCAGGTTCGTGGACGGTCTCACCCAATCGGAGATCGCGGATCGCGTCGGGGTCAGCCAGATGCACGTGTCGCGCCTACTGGCCGACAGCCTGACCGCGCTGAGAAGGGCCTTCGAATGAGAGCCCGGTTGATCAACAGGGGCGTGAGCTACTATGTCAATTGTGCCGGAAAGTATCCACCGCTGCTGGTGAGCGGAGAAACGGGCGGTTCGGCGGAGTTGGCTCCCGAGAGATCCATAGACGACAAGACCATCCTGGGGCAGCAATGACGGAACTGGATGACAGCGTGACCGCCTCGGTCAAGGGCACACTCGATCCCAGCGGTGGGCTCAGGCTCTTCCTCACCGGGGAGCTCGACATCGTCAGTGTCGATGGTGTGAAGGAGGTCATCTCCGAGCTCTTCGCCAGCAATCCGCGGCGGGTGGTGTTCGATCTGGAGCGCTTGACTTTCATGGACAGCTCCGGAATCGCCTTGATGCTGCAGTTGTCGAGACGGGTGGATTCTGTCGAGGTTGTCAATGCCACGCCGATCGTGCGCAGGGTGATCGAAGCGACGGGGCTGGATCAGATACTCGGGCTCCAGTCGTGACCCTTCGGCGATCGTTCAGCATGGATCCGACATCGGTAGCCGCCAGTAGGCGGTTCGTCGGGGACGCCGTGACCGACCTCCCGACCGATATACAGGAAGCGGCCGTCTTGATGGTGTCCGAACTGGCCACCAACGCCATCGTGCATGCCACCACCGGATTCGAGGTCACCATCGACCGAACGAAGTCGAAGCTGCGCGTTGAGGTGGCCGACCTCGGAGGGGGTGAGCCGGAACTGCAAATGCCGTCGGTCAGTGAGCCCCACGGCAGAGGACTCCAGATCGTCAGGGAGCTCTCCGACAAGTGGGGTATCACCGAGAGCGCCGGTGACAGGGGCAAGATCGTGTGGTACGAGGTCCGGGTGGGTCCGGCCAGATTGCTCGACAGCGACGATCCCACGACGCCGGAAGCAACCCGCCGGAAGGCACACCAGCGGTCAGGGCAGGCGCCGCGAACCAGCCCGGGGACTCTGCGTCAAGGAACTGATCCATCCAGCCGCGTCGGCGCGGATGCAGCAACGGACGGGCACGCCGGCCGGCCGACGGCGGGCCACGAGCACCCGTGTTCCTGCAGGTGGGCGCAACCCTCGGTGGCCTGAACCCCCAGGGTCTCCCGTCTGAATCGGGTCTCCGCAAAAGAGGTGTTTCGTCCGGCAGAGCCGGGGTATAGAGGAGGGAAGCGAATCCGCTGACAGGCTCCGACACCTCGAGCCGGATTCGATGCCGCCGAGCACCTGCCCCTCGGCTCAGCGGCAACCCTCTCTCTCCTGCCGGAGGAGAGGGCCGCCCATGGGTCCGAAGCCGGGGCTCCGGGTTCGCCGTCTGCGAGTCGGAGTCCGCCTGATCGCACGGCGAATCGACCATGGCGTCGACCCTCAAGTACAGTGTTCGGCGGGCGGTACGGGGGGTACGGCAGGATGGGGAGGCAGCAATGAGTGGGTCGCCGGTACAACAGCATCCCAGACGACGTCTGGCCTCGAGTTTGTGCGCCGTTGGGCTGCTGCTGACCGGTGTGGTTTCAATTTCGGCGGTGGCACTGCCGACTCAGGAGGCCGGGGCGGCGACGGACGTGGTGACCAACTGCTCGGGTGATCCCAGCACGTCCGGTTCTCTGCCCAACGAGATCGCCAGCGCAGGCCCGGGGGACACCATCACGTTCTCGCTGTCCTGTTCAACGATAACCCTCACGTCGACGATCGTGATCTCGCAGGACCTGACGATCAGCGGGCCCGGGCAAACGAGCCTGGCCGTCGATGGCGGTAGCACCACGGAGCCTTTCGAAGTCTCGAGCGGTACCGTGTCCATTTCCGGCCTGACCATTCAGAACGGGGACGGAACCGCTGGCGGCGCCATCAATAACAGCGGCACCCTCACGGTCAGCAACAGCGCGCTGGCCCACAACTCGGCCACAGACGGGGGCGCCATCTACAACAACGGCAACCTCACGGTGACCACCTCAACCCTGTCGAGCAACTCGGCGGCGTCGGACGGCGGCGCCATCGACAACCTGAGCACTGCCACGGTGCAAGACAGCACCTTGTCGGCCAACACGGCCGGGAACTACGGGGGTGGCATCGAGAGCAGCGATGCCACCCTGACTGTCGACAACTCCACGGTGTCGGGCAACAGCGCCACCTCCGATGGCGGCGGCATCGACATCGAGGCACCGCCGAACGGAGGATCGGCAACGATCGACAACAGCACCGTGACCAGCAACGGTGCACCCTTCGGCGCCGGGATCCAGGACGATCAGAGTCCACTGACCATCGGGGCCACCATCGTGGCCGAAAGCACCTCGGGCAACGACTGTTTCCTGCAGGACATCAATTTCACCGACCAGGGCTACAACATCGACGACGACGGGTCGTGCGGGTTCACGTCCCCCAGCGTCAGCAACTCAGGCTTGCTCGACGGCACCCTCGGGTCGCTGGCCAACAACGGGGGGCCCACCCAGACCGTCGCCCTCGAGCCGGGGAGCCCCGCCATCGGCCTGGTGGCCAACGGCCTGTTCTGCCCGGGCAACGACCAGCGGGGCGTGGCGATCTTCACCACTCCATGTGATGCTGGCGCCTACGACACCAACGGGGTCTCCATCTCCTCGGTCACCGTCACAGGGAGCCTGGCCGCTCCGACGGTGACCATCTCGGGATCCGGCTTCGGCAGCGAGTCCGATCTCGGTTCACCGACGCCACCGCCCGGCTGCTCAACGACCGGCTCGGACTATGACAATTTCTACTACTTCTCCTTCTCCGATGTAACCGCGGGGTGGCAGGCCGGACAAGGTGGGAACTGCACCGGGGTGTCCATCTCGGGGTACTCGAACACCGGGATCACCTTCACTTTCGGCAGCGGCTACGGCAACGACTACAACTCCAACGAATTCGGTTCCCTGGGCTACGGTGACAGCTTTCAGATGAGCGTGCTGGGCGACACCTACAACGGCTCGATCCCCCCATTCTCGCCGACGCCGACCATCTCCTCGGTCACCATCACAGGTACCCTGGCCACCCCGACGGTGACCGTGTCGGGGTCCGGGTTCGGCACGCAGTCCGACCTTCTTCCACCGGTGCCTGCAGGCTGCTCCAATACGGGCTCGGACTATGACAACAACTTCTACCTCACCGATGGCTGGGGGGCGGGAGAGGGGATCGTAGGACCCGAGGACTGCACAGGGGTGTTCATCTCGTCGTACACAAGCAACCAGATCACCTTCACCTTCGGGAACGGCTACGGGAGCGGCAACGGCCAATACGGCGGTCTGTCCCCGGGGGACAGTTTCCAGATGCACGTGCTCGGCGCCACCTACGACGGCACCGTCCCAGTCCTGCCGCCGACCATCGACGGGGTCACCTTCGGCGGCAACCCCGCCAATCCGACGGTGACCGTGTCGGGGTCCGGTTTCGGCGCCCAGGCCGACCTCGGGACAGCGGCCCCCAGCGGCAACGGCGGCTCCGACTACGGCAACAACTTCTACTTCTCCGACAGCTCGAGTGGTGCCTTCGGAGCATGGCAGGCCGGACAGGCAGGCGATGACATCGGGCTGGTCATCTCGGTTTACTCGGACAACCAGATCACCTTCACCTTCGACGCCGATTACTCAGTGTTCGGCCCGGTGTCGGATGGCGACAGCTTCTCGGTGAGGCTGTTCGGGGTCACCTACAACGGCACGGCCTCGCTCGGGGCCGGCTACAGCTGTGACGTCTCGGGCTTCGGGACGACCAGCTTCCCGGCAGTGGTGTCCGAATCGCCGGCTCCGCCGGCCACCATCGACGCCGGTGGGACCTTCCAGACGGCACCGGCCGCCCAGCTCACCATCCCCGCCTCGGTCATCAACGACTTCTTGGGCGAAGGGGCCACCTCGCTCACGGTCGCCTCCCAGACCACCGCCATCGACGGCCTCACCTCGGTCGGATCGCCGAGCGGAGCGGTCGATCCCAGCACCGAGTCGGGCTCGGCCTCCAACCTGCCCATCAGCGACACCTTGGCGGCCAACACCCCCTTCACCTACGACACCAGCTACAACCCGGTCACCTTCCTGACCGGTCCGGGGACCGGACAGGTCTTCCTCACCCCCGGGGACATCGACGCCGAGGTCACCTTTGTCATCCACGGGGCCGCGACCTCCGAATCCATCTCGTGCACGCCCCCCTCCGGGGTGGCCGCCCTCGGGACGACCACGGTCGACCCGCCAGCGGCCACCCCCACCTTCCAGGTGCCCTCTTCCACCCCGCCCCTCCAGAACCAGGTCAGCGCAGGCACCGACGGCGGGTGGGGGGCCACCATCGCCAACACCTCCACAGTGTCGGTCACCGGGCTGTCAGCCAGCGTGCGGGTCACCGACAGCCACGGCACGCCCACCTTCGACCTGGCCGGCATGGCCGCCTCCGGCACCACCTGCTCGAACGCCGGGGCGGGCAAGCTGACCTGTTCCATCGGGACCCTGGCCGCCGGGGCCT
>JBEKOI010000202.1:0-7507 GCA_049521915.1 Acidimicrobiales bacterium | reverse complement strand
TGTCCAGGGACGGTTTGGAGCGGTTCGCCGAAGTGGCAGACCGCCATGTCGGACCCGACAAGATCCCCGGCCTGGTCGCGCTGGTAGCCAGACATGAACACGTCCATGTGGAGACACTCGGCTCCCTGTCTGTCGGCGGGCCGCCGGTCAGCCGGAGCTCCCAGTTCCGGATCGCGTCGACATCCAAGCCCGTGACCGGCGCGGCGATCATGACGCTGGTCGACGAAGGCGTCGTCCGGTTGGAGGACCCGGTTGAGCGGTGGCTGCCGGAGCTGGCCGATCGTCGGGTGTTGCGGAGGATGGACGGCCCACTCGACGACACCGTCCCCGCACCCAGGCCGATCACCGTCCGCGATCTGCTCACCTTC
The DNA here is from genome assembly GCA_049521915.1 of Acidimicrobiales bacterium. GTDB lineage: Bacteria > Actinomycetota > Acidimicrobiia > Acidimicrobiales > RAAP-2 > Bog-756. Next base: position 7,139 of record JBEKOI010000202.1, on the reverse strand, counting down.
ACCTTCGGTTTCGGGATGGTGGCAGAAATGTTCATGGCGCCCCAGCCGTGGCCGGTGGTGCAGGCCACCACCGAATTGCGGCTCGGCACCCTGGGCCCTCCCAACCCCGACGAGCAGCCCGACCCCGACAGCTGGATCGCCGGGCTCGGCTCGCTGCCGCTGATGGCCGAGCCGGGCCGGCGTTGGATGTACAACACGGGGGCGTCGGTCCTCGGCGTGCTGGCGGGCAGGGCCGCCGGCATGCCCTTCGCCGACGTGATGAGCAGCCGGATATTCGAGCCGCTGGGTATGCGCGACACAGCTTTTTGGGCTCCGGATGTCTCGCGCCTGGCCACTGCCTACGTGGCCACGGCGGATGGGCAGGAGGTGTGGGATCCACCCGACGGGCAGTGGAGCCACCCTCCCGCCTTCGCCGACGGCGCAGCCGGGCTGGTCTCGACCGTCGACGACCTTCTGGCCTTCGCCCGCATGTTCCTGGTCGCCGGCGCCCCGGTGCTGTCGAAAGAGGCCGTCGCGCAGATGACCCGCGACCAGCTGGCCCCGGCGCAGCGGGCCGGAACGGCAGACGCGTTCCTTCACGGTCGAAGCTGGAGCCTGTGCCAGTCCGTGATCACCGAGGGTCCACGGGCCGGGGCCTTCGGATGGGACGGCGGGCTGGGTACGTCGTGGCTGGTCGATCCGGACCGGGCCTTGGTGGTAATCGTGCTGACACAGCACCTCTGGGCAAGCTCGGAGCCTCCCGCTGTCCACGCCGAGCTGCAAGACGCCGCCTACGCCGCCCTCACGAACTCGTAGGTCAGGAGGACGAGGCCGGCACCGATGGTCCGGGTGTGGAGGAGGCGCAGTGCTTTCTTGTCGCTGGCGCCGCCGAAGAGGCGTTGACCCTCCCCGAGAACGACCGGGAAGACGATGAGCCGCACCTCGTCGACCAGATCGTGCTCGATCAGCGTGCGCCCGAGCTCGTAGCTGGCATAGACGACGATCTCCCCGTCCAGACCCTGCTTCAGGTCAGCCACCCGATCCACGACGTCGCCCTTCAGGACGGTGGCGTTGCTCCAGTGGGGTTCGACGAGAGTCGACGAGACGACATACTTGGGCAGGTGGTTCAACCGGTCCGCCCACTCGCCGTCCCGCGATGACCACCGCGCACCGAACCACTGGTCGCTGCGCCGACCCAGCAGCAGCGCCCCGGCGGCGAGCGCCTCATCGAACTCGACCTTGGCCCATGCCACGAGGTCTTCGCCCCCGAACTCGCCGAACCAGCCCCCAAGCCTGAAGCCCTCCTCACCGTCCGGGTCCTGGACCACCCCATCGAGCGAGACGTTCGAGCTGATCACTATCTTTCCCATGTCCGTTCTCCCTGTCGTCGGCATTGTCAGTTGCGACTCATGTAGACACTGGGACATGCCGGAATTGGGCGCTCACCGACCGCCCGATTCGCCACTCGGCCGGTGTCTCTACGAGGATGAGGATGGAACCACGGGCCAGAGTGGGTGATGCGACGGTGGGAAAGGCCGAACTCATCTCGAGGGCCCGGGCCGGGGACGGGGACGCCTTCGGGAAGCTGACCGAGCCACATCGCCGGGAGCTCCAGGTACATTGCTACCGGATGCTTGGCTCCTACCTGGATGCCGAGGACGTTCTTCAAGAGACGCTGCTGGCCGCCTGGCGGGGCTTCGAGGGGTTCGAGGGTCGCGCCTCGCTGCGCACCTGGCTCTACCAGATCGCCACCAACCGATGCCTCAACGCGCGTCGCTCGGCCAGTCGACGCCCGACCAAGGAGTGGGACGTGCCCAACGTTGAACCGCCCGAGCCGACACGGCTGGGCGAAGTCCCCTGGCTCGAACCGTATCCCGATCGTCTCCTCGAGGGTGCCATCGGAGTGCCGCCCGGCCCAGAGGCCCGTTACGAGCAGAACGAATCGATCTCTCTGGCCTTCGTGACTGCCCTGCAGGTCCTGCCGCCTCGCCAGCTGGCCGTGCTCGTCTTGCGCGACGTCCTCGGATTCAAGACCAAGGAGGTGGCCGACATGCTGGATTCGACCGTCGAATCGGTCTCGAGCGCCCTCAAGCGGGCGCGCTCCGGCTTGGAGCGGCGGTGGGCGCCGACCCGCGATCTCGCACCGTCTCCCGTCGTCGCCCAGCATGCCGAGGATGCCCTGGTGGCAAAGTTCGTCAACGCGTGGGAGTCCGCCGATCTCGACGCGCTGGTGGCTCTCCTGACTGATGATGTCTTCATGTCGATGCCACCGATGCCCTTCGAATACGAGGGCCGAGACGCCGTGGCCCGCTTCTGTGCCCGCATCTTCGGCTCTGGCCGGAGGTTCGACCTCGTGCCGACGCGAGCCAACGGTCAGCCGGCGTTCGGTGCCTACGTGCACGCCGCAAACGGCATCAGCCACGGGGCGGGCCTTTTCGTCCTCGCCCTCGCCGGCCACCGGATCTGCGCCATGACCCGCTTCGAGAACACCGTGTTCCCATGGTTCGGGCTGGCGCCATCGCTCCCGAGTCGGCCGCTTCCTCACGAACTCGTAGGACCCTGACGTCGCGGCGCCGAAGGAACGGCGGAAACGGTGGTGGGGCCCGGCCACCGGGCACTTCTGCGCCCCGCGAGGTAACTTGGACTGTCGACAAGAACGGGCGGAGCCGAACGGTTCCGCCGACTGATTCCTTAGGGGGGATTCCATGCGACGTCATCTACCCATCCGACTGCTGGCCTGTGCCGCTCTGGCCGGCTCGGCTTCATTGGCTGCGGTCGCCATTCCCGGGAGCACGGCAACGGCAGCATCGCCCCTCACGGTGAGCTGTACCAGTCTCTCGGGAACAGCCACGAGCCAGGCCGTCTCGGGCTGCACGGGGAACGGTGCCATCGCCGCAGACGCAGGGACGGCGCCGGCCCACGGGACCTCCTCCGCGGCGACGAAGACCATCACCTGGTCGAACAAGAAGACGACCACGACGAAATACACGATCAAGGCAGGCTCCGATGCAGCATGCCCGACCGTGGCCAAGTACACGAAGGACCTGTTGGAGAACTCCTCGGGTACGGTCACCGGTGGCACGGCCAAAGGACTGATCGGCGGCAAGTACAAGGGCACCATCTGCGTCTACAAGTTGACGTCGAAGCCGAGCACCCTCCTCATCAAGAACAAGGGTCCGGTGACCATCTGAGTCACCCCCTCATCCAGAGAACGGCAGTACCCCGAGAGACCCCCGGCAGTGCCGGGGGTCTCTCGCGCCCACGCGTCTGCCCGACCAGCTGCGGGGAGGACTGCCGCCGCTGGGTCACGGGGCGCCTGACCGGCGCCTTCGACCTGTCGACCTCTTGGACGACGGCTGTACGCAGCGTCGGTGCCATCGATGGCACACTAGTGAGCTGTGTTGGTGCCAAAATGATGCCATAATGGCACCCATGGACCTGCAGCCCTATGTGGACGAGATCCACCGCCAGTTGGAAGCCACCGCCGAATCCGGGGGGGAGGACGCCCGGGCCCTGGCCCGGCGGCTGGCCGGACCGCTGGACTCGGCGATCCGCCTCGCCCTGCTGGAGGCGCTGGCCGCGGCAACCCAGGAGATCACCTGCGAGCTCGCACCCGGTTCGGTGGAGGTGCGCTTCCGTGGCCGCGACCCCGAGTTCGTCGTCACGTCTCCGGCCGAGCCGGCGGGCGGCATGGCGGTGGCCGTGGCCGGCGAGAGCGGAGACAGCCGGTCGGCCACGGGCGTCCCCACGGGTGTTCTGGTCGGCGACGAGGGCGGTTTGACGAGGATCAACCTGCGGATGCCCGAGCACCTCAAGTCCCGGGTGGATCACGCCGCGGTGGCAGAAGGGCTTTCGGTCAACGCCTGGCTGGTCCGGGCGGCCGCCACCGCCGTGGGGCGGGTCGACCCCGCATCCCAGCCCGACCGGCACGGTGGGCGTGGTGCACAGCGCTTCACCGGATGGGCCCGCTGACCGGCCGCCGTCCCCCCGGAATGTCGGGCTCCTTCCGACATCTCTTGCCACCCGAACCCAGAGAAAGGACTTCCATGCCAATCTTCGACACCCCCGAGGCCATCTCGCTCGACCTGGAGCTCGGCGTCTGCGACATTCAGGTCGTGGCCGGCGATCGAGCCGACACCGTGGTGGCGGTGGAGCCGAGCGACCCCACAAAGCGCTCCGACGTGATCGCCGCCGAAGAGACCAGGGTCGAGTATGCCGACGGCGTGCTCCGGATCAAGGCGCCCAAGGGATGGAGGCGATACAGCTTCCGAGGGGGCGGCGAGTCGATCGATGTGCGGATCGAGCTGCCGACCGGTTCGGAGCTGCGCGGCGACGCCGGGGTGGCCACCCTGCGCTGCACCGGGACACTGGGGGACTGCCGCTACAAGACCGGAGCCGGGGACATCATCCTGGAGCAGGTCGAGGGAGATGCGGAGCTGACCACCGGCACCGGTGCGGTCAGGGTCGACCGTATCGGTGGCCCGTCGAAGATCAAGAACGGCAATGGCGACACGTCCGTCGGCGAAGCCTGCGAACTCGAGGTCAAGGCGGCCAATGGCGACATCGCCGTGCACCAGGCCCGAGGCGCGGTGTCGGTCAAGACTGCGAACGGCGATATCCATCTCGGTGAAGTGGTCACCGGTCTCGTCGTCGCCGAGACGGCATGCGGCAAGGTGGACGTCGCCGTGCGCCCCGGGGTCGCGGCCTGGCTCGATCTGCACACCGGTTTCGGTCGCGTGCGCAATCACCTCGATGCCAGCGAGCGTCCGGACCCGTCGGACGATACCGTCGAGGTTCGGGTCCGCAGCTCCTTCGGGGACATCACCATCCGTCGCGCCGATACCGGCGAAAGCGGGGCCGCCTGACCTCGACCCCGGGCCAACCGGCACACTGAGAACCGGGACCTCACTCATCCTCGGGGGAGCCGAACCGGATCAGGTTCCCGTCCGGGTCGGTGTGCGAGCCCTCCCGCATCTTGTAGGGCGTGGGCCCCACCGGCAAGGTGCGGCCGGCGATGCCCGGGCGGCTCCACTCCTCGTACAGGGCGTCGGCGTCGCCTACGTAGAGATACGTCGATGCGTGGTGGTCCGGAACGTGGCCCGGGCCGGCAGCCAGGTGGAGACCCACGCCTTCACGATCGGCGAACCCGTAGTCACCACCGTCGTTGTCGGCGAAGGCCTCGAACCCGAGGGACGAGTAGTGGGCGAGCGCGTCAGCCAGGTCCCGCACCGGGAAGATCGGGCTGAAGCGACGGAATTGCCGGGCCGGTCGCTTCCTTACGGTTCCGGTCGCCAGGACTGCACCCTTGATGTCGGCCAGGGCGAGCAGCACCGCTCGGGCGGCCTCGATCTCGGCGGGCGTCACCCGCTCCTGCAACTGGTGGTCGACCGCCTCAACACCCCGCTCAACTGCATCCATCACCTGCCGCCCGCGCTCAGTCAGCTCGAGGGCGATCCGCCGGCGATCGTCGGGGTCGGGGGTCCGTTCGAGATAGCCCCGGTTCACCAGGATGTCGATGACCTGACTGACCGCTTGTCTGGTGACCCCGAGACCGGCGGGCAGGTCCCGTCGGGTGCCACCCCTGGTGTCGAGCCCGGTCAGGATGAAGGCGCCGTTCCTGGGCAGGTCGTCGATGCCGATGGCGTGCAGTTGGGCCCGGATCGAGCGGGAATAGGCACCCCGGGCCGATCGCATCAGGGTGGGAGTGGGCAATTGGCTCGATTTCCGTCCGTCCATTGGGGCATCCTGCCCTCGGGAACCCCGATGGTCAAGAAACTTGCTCAATCTCCGCGAGGGTTCTTGTCGTGGGCGGGCGCGATCAGCGCGTACGGTGGGCCTGGACAAGATGATCCACACAACCGCGGTCCCTGGACCGCGATCGCGATCGGGGGAGCCATGGTCGATCACACGCCGAGGCGCAGCGGAGGACCGACAGTCCGCGGCGTGCCCCACCCGACGGTGGAGGAGCGCGTCCGCCTCGGCAAGGAGGCCCGCACCCTGGCACCGCGCTCGTCCCAGTCGGAGTTCAGCCCGGCCGAAGATCGTCCTGACCCGGTCGCACTCCTCGAGGGCCAGGCGGCCACCCGTGTGCCCGAGCTGGTGCCGATCCGTTACGGACGCATGCTGGTGTCACCGTTCACGTTCTTCCGGGGTGCGGCACTGATCATGGCCTCGGACCTGGCCACCACGCCCCGGTCCGGTCTGACGGCGCAGGTCTGCGGCGACGCCCACCTGTCCAACTTCGGCCTGTTCGCCTCGCCCGAACGCGCGCTGATGTTCGACGTCAACGACTTCGACGAGACCCTTCCCGGTCCGTGGGAGTGGGACGTCAAGCGCCTGGCGGCCAGCGTGGTCATCGCCGCCCGGGACCGCGAGTTCAGCGACAAGGAGGCGCGCGCCGCGGCGCTGGCGGTGGGGGCGGGGTATCGCCGGGAGATGACCAGACTGGCCGGGATGTCCACCCTCGCCGTCTGGTACTCGCGCATCGACGTGGAGGGCCTCCTCGCCGGCCTCGAGGCGGTCGCCACCACGGGGTCGAAGGCGGACAAGCGGATGGCCGAGCGCACGGCCAGGATCATGTCCAAGGCCAGAACCCGGGACAGCCTTCAGGCCCTGGACAAGCTCACCACATTGGTCGACGGCCAACGCCGGTTCATCAGTGATCCGCCGCTCATCGTCCCCCTCGAGGAGATCTTCCCGCAGGTCGAGAGCGACGCCATCCGCGACCTGCTCCTGCAATTGCTGCGTAGCTACCGCCACAGCCTCCAGACCGACCGGCGGCACCTGCTGGAGGAGTTCCAGTTCCTCGAGGTGGCTCGCAAGGTGGTCGGCGTGGGCAGCGTGGGCACCCGGGCCTGGGTCCTCCTCCTCGTCGGCCGGGACAACGACGATCCACTCATCCTCCAGGCCAAGGAGGCCGAGGCGTCGGTGCTGGAGGAGTTCGTGGGCAAGAGCGGGTACGCCAGCCACGGCCAGCGGGTGGTGGCCGGCCAGCATCTCATGCAGGCGGCCAGCGACATCTTCCTCGGCTACCAACAGGCCACCGGCCCTGACGGGGTGGATCGGGACTACTACCTCCGCCAGCTCCGCGACTGGAAGGGCTCGTTCGAGGTCGAAGGGGCCATCCCCGCCGGTCTCACCAAGTACGCCGAAGTGTGCGC
>JBEKOI010000201.1:0-7518 GCA_049521915.1 Acidimicrobiales bacterium | reverse complement strand
CGGGCCATGCGCACCACATCGCCCCGGAGGCGGTAGGTCTCCCCCAGCTGGGCCGGTCGCATGGTCTCGACCTTCATCTCGAGGGTGGCCCGGGTCCGGTCCCGTCCGGCCAGGGCGGAGTTGATGGCGAAGTTCATGGCCGCGTCGAGCAGGAGGCCGTGCACGCCCGCCTGGACGATGCCGTGGGGATTGCAGGCCGCCGGGGTGGGCACGAGGGAGCCGCTCACCCAACCCAGGTCCTCCCCGTCGACGCCGTAGTCGTCGAAGGACCCACCCACCGTGCCGATGAGCTCCATGCCACCATCGCCCAGCCAGCGGTCCATGTCCTTGATCCGACCCGTCACCATCCCGACCGTAGTGCCGGGCTGTGCCACCGCCGGCGGACCGATCCCGCCATCGCCGGGCGAGCGACCCGACCATCGCCGTCCGACCCCCACAGGACCGGGCCGGCGGGGCACCAAACCGGGGGGGCCGACGCCGTTTGACGCCGTCTCCCGGGCGAGTACGATCTAGGCGGACGGCTTTCTTGACCGCTCAGTCAAGTTTGCCCGCCGCGCAGTTGATCGACCGTCAGCAGTTCCCACATACGCCGAATTCGGCCGGCAGGCACTCGGGCCGCCGGACCTCGGAAGGAGAATCATGACCGACGCCGTCATCGTGGACGCAGTCCGCACCGCAGGGGGCAAGCGCAACGGGAAGCTTCGCAACTGGCACGCAGCCGACCTCGGCTCGGAGCCACTCAAGGCCCTGGTCGAGCGCAACGATCTCGATCCCGCCCTGGTCGACGACGTGATCATGGGGTGCGTGATGCAGGTCGGCGAGCAGTCCCTCAACGTGGGCCGCAACGCCGTGCTCGCCGCCGGCTATCCCGAGTCGGTCCCCGCCACCACCATCGACCGCCAGTGCGGCTCCTCCCAGCAGGCCCTCCACTTCGGGGCCCAGGGAGTCATCGCCGGCGCCTACGACATCGTCATCGGCGGAGGCGTCGAGGTCATGACCCGCACCCCGATGGGCTCGTCGGTCGTGCGGGACCTGGGCTACCCCTTCGGACCCCGGATGATGCAGCGCTACGCGGAGCGTGGCGGCCTCGTGGGCCAGGGCGAGGGGGCCGAGCTGATCGCCGAACAATGGAACCTCTCACGCGACGACCTCGACGAGTTCGCCGTCCGCTCACACCACCGTGCCGCCCAGGCCACCGCGGAGGGGCGTTTCGAGCGTGAGATCATCCCGGTGGCGGTGAAGGACGACGACCGCGCCGACACCGACGAGCTGATCTCCACCGACGAGGGCATCCGCCCCGACTCCTCGGTCGAGGTGCTGGCCAATCTCAAGCCGGCGTTCCGGCAGGAGGGCGGCAAGGTCACCGCGGGAAACTCGTCGCAGATCACCGACGGTGCCTCGGGCGTGCTGATCATGAGCGAGGAGAAGGCGGCGTCCCTCGGGCTGACCCCGAGGGCCCGGTTCCACAGCTTCGCCGTGGCCGGCAGCGACCCGATCACCATGCTGACGGGACCGATCCCGGCCACCAAGTCGGTACTCGAGAAGGCCAAGCTGACCCTCGACGACATGGACGTCATCGAGATCAATGAGGCCTTCGCCTCGGTCGTCCTGGCCTGGCAGAAGGAGTTCGGTGCCGATCTCGACAAGGTGAACGTGAACGGCGGGGCCATCGCTCTCGGCCACCCGCTCGGAGCCTCCGGGGCCAAGTTGATGGCCACGCTGGTCAACGAACTCGAGCGCACCCAGGGCCGCTACGGGCTCCTGACCATGTGCGAGGGCGGAGGCATGGCCAACGCCACCATCATCGAGCGGCTGGGCTGAACCGGGCCGATTGAGGGACCCGGGCCGGGCTGGTTCGGGGCCCGGGCCGGGCTGGTTCGGGGCCCGTGCCGGGCTGGTTCGGGGCCCGGGCCGGTTCCCGGCCGGTCAGTGGTAGCGGGTGGCCAGGATCAGGCCGGCGAAGATGGCCGCGATGGCGGCCACCAGCCACAGGTTGTTGACACCCCCGGGCAGGGCCCCGGCGTAGTTGAGGATCACCACCAGCACCCCGAGCACGAACAGGCCGATGATCACGATCCCCATCCACCGGGGGCTGGTCTTGGCGTTCTTCGGGATGGGCGCCGTGTAGCGGTTGCTCTGCACCGAGGCACCGGGGGTGGTGGTCCGGCCGCTCGAACGGCCCTTCTTCTGTGCCTTGCCCGGTCCGGCCTTGGCCTTGGTTGCCATGGCCGAAGGATAGCCAGTCACCGGGCCAACGTGGCGACGGGGGATCCGTCACGGCCCGGGCTTGTACGATCAGGTGACCATGGGCACGCGGGTACTCGTCATCGACAACTACGACTCGTTCGTCTACAACCTCGTCCAGGAGCTCGGTGAGCTGGGGGCCGAGCCCGTCGTCCACCGCAACGATGCCATCGACATCGAGGGCATCAGAGCCGCGTCGCCCGACGCCATTCTCATCTCCCCGGGGCCGGGCCGGCCCGAGAGTGCCGGGATCAGCATGGCCGTCGTCGCCGAGCTGGCCGGCGAGTACCCGATCCTCGGGGTGTGCCTCGGCCACCAGGTCATCGGGCAGGTCTACGGCGGCAAGGTGGTGGCCGCGCCCACCCTCATGCACGGCAAGACCTCGTCGGTGCACCACGACGGCAAGAGCATCTTCGGCGGGCTTCCGGACCCCTTCGTCGCCACCCGCTACCACTCGCTGGTGGTGGAGCCCGGCTCGGTGCCCGACGTACTCGAGGTCACGGCGACCACGCCCGACGGGGTCGTCATGGGCCTGCGGCACCGGACGCTGCCCGTCGAAGGGGTCCAGTTCCACCCCGAGTCGATCCTCACCCCGAGCGGTCCGAGCCTCCTCTCGAATTTCCTGGCCGCCACCGTCCGTCACTGAACCGGAAACCAGCCTCTCGCCGGACCGGGTGACCGATCCCGCCGGTTCAGGGCCGGTTCGGTTCAGGGACTCTTCGACTTGAGCGTCGTCGTCGTCGTGGACGAGTTCGGCGTGGTCGTGGTGGTCGTGGTCGAGGGGGGCGTCGTGGTCGTGGTGGTCGTGGTGGGCGGAGTCCCCGAGGAGATGATCAGGTTGATCGCCGTCCCCGGGGCCACCGAGGTCCCGGCGGGCGGGGTGGTGGAGATCACGTCTCCGCTCGGGTACTGCGTCGACGGCTGCTGGGTGGGGTTGGGCCCGACAACCAGGCCGGCACCGCCGATGAGACTGCCCGCCTGTGACTGGCTGTCCCCGGCCACGTTCGGAACCAGCACGGGGGCCGGACCGGAAGAGACGTAGAGGGTCACCGTGCTGTCCTGACCGACCTTGGTGCCCGCGGTGGGACTGGTTCTGATGACCGTCCCGCTCTGGACGCTGGAGCTCTGCGTGGGCACGGGGTTGGCCTGGAGACCCTGCCCCTGGAGGATCGACGCGGCCTGGCTCTCGGTCACGCCGATGAGCCCGGAGGGAACCGCCACCTTCTGGACGGCCGCGGTCACGGCCACCTTGAGCGTGATGTTGTCTCCCTTCTTGACCAAGGAGTCGGGCACCGGGTCGGTGGAGATCACGGTCCCCGGGGCGTCGTTCGAGACCTGGTTCGTCTGGGTGACCGTGAGCCCGTCGCCCTTCAGGATGGCGGTGGCCGCGGCCACCTGCTTCCCTTCCACGTTGGGCAGGCTGAACGAGGGCGCGCCACCCAGGTAGCCCAGGTTGCGGGCCAGGAGGAACCCGGCGCCGAGCAGCAGCAGGATGAGAATGGCGAGGACGATGGCGTAGGTCCGGGTCCGGTTCGAACCGTCCTCGGCGCTCTCCTCGACCGGTGCGTCCTTGGTGGCGGCCACGGCCCGGGTCTGATCGGGGTCGGCCACCGCACCCACCACCTGGGTGGCCCCCGCCGCGGCCAGCAGCGTGGTGGCGTCGTCCATGGCCAGGACCGAGCGGCCCTCGTTGAACCGGAGGAGGTCGGCCCGGAGCTCCTCGGCCGTGCGGTACCGGTGGGCCGGGTCCTTGGCCATGGCCTTCAGGATGATGGCCTCGAAGGTCGGGGGGATGGACGGGTTCAGCTCGCGCGGTGCGGGCGGGTGGTCACGGACGTGCTTGGAGGCCACGGCCACCGGCGTGTCCCCGAGGAACGGCGGCCGGCCGGTCACCATCTCGAAGAGGACCACGCCCAGCGAGTAGATGTCGCTGCGCGAATCGACCCCGATGCCTTCGGCCTGCTCCGGGGAGAAGTAGGTGGCGGTGCCCATGACCGCCCCGGTCTGGGTCAGGCTCTCCTCGGTGTTGATGGCCCGGGCGATGCCGAAATCGGTGACCTTGACCTGCCCCTCGTCGGTGATCAGCACGTTGCCCGGTTTGACGTCGCGGTGGATGACCCCGTGCTTGTGGGCGTACCCGAGGGCGGCGGCCACGTGAGAGCCGACGTCGGCCGTCCGTTCGGCCGACAGCGAGCCGGCCGTCTTCAGGATCGACGACAGGGGTCGGCCGTCGACGAACTCCATGACGATGAAGTAGGTACCGCTGTCCTCGCCCCAGTCGAAGACCGGGACGATGTTGGGGTGCGAGAGGTTGGCCGCGGCCTGCGCCTCCCGGCGGAACCGCTCGACGAAGGAACGGTCGACCGACAGCTCGGGGAACAGGACCTTGAGGGCCACCGGACGGTCGAGCAACCGATCATGGGCCCGGTAGACCTCCGCCATCCCACCGCGGGCGATCAGGTGGATGAGCTCGTAGCGTTCGGAGAACACTCGAGGGGGCTGATTCGGGTCCATGTGGGTCAAAGCCTAGGCCTGCACTGGTAGGGGTCCGGGGTTCTCATGAGGTCCTCGCTCGGTTGGTACTGCTGTTGTCGTCGTCGGACGGTCGCGCCGGGTCGTGGTTTGCTCGGTTCGCATGTCATCCCTGGTCCGCCAGCACATCCCCGAGGATCTGCCGCACGATCGGTCCCGAGTAGGCGGCACCGGTGGCGCTGCCGGGCTGGTCGGGCAGCACCACGGCGATGGCCACCTTGGTGTTGCCGACCGGGGCGAAGGCGATCAGCCAGTCGTCCGTGTACTGGGGGTTGGGGCCGAACGAGCCGGTCTGGGCGGTGCCCGTCTTGGCGGCTACGTCCCAGCTGGGGGGAAAGCCGCTGAACGATGCGCTGGGGGCTGCCGTACCCGACGTGACCACGCCCTTCATGAAGGTGGTCAGGGTGGCTGCCGTCTGCGGTGAGATGGGCTGCATCCACTCCTTGGGCTGATACGTCTCCACCAGGTTTCCCTGGGAGTCGCGGATCTGCTCCATCAGATGGGGGACCATCTCGACGCCGCCGTTGGCCACCGTTCCCGCCACCAGGGCCATCTGCAGGGCCGAGGCGGTGACGTTCTCCTGACCGATGGCCGATTTCATCAGGCCGGGCACGTCGTCGGCGAAGTCGGCCACCGTGCCGAAGTTCGACGTCGCCACCGTGTCGGCGGGCACGTCCAGAGGGATCTGCTGGTTGAACCCGTAGTCCTCGGCCTGGGTGACCAGGGCCTGGGCGCCGAGCTGCTGGCCGATGGAGGCGAAGTCGGCGTCACAGGACTGGATGACAAGTTCTTCGAGGTTCCCCCCGCAGGGCGTCGAGTGGTAGTTGGTCAGCTGCTGGGCCGGGTTGCCGGTGTTGGGCAGGGTGATGAACGGGACGACCGGATAGTTCATGAGGGCCAGGTCGGGTCGGTGCTCGAGCACGGCCGACGTGGTCACCACCTTGAAGCTCGAACCGGGTGGGTAGGTCAGGTCGTACGCGCCGGCAACCAGCGGATTGCCGGGTTGGTTCAAGTAGGCGGCCCAGGCCAGGTTCTGGACCTTCGAGTTCTGGGAGACCAGTGGGTTGGGGTCGAACGATGGGTTCGAGTACATGGCCTCGATGGCGCCGGTGGTCGGGTTGTAGACGACGGCTGCGGCTCCGTTGACACCGGCGGCATGCTCGTCCAGGGCCTCGGCCACCTGCAGCTGGAGGTTCTCGTTGACGGTCAGCGTCACGTTGTCCACCTCGGTGCGGTTGGTGAGCAGGTCCCGCAGGGTCTTGGCCGGTGGGGTGTGGGGGGTGAGGAAGCTGTTGTACTCCGCCTCGATGCCGCGGTAGTTCCCGTAGATGTCGGAGTCGAACCCGATGATCTGGGCGAAGAGGGTGGCGGTGTTGGTGTTGTACTTCCGCTGGTACTTGTCGAGGCTCCCCTTCGGGGCCAGGACCGACGAGGCCAGCACGGTCCCGTCCGACGAGAGGATGCTGCCGCGGGTCTGGCTGCGCTCCGCGGTCAGTATCCGGGGGTTGAGCGGGCTGTTGGCCAGCGAGTTGGCCTTCAGCACCTGGATGTTGTTCAGCTGGAGGAACAGGGCCACGAAGCAGAGCAGCATGAAGATCCCGAGCCGGCGGATGCGCTTCTCCATCAGAACCCCTTGGTAGTGGTGGTCGTGGTCGGAGCCTTCTTGGCCGGGGCCTTGCCGGCCGGAGCCTTGTGCGCGGTCGTGGTCGTGGTGGTCTCCGCCGGTGGATGGATCTGGGTCTCCCTGTAGTTGACCAGGTTGGCCACGTAGGCACGGGCGTTGGCCACCGAGGTCTCTTGGACGCCCGCCTCGAGGGCGCCGAGGTAGCTGGCGGGCACATCGGCGATGGTGACACCGGTGCGGTCGACCTGTGTCGGGTGGTACCAGAGGAGCCCACCGATCCGTCCCTGGTAGATGACCAGCTCATTGTCCTGGGCGCGCACGAAGTAGGAGTTGATGTCGTACCAGCGGACCGCGGCGAAGACACCCACGAGCACCGCGGCCAGCAGGATCACGAACAACAGGGTCCGGAAGGTGATGAGCCGGCGTCCCCGGGCCATCCGCCGCTCACGACGCTTGGCCCGACGACGCTCCCGCCGGCTGGGGCCGGCGTCCTCGGGGACCGATCCGGGGTAGGGCACGGCGGGGTCCCCGGCCGCGCCCGGCTCCGGCTCGGTGAGTGGAGTGAAGTCCGGGGCGACGGGGGCCACCACGGGAGCCGAGGAGTCACCGTCGCCCACCACCACGTCGATCACCACCGCGGTGATGTTGTCGCTGCCCCCGTGGGTCCGAGCCGCCTGGACGAGGAGCTTGGCCGCCTTGTCGGGGTCGGCGATGGATGACAGGACCTCGCTGATCTGGTCGTTGTCGAGCTCGTTGGTGAGACCGTCGCTGCACAGCAGGTAGCGGTCGCCACGAACCGGCTCGATGCGCCACAGGTCGACGGAGACGTCCGCAGACACGCCGAGAGCCCGGGTCAGGATGTGACGATGGGGATGGACTTCGGCTTCGACCGATGTCAGCTCACCGGAACGGACCATCTCCTCGGCCAGGCTGTGGTCGGTGGTGAGCTGGGTGATCTCACCGTCGTGGAAGCGGTAGGAGCGGGAGTCACCCACGTTGACCAGGGCCAGGACGTCCCGGCCGCCCTCGCTGACCAGGCCCACGGCGGTGAGCGTGGTGCCCATCCCCCGCAGCTCGGGGTTCTCCAAGCTGTGCTGCCAGACCACCGCATTGGCCTC
>JBEKOI010000200.1:0-7528 GCA_049521915.1 Acidimicrobiales bacterium | reverse complement strand
GGCCCGGAACGCCCGCCTCGTCCCCGGCCACCAGGTAGTCGAAGTAGGAGTGGACCCGCTGGACAGGATCCCGCAGGACGGTCACGGTGAAGGTCCTCGGGGGCAGCGGCTGGTCGGCCGCGGCACGGTGCGACCGACCGTAGAAGTACGCACCCTCGGCCAGGAGCCTCCGGCTGTTGGAGACGAAGCTGTACCCGCCGCTGATGGTCCGGGGCAGGCGCGACGTGGTCATGCGGCGCCACACGACCATCGGGTCCTCGCCGCCCAGGGCCATGAAGCTGAGATAGAGACTGGTTCCCGCCGTCTTGCGGACGTGATAGCAGTAGATGCGCCGATTGCCGTCGGGCAACTCGAAGGTCCTGGCCAGCCGTCGATAGGTCGGGTCGCTGCGGATGGCCCAGATGTCCTGGATGTCCCGTGCCCCTCGCCGTAGGCGCAGCTCCGCTCGTTGCCGAGCGCTCCGGGTCGGTGGGGATGCGTTGAGCTCAGCTGAACCGGGCCCCGTCTCCACGCGCCGCATCTTACCCCCCCTCCACCTAAAATGGGCCTTGACCTCGTCATTTGGGTCGCCGTCCTCCCGCCCACCCGTCCACCCGCTCCGGGTGCTTGATTGAGCAAGGACACCGGCTGTGGGATCATCTAGGTGATGGGGGGTACACCTTGAGTACAAGAGGGGCCTCCTCGGACGATCCGCCCGCCGGAGAGCTCTCGGACGTGGTGAAGTTGATCGTCTGGGACCTGGACGACACCCTGTGGGCGGGGACGCTCAGCGAGGAACCGGTCACGATCGAACAGTCGACGGTCGACCTGGTCCGAACGCTCAACGCGCGTGGGATCGTGAGCTCGATCTGCTCGAAGAACGATGAGCCCAGCGCCCGTATCCGCCTCCGGCAGGCCGGTCTCTGGGATGAGTTCGTCTTCACCCGCATCGACTGGTCGCCGAAGGGGGCCCGCGTGGCCCAGATCATCGAAGACGCCCAGCTGCGACCGGAGAACGTCCTGTTCATCGACGACCTCGCCCTCAACCGTGCCGAGGTGCGCCACTTCTCACCCGGCGTCCAGACGGCGGGGCCGGAGATCATCGGCCGCCTCCTCGCCCTGCCCGAGCTGTCGGGGAAGGACGATCGTGAGCGCACCAGGCTGGCGCAGTACCGGCTGCTGGAGCGCAAGCTGGCCGACCGCCGCATGGGCGAGGACACCAACGAGGCCTTCCTCCGCTCGTGCGACATCCGGGTCGGTGTCCACCATGACCCGGGCGCCGAGAAGGACCGTCTCTTCGAGCTCGTCAACCGGACCAACCAGCTCAATTTCACCCGGCGCAGGCCCGACCGGGGCTCGTTCGAGGCGATGCTCGCCGACTCCCGCTACGACGTGGGCTATGTGCGGGTGCGCGACTGCTACGGCGACTACGGCATCTGCGGCTTCTACTCGGTGGACCGTCAGGAGGGCACCCTGGTCGACTTCTTGTTCTCGTGCCGGGTGCTCAACATGGGTGTCGAGCAGTGGCTGTACGAGAAGCTCGGCCGGCCCGCCCTCTCCGTGGTGGGGGAGACGGCCTCCACGCTGGAGGCATCGGTCGACTGGATCACCGAGGAGTCCGGCGAGGTCGATGCTTCCGGGCACCCTCCCGGGGCCGCGGAACGCGACCCGAAGGGGACCCGGTCGCAGCCGAACAGGATCCTGTTGGTGGGTGGATGTGACCTGACGGCCACGGCTGAGTTCCTCGGAGGGCGCATCTCCACCGACCTCGCACACGTCGGACCGACGGGCGCCTTCGTCCACGTGGGGCACACCGAGCTGCTCCGGCAGTCGGCGAGCGGTCTCGCGCCCGAGCAGCGGGCGCTGGTCGATCGGATCCCGTTCCTCGACCAACAGGTGTTCTGCTCACCGGCGGTCGTCGCTCCCGACTACGACGTGCTCGTCTACAGCGTGCTGACCGATTACACCCAGGGGATCTACCGGCACCGGGAGCTCGGGCTCGTCGTGCCCTGGCATCAATTCCACCACGATGTGACCGATCCCGCATTCAGGCCGCAGCTGGTGGCGAGGTTCAGCCGGGACGGGATGGACCAGGAGTTCTTCGACTGGTTCGCCACGGAGTTCGAGTTCCTCGGCGGTATCTCGGCCGGCCGCTTCGAGGAGAACATCCGCTGGCTGGCCGGGTCGGTTCCGCCCGGGGCGCGGTTGATCTTCCTCAACGGAGCAGAGGTGCCACTCGTCAACCCCAAGGAGCCCGACCGGCACCTGCGCCACCGCACCATGAACGAGGCGCTTGACCGGGTCGTCGGGACGCTCCCGAACGCATCCGTGTGCGACGTGCGCACGTTCGTCCTCACCGAGGATGACGTCACCGACAGCATCCGGCACTACCGGCGCCGCTCGTACCTGCAGATGGCCGAAGAGATCCGCGCCGCCAACGCGTCCGATCTCAGTCTCGAGCGTGAACGTCCGGCCGCCCGCCTCTACGGCCCGGTCCGCACCCTGGTGGGGACCGGGAAGGAGCAGCTGCGCAGATTGTCGAAGCGCCTCGTCCGGAGCCTGTCCGGCTCGTCCGGCTGAGGCCCTCAGCCGCAGCTCTTCTCGTAGGCGGCGCTGCCGGGCTGGAGGGCCAGCCCCGAGCCTGCGCTGACCATCAGGCACGACTCGTTGACGGCCACGAACTCGGCGGCCGGGATCTGCTTCAGCTGGTCGACCTCCTCGTCGGTCCAGCGCTTATCGGCCGTGCCCTGGAAGTACCAGTTGCTGCCGTTGTCGGCCAGGATGAGGCCGTACGTCTTCATGGTCCTGAGCACCGTCTGGCACATCGACGAGCACGCCGAAGCCGGAAGCGAGAACCCGGCATTCAGGCGGAAGCGGGCTCCCATCGGTGGGCAGGACGGATCGTCCTGCCCCGCCTCGTGCCGCGCCGGCCAGATGTAGGCCTTCTGGGTGCACTGGGCGGTGAACCGGATGGCGTGGTCCATGGCACCGGAGACCACCTCGGTGTAGTTGACCAGGCCGGGGAGGATGGGCAGGCCGGCGGCGTCGGCCGAGGTCCAGCCGGCCGGACGAAGGGTGTTCGAACGGAGGTTCCAGATAGCACCGGAGCCGGCCGTCGACTTGCCGTCGGGGTGGTAGTACGTATCCCAGGTCTCGTAGAGGAAGCACGTGCTCGGGTTGACCATGAGGGCGTGGCGATCCGAGCCCCCTTCGATGGGAGTCGACGCCGACAGCGGGTACGGCCCGGGATTGCTCTGGCTGGAGTACTGGAAGGAGATGTGGACGAGGGGCTGGCCGGCGGGCACGATCTGCCACGGGATGCCGTACGGCTCTTTGGCGCCGGACGGTCCGTAGTCGGGATGGAGGTCGGTGGAGCGCGCATCCATCGATGCCAGCCAGGCGCCACTGTCCTTGTTCACCGGTAGTCCGGTGACCGGGGTGTTCCACACGTTGTCGGAGGGAAAGGCCGGGCACGCGGTTTCCGGGAGGGTCGTGCCGCCGGCCGATGACCGTGAAGCTGCGGCCGCCATCGGTGCCACGGTGGAGACGATGCCGACGAGGACCGCCACTGCGAGCCCGACGATGGGTCCGGCGGACCTCGTCCGCGTCACGGCATCGAGCCCGTGGCGCGCCACGCGACCAGGTCGGGGCTCAAGGGCAGGCCAACGGCTTCGGGGTCTCGATGCCGACCGCGTCCTCGAGGTCGCGGCCGTTGGCCATGGCCACTGCGGCCAGTTGGGATCGGACGCCGAGCTTTCGCAGGATGGAGCGGATGTGCGACCGCACGGTGGCCAGTGACACCACCAGTTCGGTGGCGATGTCCTGTGCCGAGATCCCCTTGGTGAGGAAGTAGAGCACCCGTCGCTCACTCGCCGTCAACTGCATCAGCGCCTCGAACCGGGCCGGGATGCGACGGAGGTCCTCCTTGGCCGACGCCGCGCCACCCTGCTCCCCGAACATGGAGCGCAGTTCCTCGGTCAGCCCGTCGATGTCGGGCAGGGCGGAGGCTCCCTGTTCGACGCACGCGGCCAGGGCACCGGCGCCGGCTCCGGCCCCGACGGCCAGGACGTCGACTCCGAGCGAGCGGTAGGCGCCGGCCACCCGGGCCGGTATCGACCAGGTGCTCGACGACCAGTTGGACGGTCCGTTGGTCGGTTCCACCCCGACGACCAGGACCACCAGGTCCACCTGGTCGCCGGCGATGTCGAGGATGGGGTAGTCGTCGGGGGTCAGCGAGATCACCGCCGAGGTGAATCCCAGGCGCTGGGCCAGCGAGCACGCGGCCAACGCCGACAGACAGGGTGTCCCGTTGCCGGCGGGGCCGGGGTCGACGACCAGGACCGTTCCGAGGGTGTCGGCGCCGCCGGGCTCGGGGAGGTTGTCGTCATGGCGAGTCCCGTACCCCGCCAGCCGGCAGGTGGAGTAGCGCACCACGGTGCGGTGGCGCAGGACGGGCATGGAGACGAACTGCCCGTAGGGGAGAGGCTGGCCGATGGATGAGAGCGCGCCCGTGGACATCGCCGATCGACCGGAGACATCGGTGAGGAGCCTGTCGACGGTGACAACCATCGTCGAGGGCACCGTGGCCAGCCGGCCCGGGCCCCGCTTGTCGCTCCTGTTGGCGGTGGCCGCGGACGGCTCACCCTTGCCGGCACGCTGTCGGCCCCGACCACCCTCGGCCCGGCGTGCCCGGCCGTCGGTGACCACTCCCTGGCCCACGGCCCGGGCCAGACGCTCCCCGAGGATCCGCGGGGTCACCGCGGCCGCATCGGATCCGAAGGCGATGGCGATTCGGGAGAGGCCGTAGGGGCAGACCCGGTCGTCGGACCGAACCGTCTGCTGGATGCTCCGAAGTGCCAGTTCGTGAGCCGCACCCCTGCTCGATCGGTCGCCCTCGGGGTCGGAGCCAGGACGTATGTCCACGCGTGCCACCGTCCTCGGCAGCGGTTCCCCCAGCCCATCGGACCGTTCTCTAGCGAGTCCTAGTTCAGTTGTCATTCCACCCCCATGCACCGCCCGTTCGTCCCAACGGCACAGGAATGTGCGCCCCTGCGGTGACCTGCCCTGCATCTGCCCTACCCCCCAATCCTAGTCGCCCTGGGGACGAGCGCAAGGGCGATCTCATCATCTTTGATGAGGATTCAGACAGCCCTGAAATCGCAGCCCGAAATGGCAGTCCCGAGGTGACAGGCCGTCGTGGAGGAGACCACCGACGGCCGGCCCGGTGGAGGCCCCCGGACGGTCCTATCGGAGACGAGCCCCTGCTCGTAGATGGGCCAATCCGTCGACCGTCAGCACGGTGCCGACCCCGAGCACGGCCCCGGCCAGCGCATCGGTGGGATAGTGCCAGCGGAGGCCGATGACAGCCACGATCATCAGGCCGACCACGACCGCGCCCAGGACGACGACCGCGGGTCGGATCCAACCGGGCACGGCAAGCGCCCAGGCCGTCATCACCGCGGCCACGTCGGCCACGTTTCCCGAGGGGTAGCTGAGGACGCCCAGGTACCGGCGGGCCACCAGCGGCTTGAACACGTACTCGACCAGCACGGCCGTCACGACCGGTCCGGCGATGCACGCTGCGGCACGCCACCGGTCGAAGCGGACGACGACCGCGGCGGCGAGAAGCGTCGCGACCACCAGGGCCAGGGGGGTGCCGAGGTCGGTGATCCGGTGCAGGATGGTCGAGTCGGTCGATGTGGCCAAGACGGCGAATCCTCGCCGGTCCACGGCGTTGGGCCCCGGATGGACCCGGACCACGACGCCGGCCACGATCGACAGCCCCATCAGGACGGCCCCCGCCACGGCCTCGGTCCTCCCCGGAGCCGTGACCGTCGGGGAGGTGTGCTCTTCGACCAGCGGACCGTCGGGGCTCAAAGGGTCGTCCGGAACCATTCGACGGTGGCTCGCAACCCCTCTTCGAGACCGACCGGCTCGATGTCGGGGAACTTCGACCTGATCACGGTCTGGTTGGCCTGCGAATCGCGAACGTCCCCGGGGCGCGAGGGCGCGTGCAGGCGCTCGAGGGGTCGTCCGAGGACCTGTTCGAGGACATCGATGAGCTCGAGCAACGAGACCCTGGTCCCGAAGGCCAGATTGACCGGTCCCGGGTGGGTCACCCGCCGTGTCACCGACCCGGCCAGTACCGAGGCCACGGTGCCCACGTAGGTGAAGTCGCGTGTCTGCCCCCCATCGCCGTGGACAGGCAGCGGCTCACCGCGCAGTGCGCAGGCCACGAAGGTGGGGACGACGGCCGCATAGGCATGGTCGGCGTCCTGCATCGGGCCGAAGACGTTGAAGAAGCGAAAGGCCAGAACCGGCAGGTCGAAGGAGCGGCCGTAGGCCAGCGCGGCCGATTCCGCCGCCAACTTGCTGGCCGCGTAGGGACTGACCGGCATGGTCGCCATGTCCTCGCGCTTGGGCAGCGCAGGGTTGGCCCCGTAGACCGAAGACGACGAAGCCACGACCACATGCGGCCGGCCACCCCGGCGGGCGGCCTCCAGAACCTCCATCGTGCCGGTGGCATTGGTGAGATGGCTGGCCATGGGGTCGGCCAGCGACCGGGGCACCGACGGTCGAGCAGCCAGGTGCACGACGGCGTCCGCACCCTCAAACAAGCCGTCCAGCAGCACGGGGTCGAGAATCGAGCCTTCGACCAGCTCGACGCGGTCGAGTGAGGCCAGGTTGGAGCGGTACCCCGTCGACAGGTCGTCGAGCGCCACCACCCGTCGGACGGTGGGATCGGAGCCCAGGGCCCGGCACAGGTTGGCACCGATGAATCCGGCACCCCCGGTGACGACGACGTTCACCCGGGCAGGCTACAGCCGCTCGACGGTGGGCCCATCCAGCCGGTTGCGGGTGTCGAGCACATAGCTGGCGTGCGCCCGGACCAGGTCGAAATCGAATGCGTCGTGATCGGTGACGATGATCACCGCGTCCACCCGTTCGAGCTCGTCGGCGGTCAGCTCGACGAGCGGGCACATCACCTGGTGGCCCGACACATGGGGATCGACCACACGGACTTCGGCGCCCATGTCGGTCAGTGTGTTGGCGATGATGGTCCCCGGCGCTTCACGGGCATCCCCGGTGTTCCGTTTGTAGGCCAGCCCGAGCAGGAGGACGCGGGAGCCGTTGACGGCACGGCCCATGCGGTTGAAGGCCAGCGTCAGCCGGCGGACCACGTAGTCGGGCATGTGCTCGTTGACGTCGTTGGCCAGCTCGACGAACCGGAAGGGCTGTCCGAGGCTGCTCCGCACCTTCCACGAGAGGTAGCTCGGGTCGATGGGCAGGCAATGGCCGCCCACCCCGGGCCCGGGAGTGAACCGCAGATAGCCGAACGGCTTGGTCGAGGCCGCGTCGATGGCCTCCCATACGTCGATCCCGAGGTCGGCGGCGAACATGGCCAGTTCGTTGACCAGGGCGATGTTGACGTGCCGGAAGGTGTTCTCGAGCAGTTTGGTGAGCTCGGCCTCGCGGGTTCCGGACACGGAGACCGTGTGTTCGACGATCCGGTCGTAGAACTCGTGCACGGCCCGGAGCGACTCCTCGT